>NZ_CAXAOJ010000013.1:0-175995 GCF_963970945.1 Pseudomonas sp. RA_5y_Pfl1_P24 | reverse complement strand
CTCGGCCTGGTCTCGATACTGGACACGATAAACCGACTTAACCGTATAACCTGAACCGCCGTATACGGAACCGTACGTACGGTGGTGTGAGAGGACGGCGGATGTGAATCCGCCTCCTACTCGATGGGTTGAAATTTGCTTGGGCAAATTTGAATGAGCGGTGGTTCACTGAGAGATAATGGATCTTAGACGCTGCCCGCAGGGCACTAGCCAATAGGGTTGGGCGCCTGTTTTTTCTTAAAATATAAATAGACTGCAATTGACACTGATGCAGTTAAAAATGCCAGGCATGCAGCCACAACAAAAGGCGCTGGGCGGCCACCTGCGATTATTAGCAGTGTTCCTAAAGATGGCCCGGTGATAACACACAGCATTTGGATGCTTCTGAAGGACATGGAGACCCTTCCAATATTGTCAGAAGGGCATAATTGTTGAAGGATTATGTTCGAAGAAATTATCAACGTCTCGTAGCCGAAGCCATTCATAAACCAAACTACCGGATAGAGATAGGCTCTTCCAGGTATTTGGAAAAATACTAAGGCCGCAGTCAGGATTAACGCGGCAGAGAACACAACTAATGCATTCGACCGAAGTAAAATCTCATCAACATTGCTTAATTTTAACTTCATCAGCAGTGCGGCAACTATCGCTCCTGCGGCTGTTGCGCAGACGATTACTGAAAAATTAACCGGAGGTAAACCTTCATGGGCTAGAAAGGATGCCACATGCGGGTCGTAAACTCCTAACGCCAGCGAAGTGAGTAGGGAGTACAAAAAACCAATGCGTAGTTGAAACGGCAATGCGTTAAATATAGCGAATCCCCTGGCTATGTCACGATAGAACGGTAGGGGTTTTATAGAGGAGTCGTTAACGTGCGTTCGGAATACTTGGCAAATGGACCTTAGGAGCGGAAAGGTTAAAAAAACGGCGGCGGCCGATAAAAAGAATAGGTCTTTAGGTGGCAATAGTATTGTTAACATACCTGCCAGTAGCGGTGCGAAAATTTTGGAGGATTGATCATATACACTGATTTGGCTGAAAAATGATTTACGTTCTTCAGTAAGTACCAGTTGCCGAACCATAACGGTTATCGAAGGGAAATAAAATAAATTTGATATCCCTTTCGAAATAACGAAAAACAAGAAAAATTGAAAATCTGGAGATACTGCGAGCGCTACAGTAGATATCGCGCGGAGTAAGGCGCCAAATGCCAGCGTTTTTCTTACGTCATGTCGATCTATAAGCGTTCCTACAATAGGACCCAGCAACAACATTGGGGCGCCCAGGCAAAAAGCCAGAAATGCTATCGAGGAAGGAGAGGCGTGCCATAAATAGACGGGAACCGTGAAGATCAAAAAAAGATCAAGCCATAGTGAAAGACTGGATAGCGCCTGCACATAAATAAGTTTACTTGATGTTTTCATTGTGTCGATCTGAATTTAGAAAAAGGCTGTCTTCAACGACGAATCCGTCAAGATCATGCTCGCTGGCGAAGCGATGCAGGTCGCTCAATCTATTTATAAAACCGCGTCCGTTAAAATTTAGGGAGGTGTTGCACAGTACGCCAACTCCTGACACGTCACGATAAGCGGTTAGCAACTGATGCATACGAAGATTCTGCGATTTGTTGACTGATTGAGGACGCGCTGAGTTATCAACATGCGTAACCGCCGGAATTTTAGCTGAAATGACTTTGCGGAATTCCAGCATGAAAGGTGAAGGGTTAGACGGGTAGAAGTATTCATCCATGCATTCTTCTAAACAAATTGGCGCAATAGGACGAAAACCCTCGCGCTTCTTGATTTTGTTCAATCTATCGAGATTTTTTCTAGGCCAGGGCGCCGCTAATATTGAGCGATTTCCCAAGGCTCTAGGGCCCATTTCATATCTGCCTTGTACCCAACCTAATATGCAGCCTTCATGAAGCAATTGTGCTACATGTCGCATATCGTAGGGCTCACTAATGAAGGTGCCTGTGTTATCTGTATCAGTCTGTGATAGCTCACCTGCATAGGGTGACCACGTTATCTTGGCAAGTCCTTTAGTATGTAATAGTGCATCAATCGCAGTTCCAATTGCAGATCCGCTGTCGTTTGTGCACGGAGGAATAAATACGTCAGAAAATAGTTGTGTCTCTTTCCATTTGGAGTTCCAGTCACAATTTAATCCGCATCCACCAACAATTAACAGAGGTGCTTTATCAAAGACTAGTTGCTGTGCAAAATCACGAAATAGATTGAAAATTGCGTTTGAAAGGTGGTGTGCAAGTGATGCTAGTCTGGGGTCATCAAATCCAATATTGTAGTATATGTTGTTGTGAAACTGGCGTTTGTGAAACGTTCTAAAGTCCATGTTCTTGTCGAGTAATGTCGCTATTATGTGTCTGGCGTCCTCATCAATATCATCCTTTTCTCCATAAGCAGCCAGTGCCATGAGTTTACCTGCATCACTTAAGCGAATTTGTCCCGCTCCCAGATTAAAAGTCGGATCTGCGAGCGCATACAAAAAAGCAAATCTGTCCCCAGGGTTTTCAAGTGCACTACCTAGTTTGGTAATATTTACGTTTTCATCGATTCGATAGAATGCGCCGAAGTGGCCTTCCCAAAGTAATGCGTAACAGGGTTGTCCTTGTGGAAAGGGTGAAAGTCCGTATCCGCATAAAAGGTGTGAGCGCTCATGGGAGGATGAAAAATAAGTAATGTCGTGACCAAATATGGAACGTTTTTGATAGATGATCTTTTCTAGTCCCGAATAACCTGCACCAATAGTTGCACTTTCTGTGCTTGGTCCTTTACGCCACCCACTCTGAGCTACTATGTCGAGCGGTTTGTTAACCATGTGAAGAATTTTCAAAAGTGCATCTGGTGTCACGCTTGAATAACGAAGACCATTATCCTTTTCTGCCTCTACAGAAAACTCCAAGTGGTCACCAATAATTAGGGCTACCGCCCCGTCATGTCCATCTTTAAAGCCTAGAATGACAATGTCATTATTGTCTACGCTGACCATGCTCAGTCCTCTCATCAGATTCCGTCTAGCAGCGCTCTGACTTCTGTAGTGTATGAACTACCCGTTCCGTGTCCCGCGCCCACCAAAAAAATGACGTGTTCCGAGGGGACGTTGACCTTTAAGAGCTCATTTATCTCTTTGTCATGAAAGTAGCCGGTCAACCAAGGATGTAATCCAAGCGCTGTGATCAATAAATTTGCGGTTTGTGACAGGTGTCCTACGTCCAGCAGCATTGGGCGATAGGCACGAGAGTGTGGGTATTTCCACCAAAGCTTGTCAAAGCGCGAGGTGAAAAATATTGCGAATGCTAAGTTATTTGCCCAGTGTTGGCCGCATAAATAAGTAGATATTACTTCAGGCGGAAGGTCGTTTACCTTCTCAAGAGTATGCTGTTCACTTATATAATGATAAATGCCGGGTGCAAGATCTTCGACATTGCGTACCCATACATAACCCTCCGTCGCCTGTAAACCTCCGGCTGAGGGGGACGTCCTTCTGAAACCAAATTTTTGTGTTCCGACCGGAGCGTCGTAATCGGTCTCTTTTTTATCCGCCAACGTTCCATACAATATGGTTGCCAGTGATGATATAGATACTGAAGTATCAAAAAAATCTCGGCAGGTATGACGTGCTAAAAGAGTTTCCCAAAGGCTAGCTTCTTTAATGGCTGAGATGTTTGGAGCTGGCAATAACGTTCTTTTGCCTCCTTTTATTAAAGAGATATTTGGTTCGCTCTTATGAATTGATTTGCAGAAATTTAAGTAACTTTTAGCATATTCGCTGTACATTTCAGGCTTGTCTGGGGTTGGAGGGTTGGGGTGAGATGTCCCGGTATGGAATATTTTGGATAGCACGTCCCAACCCCATTCATCAGTTGGTTTTGCTTCATATAGGAGCCCGGATGTGTCTATGGATATGTCATCAGCTGTATCCGATACGAAATCGCCTGCGGAAAAACTTACGAGCCGCTCAAATTCTCTAGTACTTATTTGGTATTGGACGTGATTTTTATAGTCCCACAAGTAAGCCGCGCCATCTTTAAGCATAAGAAATATGTCGTTCGAGAGCCATTTTTTTTTCGCATTGCACATACCCGCGTGACCATCCAGTAGTGAGGTTCATTTTTAGTGGCAGCCTGAGCCGAAGCCCAGGCGGTACATTGTTATTTGACTGCTAACTTTCTACTACTAGAGGTCGCGACAATGCGCTCCCCATAGTTGGGAATGAATGTGTACCTGGGTACAGTGATTGTCTTAATTGAAAAGTGAGGGGTTTGGTACGCGTCGTTTGACTGATTGATAAGTGTCGGTTCTATAATTACACGTTTCATATATAGTTCCTCAGCGTTATTGCATTCGCGGATGTGCGATGCGATTAAACCGTATGAGGGGTCATTGTGATTGTCAACTTCAATTCTTGGAGTGTGATTTTTTTCAGTTGAATTTTTGTGTATTTTTATAGGCGGTTGTCGGATGATTCTGATTGGTAGTTCCTACATCTCGCTCCACCGTTGATTTATAAAAATGCTGATTCATATACAAGTTTGTAATATCCAGTTGCATATTGGCCTGGAGTTTCGTTGTCGTTGTGGTTCAATTTTTTCCTTTCGGGGTGCTCAATCCGACACTTTAGTCGAGGATATCAAATGTCACATATGTAATTTGAGCGTTGATATACAACTTCAGCTTGTGTTTACCCTTGCCCCTGTAACCGCGTGTGTATCGCGCGTTATGAAGCGTTTGGTACCGCCGGTAATGCTTCGAAGATCAAGCCGGTTTCGTTGGAGGCGATGTATCAGCGGTATTTGAAAGGTGAGTTGAACGCTAAGGTGAACTAAGCCTTAAGCATTTAAAAAGAAGCCCGTAGCGATGCGGGCTTTTTTTCGGATGGACTTTATAAAGCGGCGTCAGCTGTATCGAAGCTTCGGTGCTCGATCACCCGGAATACATCACTCACGTCCTGCACCAGAATGCGCGCCGTATTGGCTACGTTGTTCAGGTCGCGTTTGCCAAAGTCCGGCAGGCAGGAGCAGGCCATCAGGTTGAGGTGTTCGAGGACGGCGTTGAGACGTTCTCGCAAGCAGGAATGGCGGTCCCGCAACGGGGCGTCGCTGTCGATTAAGAGCAAGGCTGCCCGCGATGGCGGCGTGTCAGTCTCTGAGGATGTCGGCTGATACACCGCCATCGCGGGCAAGCCCGGCTCCCACACGAATCGTTGGCGTATTCAAGAGTGCGAATGATCTGTGGGCTCGTTAGGACTAGGCCTACAAGACAGGAGTCGATGCTTACTCGTGATCAATATCCAATTTAGCAAACGTCACCCGCGCGCCTTCCTTGGTATTCCCACTGTTGTCCTGCACGTACGCCCCGGCCTTGAAGTACAACGGCTTTGACCCCCACGCCGCACCAATGCGTTCATTCCACTCTCCATCCGCCGCATACACACTTAGCAGCCCGGCTTTGTTGAGGTTGATCACATAGGTAAAGCTCTTCTCCAGCGGCACATTCGACGCGACGGTAATCACCCGACTTTCACCTTCATCCGGGCGCATGCGCACCTTGGCGACGATGTTGCCGGTCTGGGTTTTTTCCTTGAATTGGTACTCCAACTTGATCAGCGGTTTCTGGCTGTCATAGGCATGGATCTGCCCGATCACGATTTTGCCGGTGGACGGTACCTGATTGACGGCCAGGGTGGCGCGCAGAAAGTTGTCCGCTTCCGGATAGGTCCAGTTGCGCAGGCGCCCGTCCGCGTAGGTTTCGCGCAATTCGCTGCGCGGGTAAACGGCGTTTTCGGTGCGGGTACCGGTCACGGGTGTCCAGAATTGCACGCTGCTGCCTTCGGCCTGGAAATATTGGTCCTTGAATCCGCTCATCAGTTTGGAGGTTTCGATGGTCGCAGGCGGGGAGCCGACAGGAATGCTGAGGTTCCAGGTGGAAAGGTCAATCATTGCGTAGGCCTTTTTACGGAGAGGTGTAGGCTATGGCACTTGGGCCAGACAGGTTCTTTATAGGTGGTGTTAACCGTCTTGTTAAATATTTTTGGCGATTTATTGGCGTCAACCAAGCGTCAAAAAGCCATGTCTCCCATGACTCGCGGGCTCCAGACACTGACCGTTAGTCGGCTTCCTGAAAATTGGCGCAATGATGGCACTGCGGTTACTTCTGATTTTTCGGAACCGAGGATAGAGTGAGGCCTCATTGTTTGTCCGGGTTTTTTCCCAGAAGTGACCGGAGCAGCTCCTAAGGAAGATTCGTAGCATGGAATGCGCTCCACACCACGGCGATGGCAGTTCGGTTCTCTTGGTGGTCGATGACTATCCGGAAAACCTGATCAGCATGCGTGCACTTTTGCAGCGTGACGATTGGAAGGTCGTCACTGCGAGCTCCGGCGTAGAGGCGTTGGAGTTGTTGCTGGCGCACGAAGTCGACCTGGTGTTGCTGGATGTGATGATGCCCGGCATGGACGGCTTTGAAGTGGCCCGCTTGATGCGCGGCAGCCAGCGTACGCAGATGACGCCGATCATCTTCCTCAGTGCCAACGCCCAATCTCCCGCCGCAGTGCTGGAGGGCTACGCCAGTGGCGCCATCGATTACCTGTTCAAACCCTTCGACCCGCATATGCTCAAGCCCAAGGTCCAGGCGTTGCTGGAGCATCAGCGCAATCGCCGGGCCTTACAGCGCCTGAGTCATGATTTGGAGTCCGCTCGCGCCTTTAATGCCTCGGTGTTGGATAACGCCGCCGAAGGCATCCTTGTGGTGAGTGAGGAGGGCGTGATCGAGTACGCCAACCCGGCGATATCACGCTTGCTCAATGCCACGATGGACGAACTGCAGGGCCAGGAATTCCTGGGGTTCCTGCAAAAACCTCATGTGCCGACCTGGCCGGACTCGCTGATGTATGCCGCGTACCGCCAGAGTGACAGCTGGCGCCTGCACGATGCGCTCCTGCGTACCAATCGTGGCCAGCAGGTGCCGGTGGCGTTGTCTTGCGCGCCGTTGCCCGCCGAGCAGAAGGCGATGGTAGTGACGGTGCTGGACATGTCCGAGGTTCGTCACCTGCATCAGCAACTGGAGTTCCAGGCCGTTACGGATCCGTTGACCGGGCTGCTGAACCGGCGCGGCTTCCACCAGGCAGTGGAGAACACCCTGCTGCGCAGCGAGCGAACTGACCAGGCCCTGGTGTTGCTGTACCTGGACCTGGATGGCTTCAAACGGGTCAACGACTCCCTGGGGCATGACGCAGGCGACCGGGTACTGCGTTGGGTGTCGGAGCAATTGCAGGGTTGCCTGCGCTCCTACGACATTCTCGGGCGCATGGGCGGCGATGAGTTCACCGCGCTGCTGGAGTTGGAATTCCCAGAACAGGCGGCGAAGATTGCGGAAAAACTGATCGAGCGCGTGTCGATCTGCCATCAGGTGGACGGCCTGGACGTGATGCTCGGCGTCAGTATTGGTATCGCTACTTTCCCGGATTGCGGCTCGGACTTGAATGGCCTGATGCGCGCCGCCGACATCGCCATGTACGAGGCCAAGCGTGCGGGCCGTCAGCAGTATCGCTATTACGACCAGGAAATGAACGGCCGCGCCCGTTCGCGCCTGATGCTGGAAGACAGCGTGCGCACGGCGATACACAACAAGGATTTCATCTTGGTGTATCAGCCTCAGGTGTCCCTGGATGACGGGCGTTTGCGCGGTGTCGAAGCACTGTTGCGCTGGCAGCATCCGAGTGTTGGCGATGTGCCGCCTGGGTTGTTCTTGCCGTTGCTGGAAGAAGCGCGGTTGATCAGCCAACTGAGCGCCTGGATTTACCAGCAGGTCGCCGCCCAGCGTCAGGCATGGCAAGCCAGCTTTGATGATGAGCTGGTGCTGAGCGTGAGCCTGAGCAGTAACCAGTTCAATATGCCCAACCTGGCGACCCAACTGCAGCAGGTACTCGATCGACATGGGTTGCAGGGGCGCCAGCTGGAGGTGGAAATCAGCGAAGAAAGCCTGATGAGTAACCTGGAAGAGTCGACCAAGCAACTGAAGTTGCTGCGCCAGCTTGGTGTGCGCACTGCGCTGGACGATTTTGGTTTAGGCAACTGTTCCCTGGCGCATCTTCGCGATTTAGCGTTCGACACCCTCAAGCTCGACCCGCAATTGGTCGCGCGCTTGCCGGGCTCCGCACGGGATGCGGTGATGGCCCGTAGCATTATCGAGCTATGCGGGCATTTCGATGTGCTGGTGATCGCCGAAGGCGTAGAAACCCAAGAACAGGCTCAATGGCTCAAGGCCAATGGGTGCGCGTTTATCCAGGGCCCATTGGCCGCGCAGCCATTGATGGCCGAGGAAGTCGCCAACTGGTCGCGCGCCCGCGTGCGCTGAATTCGCTACACTGGCGCCCATCCGAACCCTGTTGCAGACCCAATGACCGCGTTGAAGTACCTCCAGGCTTATCCCACAGCTCTCCAAGAGCAAGTGCGCCAGCTGATCGCCAAGGACCAGTTGGGTGCTTACTTGGAGCAACGTTACCCTGAACGCCACGCCGTGCAGAGCGACAAGGCCCTGTACGCCTACGCGTTGGCCTTGAAGCAGGAACACCTGCGTAATGCGCCGGCCATCGACAAAGTGTTGTTCGATAACCGCCTGGACCTGACTCATCGCGCTCTCGGCCTGCACACCACGATCTCGCGGGTGCAGGGCGGCAATTTGAAATCCAAGAAAGAGATCCGCATTGCTGCGCTGTTCAAGGAGGCCGCGCCAGAGTTCCTGCGCATGATCGTGGTACACGAACTGGCCCACTTCAAGGAATCGGAACACAACAAGGCGTTCTACAAACTCTGTGAGTACATGATGCCGGGCTACCACCAGGTGGAATTCGACCTGCGGGTCTACCTCACGTACCGCGACCTGCAGGGCAAACCCTGACCGCACAAGGCGACCGACGATGGATGTGAGCAAGACCAAGAGCAGTTTTTACCGCCGCCTGTATGTGGCCTACCTGATCGACAGTGGGCAGGCGAGCAACGTCCCGGCGCTGACCGACGCCACCGGCATGCCCCGGCGCACGGCGCAGGATACGATTGCGGCGTTGGCCGACCTGGATATCGTGTGTGAGTTCGAGCAGGAGGACGGTGCGCGCAATCATGCGGGGCACTATCGGGTTCGCAACTGGGGGGCGATTGATCGGGTTTGGATCGAGGAGAATCTGGCGGTGATCAAGCAGGTGTTGGGGTATCCCTGAAGGTCGGCGCTGTCTGGGCTGACGCCTTCGCGAGCAAGCCCACACATTCGACCGCATTCCAAAGGTAGTACCCGGTCAAATATGGGAGCGGGCTTGCTCGCGATGAGGCCATCAAGCGCGGCGCATTCCAATATGTGGAATGTCATCTTCCAAATACTCCTCACCCGCCACCACGAACCCATACCGCTCGTAGTACCCCTGCAAATGCGCCTGGGCTGACAGAAACATCGGCGTCTGCGGCCATATATCGGCAATCCGCTCTAGCGTCTCTTCCATCATCCGATGCCCCAGCCCGGTGCCGCGCGCCACGGGCGCCACAATCACTCGGCCGATTACCACATCGCCGCCCTGGGACTCCGGGTCCAGCAGGCGCAGGTACGCCACGAGTTGATCATCCTGCCAGGCCATCAGGTGGTGGGTGTCGCCCGACAAGTCCTGCCCGTCGATATCCTGGTAAAGGCATTTTTGCTCCACGACAAAGACCTCGTTGCGCAAGCGCAAGATGGCGTAAAGCTGCTCCTTGCCCAAGTCGTCGTGATGTTTGCAGACCCATTCAACTGTCATGACGTGTTCTCTTATAAATGTCTGTTCCGGATAGTAAGCGCGACCGCCGTGTGTGTCTAAATTCGTTATTTTTGTGAGTGAAATCAAATTGCCATCATTGAGTGCGCTCGGCGCCGGTTTCTTTGTGTAATCTGAGCTACTGTTAGAGCCTCAGGCGCTGCCTGAGCTAAGGCCACCGCCTGCCTGCCTAGGACTTGAGCATGCCGCGATTCTCTCGTGCCGTTGCTTTGATTGGAGTGTTGTTGCTGGCCCAGCCGGCCTTTGCACAGCGTTTGCGCCTGGTAGCGGATGCGTGGCCACCTTTTACTGACGCCACGTTGATCAACGGCGGGCTTGCCACCGATATCGTCAGCACCGCGTTGGCCCGTGCGGGGTATGCCAGTGATTTTGAACAGGTGCCATGGGCCCGTGCGTTGTTGGGCGTGGGCGATGGGCGCTACGACGTGCTGGTCAACGCCTGGTACGACGATGCCCGCACTCAACTGGGGCAGTTCTCCGGCGAGTACCTGCTCAACCGCGTGCGTTTCATCAAGCGCCGCGACGACCCTATCGATTTCCAGAACCTTGAGCAGCTGCACGACTATCCCATCGCAGTGGTGCGCGGGTATGTTTATTCGGCGGCGTTCGATGGGGACGCGCAGTTGCACAAAGTCCCTGTGCATAACTTCGCCATGGCCGTGCGCATGCTCGCGGCGCAGCGGGTTCGGATGACCGTGGAGGATGAATATGTGGCACGTTTTTACCTTTCCCGGGAGTCGGCACGGGTGCGCGATGCGGTGGAGTTTTTACCCAAGCCGCTGAGTCAAAACAGCCTGCATATTCTGGTCAGCCTGAAAAACCCTGAGCATGCGCAGATTGTCGCCAGCTTTGATCGGGAAATTGCCAGGATGAAGGCGGATGGGAGTTATGCACGATTGATGAAGCAGCATGGGATGTAGGGCTCTTGCAGCCCTCTTCGCGAGCAAGCCCGCGAAAGCGGTCTAGGCCGCGCTGGTGTCTTTGATCAGATGCGCCGCCAACGTGCGCAGCGGCCCCAACTGCCGACAAATCAACGCCAACTGCGTCTGCACCAACCGCTGCCCTTCATCAATCTCATCCTGCATCTGCTCCAGATCGGCCGCCAACGCTTCCTCGGCATCGCTTTGAATCGCAATCGGCTGTTTGTTCGCCAGCGCTGTAGCGATTTCATCGATGCTCGCCGCCAAGGTATTACCGGCGCCGTCGATCAGGTGTTCGCGCACCTCGGCCGGCAACTGTGTTTCGCGATGCGCGCCCAGCCCTGACAAGTAACTGAGCAAGGTGTGCGATAGCACCAGGAAGCGGAAACCCACGTCCGCCTCCTTCCGGAAGTGCCCCGGCTCCATCAGCATGTTCGCCAAGGTGGTGGACAGCGCCGCATCGGCGTTGTGCGCATTGCGACGGGCCAGGCGGTAGGCCAGGTCGTCGCGCTTGCCGGCGGCGTATTGCTGCATGATCTGGCGCAGGTAGATGCTGTTGCAGGTCAGTGTGTTGGCCAGCACCTTGTTCAGGCGTCGGCCCTGCCAGTCCGGCAGGAACAGGAATACCGCCAGGCCCGCAATCAAGCTGCCGAGCAAGGTATCGAACAGGCGTGGCAGGAATAGCCCGTAACCATCACCCACCTGGTTGAAGCAGAACAGCACCATCAGGGTGATGGCGGCCGTGGCCAGCGTGTAGCGGGTAGTACGGTTGATAAAGAACACCAGGCCGGCGGCGATGGCGAACATCGACTGCACCAGGGGGCTCGGGAACAGGTCGAACAGTGCCCAGGCCACAGTGAGGCCGATGGCGGTGCCGATGATCCGTTGGCCGAGCTTGCGCCGTGTCGCGCCGTAGTTGGGCTGGCACACGAAGAGCGTGGTGAGGATGATCCAGTAGCCTTGGGAGGCGTGGATGGCATGCAGGGTGCCGTACCCAATGGTCAACGCCAGGGACAGGCGCAAGGCATGGCGGAACAGCAGTGATGTCGGCGTGAGTTGGGTGCGCAACCGCGTCCACATTTCCTTGAGGTTGCGCGGCGCACGGTCTAGCAGGTTGCTGTCGGTGGCATCAGCCAGCCTGTCGGGGTTACTGGCGTCGCCCAGCAGGCGGTCGAGTGTGGACAGGTTGGCCGCGAGGGCGCGCAACGACCGCAGCAGGCCGCGCCAGGCCGGGTTGCTCTGGATGCGCAGGTGTTCCAGCGACGCATTCAAGTCGCCCAGCGCTTCGGCGAAGCTGTCGTCATAGATGAACGGTTGGCGCAGTTGGATCGACTCGGCGAGGGCCTGACAGGCCTTGCCCTGTTGGCGCAGCAGGCGCTGGCAACGGAACAGCACATCACTGTGGAAGAAGGCTTCGGCCAGCGCGTTGTAAGGGTAGTGGGATGAGCTGGCGCGTTCGTGGATGTCCTGGGCGAGGAAGTACAGCTTCAGGTAACGGCTGACTTTCGAGCCTGGGCGGCCATTGCCCACGCGGTGCAGGATGATTTCCTTCGCCGCATTGAGCGCCGCCACCACCCGGCCGTTTTGCTGGGCCAGTTCCAGGCGTCGCGCCTCTACATCCAACTGGCGAATCGGTTCAAACAGTGACGACTTGAGCTTGAGGTAACGCCCCAGTTCGCGAAACAGCCGTGCCAGGCTCTGCTGCACCGGCTGGTTGGAAAACAGCGCCTGCCACAGGACTGACAGCACGCCGTACCAGGCGGCCCCGGCCACCAGCAGCAGCGGCTCGTGCCAGAAATCGGAGACGGCGCCACCGCGTTGGTCCACACCGATCATGGTGTACACCGACAAAATCAATGTCGCCGAGGCAATCGCGCCATAACGTTCGCCCAAGGCGCCGAGCATGGTCAGGCAGAAGGTGGCCAGGGCCAGGGAGATCGCGAAAATCCAGGGATAAGGGAACAGCAGTTCCACCGACAGCGCGGCAATGCTGAAACACACCAGCGTCACTGCCAGGGCGTTGAGGCGGCCCTGCCAACTGTCGTCGGTCTCGGCCAGGGCGCTGGCGATAATCCCCAGGAACAGCGGGATAAGCAGCGTCATTTCATCCTGATACCAGCACAACGCCATGCTGCCGGTGAGGGCGATGAACACCCGAATGCTGTAGCTGAATTTATCCAGCGCCCACAGGCGCCGCATGGACTGCTTGAACGAGGTCGATGACATGAAGGCTGGAGTCTTCCGGGACGATGCCGTTAAATTGAGCCAGTAATGACGCCACGGCAAGGGTGGTGATCACATCTGACAGCAAATTATTCACTGGCACACCACATGTTTTACCGCATTGTGTCAGGCATATTGTGCGGCCGCGTAACCTGAGGCCCACGCCCACTGGAAGTTAAAGCCACCCAGGTGACCGGTCACATCCAACACTTCACCAATAAAGTACAAGCCAGGGCTTTTCAGCGACTCCATGGTCTTGGAAGACACTTCCCGCGTGTCCACCCCACCCAACGTCACTTCGGCCGTGCGATAGCCCTCGGTGCCCGCCGGCACCAGTTGCCAACTGCCGAGCTTTTGCGCGATATCGGCAATCTCGGCGTGGGTGTACTGCTTCATCGGCTTGGACACAAACCAGGTCTCTGCCAGCAGGTTGGCCATCTTCTTGGTGAAGATCTCGCCCAGCAGGGTTTTCAGCTCGCTGTTAGGGCGCTCGGTCTGTTGCTGTTGCAGCCAACTGTGGGCGTCGTGGTCAGGCAGCAGGTTGATCTCCACCGTGTCGCCGGACTCCCAGTAAGAGGAAATCTGCAGAATCGCCGGCCCGCTCAGGCCGCGGTGGGTAAACAGGATGTTCTCGCGAAAGCTCTGGTCGTTGCAGCTGACCAGGCAATCCACCGAGGTGCCGGACAGCTCTGCGCACAAGTCCTTGAGCTGGTCGGTGATGGTGAACGGCACAAGCCCGGCGCGGGTCGGTAGCAGCTCATGACCGAATTGCTTGGCGACTTGATAGCCGAAACCGGTCGCGCCGAGGGTTGGAATCGACAAGCCGCCCGTGGCAATCACCAAAGACTCGCAGCGCAGCTCACCCAGCGTGGTCTGCAACTGGTAACCATTGTCGACTTTGGCGATCTCCTGGATCGACGTGTCCAGGTGCATGCTCACACCGGTCTGGATGCACTCGTCCAGCAGCATCCCGAGAATGTCGCTGGACTTGTTATCGCAGAACAGCTGGCCGAGCTTTTTCTCGTGGTACGGCACGCCGTGCTTGGCCACCAGGCCGATAAAATCCCACTGGGTGTAGCGCGCCAGGGCGGACTTGCAGAAGTGCGCGTTGTGCGAAAGGAAATTGGCCGGCTCGGTGTACATATTGGTGAAATTGCAGCGGCCACCGCCGGACATCAGGATCTTTTTGCCGGCCTTGTTCGCATGGTCGATCAGCATCACCTTGCGCCCACGCCCGGCGGCGGTCAGTGCGCACATCAAGCCTGCGGCGCCGGCGCCAATGATCACAACTTCGGTCGAGCGCAAAACGGTGTCCTCATACATTTTCTGATTTGGAATACAGTCAAATGTGGGAGCGGGCTTGCTCGCTACCACATCGGATCTCCATCGGACGGGAAAGCTTTACAGGATCCGCACGCGCAACGAACGGCCTTTGATCTTGCCATCATTCAAGCGCTGCAATGCCTGCTTGGCGATCCCGCGCTCCACGGCCACGAACGCCTGGAAATCAAAGATCGCGATCTTGCCAACCTGGGCCCCCGGAATGCCGGCATCACCGGTCAGCGCGCCGAGGATGTCGCCTGGGCGAACCTTGTCTTTGCGCCCGGCAGCAATGCACAGGGTGCTCATCACCGGCAGCAACGGACCACCGCTTTGTGGCTTGAGGTTGTCCAGTTGGTCCCAGTTCAACGGCGACTTCTGCAACTGCTCGATCGCCTGGGCGCGGTGCGCTTCTGACGGTGCAACCAGGCTGATCGCGATGCCGGTCTCACCGGCACGACCGGTACGGCCGACGCGGTGGATGTGGATTTCCGAGTCGCGGGCCAGTTCGACGTTGATCACCATGTCCAGCGAGTCAATGTCCAGGCCACGGGCGGCCACGTCGGTCGCTACCAGCACCGAGGTACTGCGGTTGGCGAACATCGCCAACACTTGGTCACGGTCACGCTGTTCCAGGTCGCCATGCAGGCCAACGGCGCTGATGCCCTTGGACGTCAGGTGATCCACGGTTTCCTGCACTTGCTGCTTGGTAAAGCAGAACGCCACGCACGATGCCGGGCGGAAGTGCGCCAGTACCTTGGTCACGGCGTCCATGCGCTCTTCCGGCGAGATCTCGTAGAAACGCTGCTCGATCTGGTCGTCGGAGTGGAAGGCTTCGGCCTTCACTTGTTGCGGCGCCCGCATGAATTTCGAGGCCAACTGCTTGATGCTCACCGGGTAGGTGGCCGAGAACAGTAGGGTCTGGCGGCGCGGCGGGGTCTTGCTGATGATGTCTTCGATGGCGTCGTAGAAGCCCATATCGAGCATGCGGTCGGCTTCGTCGAGGATCAGCGTGTTCAGGCCGTCGAGTACCAGCGAACCCTTGCGCAGGTGCTGCTGGATACGGCCCGGGGTGCCGACGATGACGTGGGCGCCGTGTTCCAGGGACGCGATCTGTGGGCCGAGGGACACGCCGCCGCACAGGGTCAGCACCTTGATGTTGTCTTCGGCACGGGCCAGGCGACGGATTTCCTTGGCGACCTGGTCGGCCAGCTCACGGGTCGGGCACATCACCAGGGCCTGGCAGCCGAAGTAGCGCGGGTTGATCGGGTTCAACAGGCCGATGCCGAACGCAGCGGTCTTGCCGCTGCCGGTCTTGGCCTGGGCAATCAGGTCCAGCCCTTTGAGGATCACCGGCAAGCTTTGCGCCTGGATCTGCGTCATCTCGACATAACCCAGCGAGTCGAGGTTAGCCAGCATGGCGGCGGACAGGGGCAAAGTATTAAAAGCGGTGGCGATGGTAGTCACGGGACTGGCTCTGCAAAACAAAATGTCGCGCAGTGTAGCAGGCCCCTTTGAGTTTCTTTATATGTTCTCGACGAGGAGCAGCAGGCCAGCGGCAAGTTACGAGCTGCAAGCGGCAAGCTTGAGGCTTACAGCTTGAGGCTTACAGCTTGAAGCTTGCAGCTGCTTCAATGCTCAATATGCTGCTCCGGGCTGGCCACACGTTTGCCGTCTTTTGGCGATAATTGCAGGAAGATCGCCGCCGCCAGCATCGCCATGATGCCCACCGTAAGGAAGGTCAGCTGGAAGGCGCCGAGTACGCTTTCCACACCATCGTTGCCGGTTTCGGCCGTAAACCCACCCAGCAATGCACCGGCGCAGGCCACCCCGAGGCTCAGCGACAGTTGCGCCACCACCGACAGTAAACTGTTGCCGCTGCTGGCCTGGGCGTCATCAAGGTCGATCAACGTAACGGTGTTCATTGCGGTGAATTGCAGGGAGTTGATCGCCCCCAGCACCGCCAGCATCCCCAGCAGCAGCGGGTACGGCGTGTTTTCAGTGACCAGCCCCATGCTCGCCAGCATGATGCCCAGCGCCAGGGTGTTGCCGGTCAGCACGATGCGGTAGCCCAGGCGTTCGATCAGCGGCCGCGCAACGGACTTGGCAAACATCGCCGCCGCCGCCAGAGGCAACATGCTCATCCCGGCTTCCGACGGCGAATAACCCAGCGCCACCTGCAACAGCAGCGGCACCAGGAACGGCAGGGCGCCGCTGCCCAGGCGCGCAAACAGGTTACCGAGAATGCCCACGGCAAAGGTACGGGTCTTGAACAGCACTGGCGAAAACAACGGGTTATCGATATGTCCGGCGCGCAGCCAATAGGCCGCGAGGCAGGCAAACCCGCCAAACAGCAGCAACATCACGCGCAGGTGCGGCAGGTGCAATTCGCCCAGGCCTTCCATGGCGATGGTGATCAGCACCATCGCGGCGCCAAACAACAGGAAGCCGATCCCATCGAATCGCGTGCGCTCACTGCCGCGCAGGTCGGGGATAAATTTCCACACGGCGTAGCAGCCGATCATGCCCACCGGCAAGTTGATCAAGAAGATCCAGTGCCAGGTCAGGTATTGCACCATCCAGCCGCCCATGGTCGGCCCAAGCAATGGGCCGAGCAGCCCGGGGATGGTAATGAAGCCCATGATGCGTACCAGTTCGGAGCGGGGGTACGCGCGTAACACCACCAACCGTCCAACCGGCAGCATCAGCGCACCGCCCAACCCCTGGATCACCCGCGCACCCACCAGCATGCTCAAGCTGTTGGACAAGGCGCACAGCAGCGAGCCCATGCTGAACAGCATGATTGCGCAAAAGAAGATTTTCTTGGTGCCGAAGCGGTCGGCGATCCAGCCCGAGGCCGGGATCAGCAAGGCCACGGTGAGCATGTAGGCGATCACCACCCCTTGCATGCGCAGCGGGTTTTCCGCGAGGTCCCGTGCCATGGCCGGCAGTGCGGTGTTCAGGATCGTCCCGTCCAGCGACTGCATGAAGAAGGCAATCGCTACCACCCAGGGCAGCCAGCGGGCGGTCTTGGCATCAAGCGGGACGCGGTTCGGCATGGAAAACCTTTTGTTAGCAGGCTATGTGTTGGCGATTATGCGCCATCCGTCGATCCTTTTCCCACCAGGAAATCCAGCAGTTCACGGTGCACCGCCACGGCGGCTTCGCTGGATTCGAGGTCGAGCAAATGCCCCGTATGTTCGGCCACAGCAAAGCTGCTGCGCCCCACGTAGTGCTTGAATAGCTGCGCCTCGGCGGCGGGGGTGTATTCGTCCAGCGCGCCATTGAGAAAGTGCACCGGCGTTTCAATCTGCCGGAGTGCCGGCAAGTAATTGCCATCGCCCAGAGCCAGCACTTGGTGGATATGAAAACGCGCCTGGCGGTATTCGGTGGTCGCCATGCTCGACAGGTGCCGATGGTTGTTGCGCTTGAGCCGAGGTGACAGGTATTTGCCCACGGTTTCATTGAGCAAGTGGCCGACGGCAGACTTGTCATCCGCCTCGATCAGTACGCGCACACGCTCCACATAGTCGAGCATGGCTTGGTTGAGGTTGGGCGCCAAGGCCATCACCACCGAGCTTTCGATGGACGGTGGGTTGTGCGCCAGGGTCAGCAGCGTGGAGATACCGCCCCAGGAGGCTGACACCAGGTGGTTGACCTGAAAGCGTTCGACCAATGCGCGCAGCATGTGCACCTCGTCGTCCTTGGTCACCAGGTCGAGGACAGTGTTGTGCTCGCGGGAATAGCCGGAGAATGGCAAGTCGAACAGCAACACATTGAAGTGTTCCGCCAGACATTTGCTGGTGCGCGCAAATGAGCGCGTGGTGGACAGCGCGCCATTGACCATCAGCACGGTTTTTTTCTGCGGATTGTTACCTAACTGCTCGACGTGAACGTTGTAATGCTTGAACAGCTTTTGTATGACGAAACTTCCATGGTCCATGTCAATGCTCCGGCTTGCCCATACCGGGCAAGTGCATGCAGTACTTCCTGTGGGGTGGCGGTGTGCCACTGACCGTTATAGCGAGGTTTTCTGCGGGCGACAACAGAGCATGCGGGAACACGTGCGGGATGGGATTTGACGGTAGGAAGGGGCAGACCAGACGTGTCTGAAATCAACACAACCCAATGTGGGAGCGGGCAAGTGCGCTCCCACAGGGGGGTGTTTACAGGGTCAACGTCAGGCGTTTTACCAACGCGCCTGGCAATAAGTTGGAGGCGGTGTTGCGCTGGCTATACGTACTCGCCGACAGCAGCAATTCCCTGTCAACGGTCAGCGCTTCCAACTGCGAACCAAGCAGGCTATAGATGCTGTCATCAAACCGCATGGTACTCACCGGCGCCTTGATCTCGCCGTCTTCCACCCAGAAGGTGGCGAAGCGCGTCATGCCGGTCAGGCGTGCCGCCGGCAGGTCCGAGTAGTTCAGGTACCACAGGTTGCTGATGTACAGCCCGGTGCCCAACTGCTTGAGAATATCGGCCTGGGCCAGGCTACCGGCAGCCATCTGCAAGGCGCTGGGCGATTCATCACTGCTCGCGCCATTGGTACTCAAGCCGTATTCGGCAGCGCTGCGTGAGTTGATCAGTTGGCCATCGGCTTTCCCCGCATTGATCAGCGTGACATCGCCGCGTGGGTAACCTTCGGTGGAAAACGCCTGGCTCAGGGAACCGCTGATCTGTTCAGCCACCGTCACCAGCGGGCTCAGGGACTGTTCGCCGGCATACAGCTTTTGCAGCGAGCTGCCCTTGCTGGCGATGGCCTGGGCGGAAAACCCACCCCAGGTGATGATGCTGATGATTTCTTCAATCGCCGCCGGGGCGAGGTAAGCGCGGTATTGTCCAGGTGCCAGCGTGTGCAGTGGGCGGCCGAGGAACTGAAGCTGTTCGCGGGCCTGCTGGAAGCGCGCGGCAAACTCGGCGCTGTCCCAGGTGTGTCCGGCGTAGCTGGCTTTCACCGCTTCGCCATTGGCGTGGAACAGGCTGAAATCGAAGTTGAAACTATTGGCCTGGTGCCAGCCGAAGGCGCCCGACGAACTGGCGTAGCCTCGGCTGATGGGGCCCGACGCATAGAAACCGACCAGGTCGACGCCTTGCGCAGCCCGGCTGATCTCTTCCAGTACCTGAGCCAGTGCCGGCAGCGGTCGGGTGTGTGCGTTGTTGCTTTGCCAGGCGTTGTGGTTCAGCAACAGGTACGGATCCTGGGGCAGCAACGGCAGGGTTTCACGCAGCTGTTTCAGGCCATCGGCCAAGCGTTGGCGGTCCAACTCCGGCTCGCCTGCCAGGGTGATGCCCAGGTCGGCGTGGCGGCCGTCGTTGATCAGTTTCAGGTTGAGGCTGGCCTGTTGCACCTGGCCGGCCTGGCGCACCTTGGCGTGGTTGAAACGCACGAACTCGGACGCTTCATCCGCATAGCCCAGGTGGAATTGTTCGCGGTCGGTGATGGCGTGCTTGAGCCACTCCACCAATGCCTTGAAGTTGTTCATCAGGCGTCTCCCCCAAATACGTCGACATCACTGAATACGCAGGCGGGCGACGCATGGCCGACGCGGATCACCTGGTTGGGTTCGCCTTTGCCGCAGTTCGGCGTGCCCAGGACCTTGAAGGTGCTGGCATCGCCAACCGCACTGAGATTGCGCCAGAAGTTTGCGGAAATAGCCCGGTAGTTGGGGTTCTTCACCACACCTTTCAGCTCACCGTTTTCGATCAATTGGCCCCATTCACAGCCGAACTGGAATTTATTGCGCGCATCGTCGATGGACCATGAACGGTTGGTCGACATCAGGATGCCGTTTTCTATGCCGCCGATCAGTTGTGCAAGGCTCTTGTCGCCAGCTTCGATGTTGAGGTTGGCCATGCGGTCGATGGGCGCACGGTTCCAACTGCTGGCCCGGCTGTTGGCCACGCCTGGCATGCCGGAGCGGTATTGCGACAGCGCCCCGCCCAGCGGTTTGAGCAACCGCCCTTCGCGGATCAGGAACTGCTTGCTGGCGCGGGTGCCGTCGTCGTCATGGCGGTAGCTGGCGAGTTGCTCGGGGATGTCTGGGTCAAACGTTACGTTGAGCAACTTGGAGCCATATTGCAGATGGCCGAAGTCGCCGGCCTTCACAAAGCTGGTGCCGGCGTAATTGCGCTCGTCCCCCAGAATGCGGTCCAGCTCCAGCGGGTGGCCGATGGATTCGTGTATCTGCAGGATCATCTGATCGGGCATCAGCAGCAGGTCGCGCGGGCCGTTGGGGGTGTTCGGTGCGAGCAGCAGTTGCAGGGCTTCGTCGGCGATGCGTGGCGCGGCGCCGATCAGGCCGAAGCGGCTGATCACCTCAACGCCGCCTTGCTGGCCGAAGTTGCTGCCGCCCAGGGTGCGGCTCTGGCTGTCGTTGCCGTCATAGGCCGTGACGTTGACGCCGGGGAACACGAAGCGCTGGGCCTGACGCAGTTCGGCGCCCGCGTTGTTGAGGTAGATCTGCTCGACGTGGGTCAGGCCGAGGCTGACTTCCCAGTTCACCAGGCGCTCGTCCTTGGGCACGGCGGCGGATTCGTCACCCAGCAGTTGGTAGCAGTCGCTCAAGGACGGGAAGGGTTGGTTAAGGTCGGGGGACAGGTAGTCCGCCACATCGCTGGAGACGTGCTGGTCGCGCAGGTCGAGCAGCGCGTGGGGCTTGATCAACCGGGCTTGCTGTTCGGCGCGCGCAAGGGCGGCTTGCAGGCCATGCAGGGAAATGTCGTGGGTCGCGGCGTAGGCTTCCACGCCATTGAGACGCACGGTGAGCATGGCGCCTTCGTCGTGGTTCAGGTGGGGTGGTTCGGCGACGTTCTTGCGTACGGCCAGGTAGTGGCCGGACTCGCGCACGTAACGCAGGGAGAAGAATTCGGCGGAGGTGCGCAGGGCACTGAAATGCTGTTTGAGTGTGGAGTGGTGGTCGAACATGGGACCTTCCTTGTGGGCGGCTCGTCGCGCGCAGGCAAACAGAGTAGCTGATCAAGGAGAGGTTTTGCAGTGAATGGTCGGGCCCCTTCGCGAGCAAACCCGCACACATTTGATCGTGTTCACACGGTCAAATGTGTGCGGGTTTGCTCGCGAAGGGAGCACCGCGGTGTATCAGTTACTGTGCAGTCGGGCCCACTTCACGCATCGGCTTGCCACGCACCGGCGCATCGCCTGCCACGTAGTAGTCGGCGGTGCTGCGCGGCAGCGGCTGGCGACCACGGATCTTGTCGGCGATTTTCTCGGCGATCATGATCGTCGGCGCGTTCAGGTTGCCGGTGGCGATGATCGGCATGATCGACGCATCGACCACACGCAGACCCTGCATGCCATGCACGCGGCCTTCGCCATCCACTACAGCCATCTCGTCGGTGCCCATCTTGCACGAGCAGGACGGGTGGTACGCGGTTTCGGCGTGCTCGCGGATGAACTTGTCCAACTGCTCATCGGTTTGCACTTCAATACCTGGGCTGATTTCGCGGCCACGGAACGGGTCCAGTGCCGGCTGTTGCATGATTTCACGCGTCAGGCGGATGCCGTCGCGGAATTCCTGCCAGTCCTGCTCGGTAGCCATGTAGTTGAAGAGGATGCTCGGGTAGTCCCGTGGGTTCTTCGACTTCAACTGGATGCGGCCACGGCTTGGCGAACGCATGGAACCCATGTGCGCCTGGAAACCGTGCTCTTCTACGCCATTGCTGCCGTTGTAGTTAATCGCGACCGGCAGGAAGTGGTACTGGATGTTCGGCCATTCGAATTCCGGGCGTGAACGGATGAACCCGCCTGCTTCGAACTGGTTGCTGGCGCCGATACCGGTGCCGTTGAACAGCCATTCGGCACCGATGGCCGGCTGGTTGTACCAGAGCAGCGACGGGTACAGCGACACTGGTTGGGTGCACGCGTATTGCAGGTACAGCTCAAGGTGGTCCTGCAGGTTTTCGCCGACGCCCGGTAGGTCGTGGACCACCGGGATGTCGAGGCTTTCCAGCAGTTTGGCCGGGCCAACGCCGGAGCGTTGCAGCAATTGCGGCGAAGCGATTGCGCCGCTGCACACCAGCACTTCCTTGCGAGCGCGGGCTTCAACGCGCTCTTCGGCTGCGCCGATCAGGTAACGCACGCCAACCGCACGCTTGCCTTCAAACAATACTTTGTCGGTGAGGGCGTGGGTGACGATGGTCAGGGTCGAACGCTTTTTAGCCGTGTCCAGGTAACCGCGCGCGGTGCTGGCGCGACGGCCGTTAGGCGTGACAGTACGGTCCATCGGGCCAAAGCCTTCTTGCTGGTAGCCGTTCAAGTCTTCGGTACGCGGATAACCGGCTTGTACGCCAGCCTCAACCATCGCGTGGAACAGCGGGTTGTTGCCGGCTTTAGGCGTGGTCACGCTGACCGGGCCATCGCCGCCGTGCCAGTCGTTCGGGCCGATGTCACGGGTTTCGGCTTTGCGGAAGTACGGCAGACAGTCCAGGTACGTCCAGTCTTCCAGACCGGGCAGTTTCGACCAGTTGTCGTAGTCCATGGCGTTACCACGGATGTAGCACATGCCGTTGATCAGCGAAGAACCACCCAGGCCCTTACCGCGACCACATTCCATGCGACGGCCGTCCATGTGTGGCTCTGGATCGGTCTCGTAGGCCCAGTTGTAGCGGCGGCCTTGCAGCGGGAAGGCCAGGGCTGCCGGCATCTGGGTACGGAAGTCAAGACGGTAGTCGGGGCCGCCGGCTTCCAGCAGCAAAACGGTGACGCCTTCGTCTTCGGTCAGACGGGTCGCTAAGGTGTTGCCCGCAGAACCTGCGCCAACAATGATGTAGTCGTATTCTTGAGTCATTTGTACTCCGGGGGAGCTGCAAGCTCCTAGCTTCAAGCTGCAAGAAAGAGCAGCGAGCGGTGCATGTGGGAGATGCGGCAAACCAAACTGCTTTTACTTGCAGCTTGAAGCTTGCCGCTCGAGGCTCATCAGAACACTGATGCGTAATCGCCCAGCTCAACCTGTACTGATTTGATGCGGGTGAAGTTGTTCAGCGAGCTGATCCCGTTCTCACGGCCCACACCGGATTGCTTGTAGCCACCCACTGGCATCTTGGCGTCGGACTCGCCCCAGGCGTTGATCCAGCAGATACCCGCTTCCAGTTGATGAATCACGCGGTGGGCGCGGTTCAGGTCCTTGGTCACCAGGCCGGCAGCCAAGCCGAAGTCGGTATCGTTGGCGCGGCGGATCACTTCTTCTTCGGTATCAAAGGTGAGGATGCTCATCACCGGGCCGAAGATTTCTTCACGCACGATGACCATGTCGTCGGTGCAGTCGGTGAACACGGTCGGGGCCACGAAGGCGCCTTTGGCGAAGTCGCCGTCGGTCAGGCGGTCGCCGCCGCACAGCAGGCGGGCGCCTTGCTCTTTACCCTTGGCGATGTAGCCCAGCACGCTTTCCATGTGGGCAAAGCTGACCAGCGGGCCGAAGTTGGTGTTGTCGTCTTCCGGGTTGCCAACGCGGATGCGCGCAACACGTTCAACGATCTTGGCTTCGAACGCCGCTTGCAGGTGTTTGGGTACAAACACGCGAGTGCCGTTGGTGCAGACCTGACCGGAGCTGTAGAAGTTGGCCATCATCGCGATGTCGGCTGCACGATCCAGGTCGGCGTCTTCGAACACGATCAATGGCGACTTGCCGCCCAGTTCCATGGTCACTTCTTTGAGCGACGAGCTCGAAGCGCTGGCCATGACTTTCTTGCCGGTGTCGGTGCCGCCGGTGAACGAGACTTTCTCGATGCGCGGGTGCTCGGTCAGCCAGGTGCCGACTTCACGGCCGCTGCCGGTCAGTACGTTGAACACGCCAGCCGGAACGCCGGCTTCGGTGTAGATCTCGGCCAGTTTCAGGGTGGTCAGCGAGGTGACTTCGCTTGGCTTGAAGATCATCGCGTTACCGGCGGCCAGGGCCGGTGCGGATTTCCACAGGGCGATCTGGATCGGGTAGTTCCATGCACCGATACCCGCGACCACGCCCAACGGCTCGCGGCGGGTGTAGACGAACGAAGTGTCGCGCAGTGGGATCTGCTCGCCTTCGATGGCCGGCACCAAGCCTGCGTAGTACTCCAGTACGTCAGCGCCGGTGACGATGTCGACGTACTTGGTTTCGGAGAAGGATTTTCCGGTGTCCAGGGTTTCCAGGGCGGCCAGTTCATCGTTGCGCTCGCGCAGGATGTCGACGGCACGGCGCAGGATGCGCGAACGCTCCATGGCGGTCATCGCCGCCCAGATTTTCTGGCCTTTCTCGGCGCTGACCACGGCACGCTCAACGTCTTCTTTCGTTGCGCGTTGCACTTGGGCGAGAACTTCACCGTTAGCCGGGTTGATGGCTTCGAAAGTGGCATCGCTGCCAGCGTCGCTGTAGCCGCCGTCAATGTAGAGTTTTTGCAGTTCGAAACGGGCCATAAAGTCCTCGCAAGTGCATAAGTGGTTGGCGTTAACCGCCGAAAAGTGAGCCATAAGGGTGTGGCAACACTGAGCGGCAACGGTTCAGGGGTTGAGCGGTTACGTGTGCTCTAACTCACCTGCTTGGCCAATTGGAAATCCATGTATTCGTAAGCGATCCGTTGCGCCTGCTCCGTGTCGAAAGCGTCTCCCGACAGGGCGCCGCGCAACCACAAACCGTCGATCAGGGCTGCCAGGCCTCTGGCTGCTTTGCGTGCGTGGGGCAGCGGCAGCACTCGGCGGAACTGGCAGCACAGGTTGGAATACAGACGTTGATCGTTGATCCGCTGCAACCTGTGCAATGACGGGTGATGCATGCTGGTGGCCCAGAAGGCCAGCCAGGTTTTCATTGCCGGTCCGTTGACCTGGCTGGCGTCGAAGTTGCCCTCGATAATCACCCGAAGGTGCGCCCGTGGACTGTCGTCCTTCAGCGCAAGCCTTCGTTCGTGGACGTTCTCGATCAGCGCGTTCATCAAATAGCGCATCGTCGCTGCAATAAGGCCGTTCTTGTCCTTGAAGTAGTGACTGATGATGCCGTTCGAGACGCCGGCCAAACGGGCGATCAGCGCAATGCTGGCATCTCCCATTCCGACCTGATCAATCGCCGTCAGCGTGGCTTCGATCAACTGCTGGCGGCGTATGGGTTGCATACCGACCTTGGGCATGTAGCACCTCTCCTTAGGCCTGCGACGGGCGATGAACGTTCGTCGACTTGGTGGCCAGTCTATTTTGTTTTGATTGAACGTTCAATCAACAAAGAATAAGCTCTGCGACAAATGGTCGCTGCCTATAGGCATTTCCTACAAATGGGCGGCGACATCTGACACCTGCGAAAACCCCTGAAACGGGCCATATATGGGCCTGGCACCGCCTCGCGGGGCACAAGGATTTTCGGGGTGTCTTTATAACACCCGTCCGTCGACTGCCGAAAAATCGATGTTCCGGGATAACCGTTGCCTTGTGTTTCTCTCTCGCACTGCCCGGAGCATCTGCGCCATGAGTTCTGCCTCTCTTATAAAGACCCCGCCGGAAAAGGTCAGGGTCAACGGTTGGGTGTTCTACACCTCGACCGCGCTGATTCTGTTGTTGACTGCCATCCTGATCATCGCCCCGCAAGAGGCCGGGCGCATGCTCGGCATCGCCCAAGCCTGGCTGTCGAAAAGCTTCGGCTGGTATTACATGGTGGTCATCGCCGCCTACCTGGTGTTTGTGGTCGGCCTGGCGTTTTCGTCCTTTGGCAAGTTGAAACTGGGCAGCAAGGACGACACCCCGGACTTCAGCTACGGCGCCTGGGCCGGCATGTTGTTCTCGTCGGGTATCGGCATCTCGCTGCTGTATTTCGGCGCTTCGGAGCCGCTCGACCACTACTTCAACCCGCCTGAAGGCGCAGCAGCGAGCAATGGCGCCGCTCGCCAGGCGTTGCAATTGACCTTCTTGCATTGGGGCCTGCATGGCTGGGCAATCTATGCCCTGGTCGGCCTGGCCGTGGCGTACTTTGCCTACCGTCACAACCAGCCGCTGGCCTTGCGCTCGGCGCTGTACCCGCTGGTGGGCGAGCGTTGGGTGAAAGGCGCGGCCGGCCACGCGGTGGACGGTTTCGGTATGTTCGTGACCCTGCTCGGCCTGGTGACCAACCTGGGGATCGGCGCGATGCAGGTGTCGTCCGGTTTGGAAAACCTGTTCGGCATGCAGCACAGCAACACCAACTTGCTGATCGTGATCGTCGTGATGAGTACCGTGGCAACCATTGCTGCTGTGTCGGGTGTGGAGAACGGCATTCGCCGCCTGTCCAACCTCAACATCGTGCTGTTCAGCGGGTTGCTGATCTTCGTGCTGCTGTTCGGTCCGACCCTGCATTTGCTCAACGGCCTGGTGCAGAACACCGGTGATTATCTCAACGGCATCATCCTGAAAACCTTCGACCTCTACGTGTACGAAGGCGACGCCGACAAGAGCGAGCGCTGGATGGGCCTGTGGACCCTGTTCTACTGGGCCTGGTGGATTTCCTGGGCGCCATTCGTGGGCATGTTCATCGCGCGTATTTCCCGTGGTCGCACGGTGCGTGAACTGGTCGCCGGCGTGTTGCTGATCCCGCTGGGCTTCACCCTGGCGTGGCTGTCGATCTTCGGCAACTCGGCGCTGGACCTGGTGCTGAACCACGGTGCGGTGGAACTGGGCAAGACGGCGCTGGAACAGCCGTCGATGGCTATCTACCAACTGCTTGAGCATTACCCTGCGTCGAAAATCGTCATCGGAGTGTCGATCTTTGTGGGCTTTGTGCTGTTCCTGACCCCGGCGGATTCTGGCGCGGTGATGATGGCCAACCTTTCCTGCAAAGGCGGCAATGTGGACGAAGACGCGCCGCACTGGTTGCGGATCTTCTGGTCGGCGGTGATCACCCTGGTGACCATCGGCCTGCTGTTTGCCGGCAACTTTGAAGCCATGCAGACCATGGTGGTGCTGGCGGGGCTGCCGTTCTCGGTGGTGCTGATCCTGTTTATGTTCGGTCTGCACAAAGCCATGCGCCAGGACGTGGCGATGGAACAGGAGCAGGCGCAATTGGCCGAGCGTGGCCGCCATGGTTTCAGCGAGCGTTTGACCGCGCTGGACCTGCAACCGAGCCAGGGCACCGTGCAACGTTTTATGGACAAGCGCGTCACGCCTGCGCTGGAAGAAGCGGCGCTTACGTTGCGTAACCAAGGGCTGCAAGTGCAGACCTTGCTTGGCAAGTCCAAACGCTGCATTGGTGTGCGTGTAGAGATGGAAGAAGACAACCCGTTTGTCTATGAGGTGAGCCTGGATGCTTACTCGTCGGCACCCAATGACCTGCCCGAGGAAGAGCGTACCCGCTACTACCGCGCCGAGGTTTACCTGTACAACGGGCCTCAGGAATACGACCTGATGGGCTTCGCCCCAGAACAGATTACCCGGGACGTGCTCGATCAGTTTAAAAGCCATCGGCAGCTCCTTGGCCGGGTCTATAGCTGATGATTGAGCAGGCGGCGCCCTCGATGGCGCCGCTTGGTTAATGCCTAAATACCTCCATTTGGTTACGCCGTGGTTAGCCCAGGTTCTTGCCTAGCAAGGCATGGTAAAGCTCGGTGTCTCCGAGTATTCCCACCACTTGGTTGTTGTCATGCAGCACCAGTTTATTGCCGGTGTGATACCGAATGTGCAACGCATCGCGCATGCCGATATTGGAGTCCACCAGTGTCGGCAGCCGGCCCAGACCTTCCAATGTCTGCCCAGGTGCCCAGTTCTGCAGGTTCATCCCCACGCCATTCTGGCGCGCGCCCTTGATGATGTTACCTTCGGCCAGGTCCAGCCACGAGTCGTCGCCTGGGTCGAGACACACCGATCCGTTCACGCGCGTGCAGTTGTCCAGGGTACGCATCAGGCTGCGGCCGCACAGCACGTTGAGCGGGTTGGTATGCGCGACGAAGGTGCGCACGTAGTCATCGGCCGGGTTCAGCACGATCTCTTCCGGCACGCTGTACTGGACGATCTTGCCGTCTTTCATGATCGCGATCCGGCTGCCCAGTTTGAGCGCCTCATCGAGGTCGTGGCTCACGAACACAATGGTCTTGTTCAGTTTGCGTTGCAGCTCCAGCAATTCATCTTGCAGGCCTTGACGGATCAGCGGGTCGAGGGCGGAGAAGGGTTCGTCCATCAACAAAATGTCGGCGTCCATCGCCAGCGCGCGGGCCAGGCCGACGCGCTGCTGCATGCCGCCGGACAGCTCGTCGGGCTTCTTGTTGCGCCATTGGGTCAGGCCCACCAGCTCCAGTTTTTCATCCACCAGCTTGCGCCGGTCTTTTTCCGGGCGGCCCTGCATTTCAAGGCCAAAGCTGATGTTCTCGCGTACGGTCAGCCAGGGCATCAGGGCAAACTTCTGGAACACCATGGCGATGCGTTTGGTGCGCATCATCTTCAGTTCGGCGGGTGTGCAGGATGCGATGTCGATCTGGCGACCCTCATGCTCCACGAACAACTGGCCACGGCTCACGGTATTGAGGCCGTTGATGCAACGCAGCAAGCTCGACTTGCCGGAGCCTGACAGGCCCATCAGCACGCAGATTTCGCCTTTCTCTACATCCAGGCTGGCGTTCTCGACGCCAACAATTTGCCCGGTCTTTTTCAGGATCTCGTTACGGCTCATGCCCTGGTCCAGCAGATTGAGCGCTTCGCGTGGGTCTTTGGAGAAAATCACGTCGACATTGTCGAATCGGATAATGCTCATGCATCACCCCCTACTTTAGCTTCGGGTTGTTTGCAGATACGGTCGAGCATGATCGCCAGCAATACGATTGCCAGGCCGGCTTCAAAGCCCAGGGCAATGTCCGCGGTGTTGAGTGCGTTGACCACCGGTTTGCCGAGGCCGTCGGCGCCCACCAGGGCCGCGATCACCACCATCGACAACGACAGCATGATGCATTGGGTAATGCCGGCGGCAATGCTCGGCATGGCATGGGGCAGTTCAATGCGCGAGAGCAACTGACGGCGCGAGCAGCCAAAGGCCTTGCCGGCGTCCATCAACTCTTGCGGTACGTCTCGGATACCCAGGTAGGTCAGGCGGATCGGCGCGGCAATCGCGAACACCACCGTGGAAATAAGCCCAGGCACAACACCCAGCCCGAAGAGGGTCAGGGTAGGGATGAGGTAGACGAAGGTCGGTACGGTCTGCATCAGATCGAGCACCGGCCGCATCAGGGTGTAGAACAGCGGTTTGTGCGCGGCAACAATGCCCAGCGGCACACCGATGACCACGCAGACCAGGGTGGCGAACAGCACTTGCGCCAGGGTCTCCATGGTTTCCTGCCAGTACCCGAGGTTCAGGATCAGCAGGAAGGAGGCAATGACAAATACCGTCAGGCCCCATTTGCGTTGAATAAAGTGAGCGAGTAGCGCAACCAGACCGATCAATGCCAGCGGATTGAACCAGGTCAGCGCAAACGTCACGCCTTGGATCATCGTTTCCAGGGTCGATGCGATTGCGTCGAAGTAGTTGGCACCGTGTTGGGTCAACCAATCGACGAAGGCAGCGATGTACTGGCCTAATGGGATTTTATGTTCAGTCAGCATGGTAGTGAATGTCCACATGCGAAGAGGGAAAACATCCCGGGGCAGTGCACCGCCCCGGGGTCAGCGGTTGCTATTTGGCGAGGTAGGCTTTCACGGCGGCGAGACCAGGTTTGCCATCAACGGTGGTGACACCGGCGAGCCAGGTGTCGAGTACTTGAGGGTTTTTCTTCAGCCAGGCTTTCGCGGCGGCGTCGGGTTTCATCTTGTCGTCCAGGACATTACCCATCAGGGTGCTTTCCATGTTCAGGGTGAACGACAGGTTTTTCAGCAACTGGCCAACGTTGCTGCATTCCTGCGTGTAACCCTTGCGCACGTTGGTGTAGATGGTGGCCTGGCCGTAGTTGGGGCCGAACGAATCGTCACCGCCAGTCAGGTACTTCATCTTGAAGCGGGTGTTCATCGGGTGCGGTTCCCAGCCAAGGAACACGATGGCCTGGTCCCGCCTGGTGGCGCGTTCCACTTGCGAGAGCATCCCGGCTTCACTGGACTCAACCACTTTGAAACCGGCGGTTTTCAGGCCGAAGGCGTCTTTGTCGATCAGTGTCTTGATGGTGCGGTTACCGTCGTTGCCCGGCTCGATACCGTAGATCTTGCCGCCCAGTTCATCCTTGAATTTGGCGATGTCGGCGAAGTCTTTAAGGCCCTTGTTGTACAGCGCTTCCGGGACCGCGAGGGTGTATTTGGCGTCCTCCAGGTTGGCGCGCACGGTTTCCACGGTGCCGGCATCACGGTACTGCTTGATGTCGTTTTCCATGGTCGGCATCCAGTTGCCGAGGAAGATGTCCATGTTCTTGCCGTCGGCCAGCGACTTGTAAGTCACCGGTACCGAAATCATCGTGGTGCGCGGCGTGTAGCCCAGGCCCTTGAGGATTTCGCTGGTGGTCGCGGTAGTGACGGTAATGTCGGTCCAGCCGACATCGGAGAAGTTAACGGTATGGCACTGTTCCGGTTCTGCAGCGTTCGCCAAGACTGGCAGACTCAGCATGGCGGCCAACAACAACGAGGGTGAACCTTTCATCGGGGTAGACTCCTGTGTCTTTTTTCTGGCGGCATTCGCCGCGCTTTATAAGTGTTGCGGTTGGGGCGTGCGATGAAGCGCAGGCACGGCGCCTTGCAAACGAGTCGGGACTGATCATGTACCAGTGAAAATCTGACGCCTACAGGGGGCGTCGTATCCAGTACAGGGATGGTCGTATCCAGTGTCGGTAACGTCGCTTACAGATTTTTCCAGTGGCAAAACCGCAGTTTTTACCGATCTGCACCGCTAAAAACGGCCAAAACGCCTGATCGCACGAGAGCGGCGTTGGTGAGCATGGTTACGTCGGTGTGAGACGCCGTGAGGGCGGATAAAAGCTTGATGATGCCGCCATCTGGGCGATCTGAGCGTAGCAGCTTGTTCATGCCTAGCCTGCTCACCGAGGAGTTTCACGGCAATGGCTATCAGCGTTTTCGACCTGTTCAAGATCGGCATCGGGCCTTCGAGTTCTCACACCGTCGGCCCCATGCGCGCCGCGGCGTTGTTCGTCCAAGCATTGCGTGAACGTGAACTGTTGGAACAAGTCAGGCGCGTCGAAGTTCAGTTGTATGGCTCATTGTCGGCCACCGGCATCGGCCACGGCAGCGATACCGCGACCATCATGGGCCTGATGGGCGAGTGGCCGGACGCAATTGACCCGTCGCAAATCGGCAGCCGTATTCACACCCTGCGCGAGACCGACACCCTGTTGCTGGACGGGCGTTTGCCGGTGCCGTTTGTGTGGGCGCGGGACATGCGCCTGCTCGACGAAAACCTGCCGTTCCATCCCAACGCCATGACCCTGGTGGTGCACGGCGATAACGGCGAACTGCACCGTGATACCTACTATTCAGTAGGTGGCGGTTTTGTCGTGGATGAAGCCCAGGCGCACAGCGGCGTGGCCGATATGGATCGTACCGAGTTGCCTTACGAGTTTTCCAGCGCGGCGCAGCTGCTGCAGTTGTGCAAGACCCACAACCTGCGCGTCGCCGAGTTGATGCTGGCTAACGAAAAAGTCTGGCGCTCTGAAGAAGAAATCCGCAGCGGCCTGATGAAACTCTGGCGCGCCATGCAGGATTGCGTGGAGCAGGGCCTCAAGCACGAAGGCATCCTGCCTGGCGGCCTGAACGTGCGCCGACGTGCCGCCAAGTTGCATCGCAGCCTGCAAGAGTTGGGTAAGCCGAACGTGATCGGCTCGACCTTGAGCGCCATGGAGTGGGTGAACCTGTTCGCCCTGGCGGTGAACGAGGAGAACGCCGCTGGTGGGCGCATGGTCACCGCACCCACCAACGGCGCGGCGGGGATCATCCCGGCGGTGCTGCACTACTTTATGAAGTTCAGCGAGGCAGTCACCGAGGCCAACGTGGTCGACTACCTGCTCGGTGCGGCGGCGGTGGGGATCCTGTGCAAGAAGAACGCCTCGATTTCCGGTGCCGAAGTGGGCTGCCAGGGCGAAGTAGGCTCGGCCTGCGCGATGGCCGCCGCCGGGTTGGCCGAGATCCTCGGCGCCACGCCGGAGCAGCTGTGCAACGCGGCCGAAATCGGCCTGGAACATAACCTCGGCCTCACCTGCGACCCGGTGGGCGGGCTGGTACAAGTGCCGTGCATCGAGCGCAATGCGATTGCCGCGGTGAAGGCGATCAACGCCGCGCAGATGGCTTTGCGCGGTGATGGGCAGCACTTTATCTCGCTGGACCGGGTGATCCGCACCATGCGCGATACCGGGGCGGATATGCATGACAAGTACAAAGAGACGTCGCGGGGTGGGTTGGCGGTGAGTGCTGTGGAATGTTGAGTCAGTGACACTGCTATCGCAGGCAAGCCAGCTCCCACCTTTGGAATGCGTTCCCTTGTGGGAGCCGGGCTTGCCCGCGATAGCGGTAGTTCAAGCAACACTGCGCATAAAGTGAACACCCCGAACCAAAAGCGCCACCTTTTAGCGCGTCGCAAATAGATAAGTAGCTTCCGAACGATTTCCCGCATGACCACCCGTCACCCGCGCTTGCGGTGACAGACTTGTCCCACATCCCTCAAAGCGCCTTCCCACAAGTGCTACCGTTCTGCTCACACTCTTTGAGCAGGCTCGTTCCTACGCGCAATTCTGGCGATATCCCTACGTACGGCGCGGGCTTATTTAGACGCGTCATGAGGTCGTTTTTAGGATTTATTGAATAGCCATTCAAATTCAGGCACGGCAATTGCTCTATCAATTCAAAGCCTCTCTTCTTTATGGATGAAGAGCGCAATAACAAGAGCCTCGCCTGAGGCCATCACCCGCTTTGTGTGAGGAGATACCGCGATGACGTCGTTCAACTCAGGGGCCCAACCCCAGAACCGTGCGCCTCAATCCATCGGCTTTTTGCTGCTGGACAATTTCACGCTGATTTCCCTGGCGTCCGCAGTCGAACCCCTGCGCATGGCCAACCAGCTCTCCGGCCGCGAGCTGTATCGCTGGACGACCCTGAGTGTCGACGGAAACCAGGTGTGGGCCAGCGACGGTCTGCAAATCACGCCCGATGCCTCCATGCATAAAGCCCCGGCCCTGGACACGGTGATCGTGTGCGGCGGCGTGGGTATCCAGCGCACCGTTACCCGTGAACATGTGTCGTGGCTGCAAAGCCAGGCGCGCCAGTCCCGTCGCCTGGGCGCGGTGTGCACTGGCAGTTGGGCCCTGGCCTGCGCCGGTTTGCTCGACGGCTTTGATTGCAGCGTGCACTGGGAATGCCTGGCCTCGATGCAGGAAGCCTTCCCACGCGTGGTCATGAGCACACGCCTGTTCACCCTCGACCGCAACCGTTTCACCAGCTCCGGCGGCACCGCCCCGCTGGACATGATGCTGCACCTGATCAGCCGCGACCACGGCCGTGAACTGTCGGCCGCGATCTCTGAGATGTTTGTGTACGAACGTATCCGCAATGAACAGGATCACCAGCGTGTGCCACTCAAGCACATGCTCGGCACCAACCAGCCGAAGCTGCAGGAAATTGTCGCGCTGATGGAAGCCAACCTGGAAGAGCCGATCGACCTGGATGAACTGGCGGTATACGTCGCCGTGTCCCGTCGCCAGCTGGAGCGGTTGTTCCAGAAGTACCTGCACTGTTCACCGTCGCGCTACTACCTCAAGCTGCGCCTGATCCGCGCACGGCAGTTGCTCAAGCAAACGCCGATGTCGATCATCGAAGTGGCGTCGGTGTGCGGGTTTGTGTCGACGCCGCACTTTTCCAAGTGCTACCGCGAATACTTCGGCATTCCGCCACGGGATGAGCGCGTTGGTTCCAACACCGCCCAACAGGTGGCGATGATGCCGATTCCGCAGGCGCTGGTGTTGTCGCCGTTGTCGGGGCCGATGTCGGCATTGAGCCAGGCGCGTAACGAGTCGACTTTCGCCAGCGTAACGCTCTAGAACGAGTTGCCTCTATCGCAGGCAAGCCCGCTCCCACATTTTGATTTGTGAACAAGGTCAAATGTGGGAGCGGGCTTGCTCGCAAATGCGGGCTATCAGGTGCCTGAGTTCTGCTTGAACTGAACCAAAGCCGGCAACAACTGCTTGTCGATCGCCTGCCTCACCGCCGGCAAGATCGTCGCGCTACCGGTGTACATCTGCTCAACCATGCCCTTGAGTGCCTTGGCCCGCGCCGGGCTCAATCCACGCACCGCGCACTCGCAGGCCTGCTCGGCGGTGGCGCCGCTGGACACTTCAAAGCCCAATGAGCGCAGTTGGCCCAGCAGGTCATCCTGGTCAATCAAGTCCGCGTGCATCATGACGTTTATCCTGGTGTAGGGAGCGGGATCTGACGTGGATTCTGGTAGGCCATCAGCCGGTCGGCAAGGGCAGAATCAACGAATGCCTCAGATGGCTATGAACAGGTCGTTTTCGAGCCGTTTACCGACAGCAGTAATGGGTACATTGACTGCCAGGCAAGCGACTTGAAGGTTTGGTCACCCTCGGGATGTAAGGCCTACACAAAGCACTCTGCCCCGATCTTGTCACGGCTTGATCGGGGCTTTTTTTGGCTGTTCATTTTGGCGTGGGTAACCCTATGAGGCGGCCGAGGAGGGCGGGGCGGGCCAGGTCGGTCTGCTCGGCGTGGATGGCCGCAAGTTTCCCCAGCGTGGCCTCGGTGAATGGCGCCGAATGCGGGCCGGCGAGGTCCACGTGCAGCAGCATTTGCTCGTTGCCCGCCAGTTCCTTCGCATCACCCACCAAGTGCAGGCTGTGATAAAGATGCAGGCGCTTGGCGTCATGGGCGATCAGTTGGGTATGCACCTCGACCTCGGCCCCCAGTTTCACCTCGTGCAGGTAGTTCAGGTGCAACTCCAGGGTGAACAGTGAGTGACCGCTGGCTTCGCGGCTTTCACGGGTAAGACCCAGGGTGTCCATCAGCGCGTCGGTGGCGTAGCTGAAGATCAGCAGGTAGAACGCGTCGCGCAGGTGGCCGTTGTAATCCACCCAGTCGGGAAGGATGTTTGTGGTGTAGGTCGTCAGCGCAGGCATCACATAAATTCCGAATTTGTACGCAGTCAAAATTGTGGTTTATTCAGTGAAGCTCATACCGTGCTTGGCCTTGGTGGTTTTCACGGCTTCCAGCACCGCCAGCAGGCAATCATCACGATAGCGCTCCAGCGCAGAAATGCTGTGTTTTCCCAGCTGATCGCTGGTGCCGTCGACCACATCGTCAATCAGCTTGTCGGTCAGTTCCGGCGCCGGCAGGTAAGTCCACGGCAGTTGCAACGCCGGGCCGAACTGCGCCATGAAGTGCCGCATGCCGGCATCGCCACCCGCCAGGGTGTAGGTCAGGAAGGTACCCATGAACGACCATCGTAGCCCCGCGCCAAAGCGGATGGCGTCATCGATTTCGCCCGTGGTGGCCACGCCGTCATTGACCAGGTGCAGCGCCTCACGCCACAGCGCTTCCAGCAGACGATCGGCGATAAACCCAGGCACTTCCTTGCGCACATGCAAGGGCCTCATGCCGAGGGATTCATACACCTTGATTGCCGCCTGAATGGCCTCTGGCGCAGTGTTCTTGCCGCCGACGACTTCCACCAGCGGCAACAGGTAAACCGGGTTGAACGGGTGGCCGACCACGCAACGCTCAGGGTGAGTCGAGCGCTCGTAGAACTCGCTTGGCAACAGGCCGGAGGTGCTTGAGCCAATCAACGCATTCGGCTTGGCTGCCGCGCTGATCTTGCTGTGTAACTCCAGCTTCAGCGCCAGGCGTTCCGGGGCGCTTTCCTGGATGAAGTCGGCGTCTTTCACGCACGCTTCGATAGTGTCGACAAAGCGCAGGCGGTCCTGGGACGCGCCCAGTGCCAGGCCTTGTTTCTCAAGGGCGCCCCAGGCGTTGGCGACCCGCTTGCGCAGGGCGGCTTCGGCACCGGGCGCCGGGTCCCAGGCGATTACATCCAGGCCGTGGGCCAGGGCGCGGGACACCCAGCCGCTGCCGATAACACCGCTGCCGAGGGCGGCGAAGGTTTTGATTTCAGTGATAAAGCGCATGGCAAATTCCTAAAGAGTTCGGTGATCACCTGTGGGATCTGGCTTGCCTGCGATAGCGGTGTGTCAGTTGGTGTATTTGGCGGCTGACGTACCGCAATCGCGGGCAAGCCCGGCTCCCACAGGATTTAGTGGTGTTTGGAAGTCAGCCGCGTTTGGTCAGGCCCATCTTGATTCGGCCTTCCGTCGGGGTCATGACCCGAGCACCCAACCGGCTGAGAATTTCACTCGCGCGCTCCACCAGTTGCCCGTTGGTGGCGAGCACGCCTTTGTCCAGCCACAGGTTGTCCTCCAGGCCTACCCTCACGTTGCCGCCCAGCAGCACCGCTTGCGCGGCCATTGGCATTTGCATGCGACCGATGCCGAAACCGGCCCATACCGCGTCGGCGGGCAGGTTGTCGACCATGGCTTTCATGGTGGTGGTGTCGGCCGGCGCGCCCCAGGGAATGCCCAGGCACAGTTGGAACAGGGGATTATCGAGCAGGCCTTCCTTGATCATCTGCTTGGCAAACCACAGGTGACCGGTGTCGAAAATTTCCAGTTCGGGCTTAACGCCCAACGCTTGGATGCGCTTGGCACCAGCCCTTAGTTGCGCCGGGGTGGACACGTAAATGGTGTCGCCATCGCCGAAGTTCAGGGTGCCGCAGTCCAGGGTGCAGATCTCCGGCAGCAGCTCTTCCACATGGGCCAGGCGGGTCAGCGGGCCGACCAGGTCGGTGTTAGGGCCGAACGCCATCGGGTGCTCGCCGCCACCGATCTCCAGGTCGCCGCCCATGCCGGCGGTGAGGTTGACGATGATGTCGATGTCGGCCTCACGGATGCGTTCCATCACTTCGCGGTACAGGGCCACGTCACGGCTGAACTTGCCGGTCTCGGGGTCGCGCACGTGGCAGTGCACCACGGTGGCGCCGGCCTTGGCGGCTTCCACCGCTGCGGCGGCGATTTGCTTGGGGGTGACCGGCACGTGCGGGCTTCTGCTGGTCGTGTCGCCAGCACCGGTGAGTGCGCAGGTGATGATGACGTCGTGGTTCATGGGGCGGTTCCTTACAGGCGTAGTGATGCCGTTCGCAGCCGCTTGTAGCTGCGAAGCGGTGATTGAAAAGGGGTTACTTGCTGGTCAATTGCAGGTTGGCCGCAGCCGGTCTGCCATCGAAGGTGGTCACACCTTCCAGCCAACGAGCCTGGTCTTGCGGGTGATCCTTGAGCCACTGTTTGGCGGACTCGAGGGCGTCCTTGTGATCCAGCAACGGCTGCATCATCCGGCTCTCGTCGGCGGCGGTGAAGGTCAGGTTGGTCAGCAGTTTGTGCACGTTGGGGCACTGCTCGGCGTAGGTTGGCGCGGTCACGGTCCACACGGTCGCCATGCCTTCGTTCGGGCCCAGGGCGTCGTCGCTGCCGGTGAGGTAAGTCATGGCGACGTTGACGTTCATAGGGTGCGGCGCCCAGCCAAAGAACACCACGGCCTCCTTGCGGCGGACCGCCCGGTCGACGGCGGCGAGCATGCCGGCTTCACTCGATTCCACCAGCTGGAACTTGCCCAGGCCGAACTGGTTCTTGGCGATCATCGCCTTGATCTGCGTGTTGGCGCCCGAGCCGGGCTCGATGCCGTAGATCTTGCCGCCCAGTTCTTTTTCGAATTTGGCGATGTCGGCGAAGGTTTTCAGGCCCTTGTCCGCCAGGTAGGTCGGCACGGCGAGGGTGGCGCGCGCGTCTTCCAGGCTTGGTTTTTCGAGGACCTTGACTTGCTTGGCGTCGATGAATGGGGTGATGGTCTGGGTCATCAGTGGGTTCCAGTAGCCCAGGAACATATCCAGGCGTTGGTCGCGGATGCCGGCGAAGATGATTTGCTGCGAGGCACTGGTCTGTTTGGTCTTGTAGCCGAGGCCGTCGAGCAACACTTGGGTCATGGCGCTGGTGGCGATTACATCGGTCCAGTTCACCACACCCATGCGCACGTTCTGGCAGGACGCCGCATCGGCGGCCATTACGTGGGTGCTCAAGATGGCGCTGGCGCTGAGTGCGAGCACGCAGCGGCTGATCAGTCGGTTCATGGTGGATCCCTCGGCAGGTCGTTATTGTGGGGGCCGGCGTCTTTGTGCGCCGTGAGGCTGATGGTGCGGGTTTTACGTTACGTCGCTTTGGGGGCGACAAAACGCACGGCGGCGACCCGCTCTTGCACTGCAGCGACCTGCCCCCTTGAATCCGTCCGTGAACGGGAGTATCACAGTGCCACGCTGCCCGTCCGACGAGAGCGCCACCATGTCCCAGGATTTCTACTTTCTGCTGATGCCGGGCTTTTCGGCCATTGGCTTTATCTCCGCGCTGGAGCCGCTGCGGGTGGCCAACCGCTTTCGTGGCGAGCTGTACCGCTGGCACGTGTTGAGTGCCGATGGCGGCGCGGTGCTGGCGAGCAATGGCATGTCGGTCAACGCCGACGCCGCGTTGGAACCGCTGAAAAAAGGCGCGACATTGTTGGTGGTGGCGGGCTTTGAACCCTTGCAGTTCGCCACTCCCGCGCTGGAACACTGGCTGCGCCGCCTCGACCATGACGGCGTGACCCTCGGCGCCATCGACACCGGCGCCTGCGTGCTGGCTGAAGCAGGCCTGCTCGATGGCCACCGGCTGACCCTGCACTGGGAAGCCATCGACGCTTTCAAGGAATCCTACCCGCAGCTCACAGTGACCCAGGAACTCTTCGAAATCGACCGCCGTCGCATCACCTGCGCGGGCGGCACCGCTTCCATCGACCTGATGCTCGACCTGATCGCCCAGGCTCATGGCTCGGAGCTGGCGATCCAGGTTTCCGAACAATTCGTGCTCGGCCGTATCCGCCCACGCAAAGACCACCAGCGCATGCAGATCGCCACGCGCTACGGCATCAACAACAAAAAACTGGTGCAAGTGATCGGCGAGATGGAGCAACACACCGAGCCGCCCCTGAGCACATTGGCGCTGGCCGACGCTATCAACGTAACGCGGCGTCAGCTGGAGCGCCTGTTTCGCCTGCATTTGAACGACACCCCGAGCAACTTCTACCTCGGCCTGCGCTTGGAAAAAGCCCGGCAGTTGCTGCGCCAGAGCGATCTGAGTGTGCTGGAAGTGAGCATCGCCTGCGGGTTTGAATCACCGTCGTATTTCACGCGGAGTTATCGGGCACGGTTTGCGAAATGCCCAAGGGAGGATCGGCGACGGGAGGTGGTTTGACGGCTGATTATAGTCAATTATACTGGCGACTATAATTTATAGTCATTTCCATAATTGAGTATAAAAGCATGTCCAAGAACAGCGGCTTTGTGTTCCGCCGCCCCGACCTGGCAAGCAGCATTGCCGATGGCCTTGTGGGGGCCGGTATTCAGGATTTCACCTCCGGCCTGTTTCTCGCGGCGCCGCGTCGCACGGGCAAAAGCACTTTTTTACGTGAGGACCTTGTTCCTGAATGCCAGGCGCGTGGTTGGCTGGCGGTGTATGTCGACCTGTGGGCCGACAAGGAAAAAGACCCCGCCGACCTGATCTCCAGTGCCATCGCCGGTGCCCTGGTGCCCTTTGAAAAGGGCATACGCAAACTGGCCAAAAATATCGGCATCGAAAAGCTCAGCTTCCTGCGCACCTTGTCCTGGGATTTCACCAAGCCGCAATTGCCTGCAGGCGCCACACTGACACAAGCGCTGGAGTTGCTTCACAGCGCTGCCGAGAAAACCGTCGTGCTGGTGATCGACGAAGCCCAGCACGCGCTCACCACCGAAGCAGGTGTTAACGCGATGTTTGCCCTCAAGGCCGCCCGGGACCAGCTCAACCAAGGTCGTGAAGGCGAGGGCGGCGGGTTGCGCCTGGTGTTCACGGGGTCCAATCGCGACAAGCTTGCCCATCTGGTATTAGGTAAAAGCCAGCCGTTCTTCGGGTCCAGCATCACCCCATTTCCACTGCTGGGCAAAGCATTCACACAGGCCTACACCGTGTACCTCAACGGCCTTCTGGCCAAGACCAACCAGTTCAATGCTGCCGACATTGATGAAGCGTTTGAGCTAGTGGGTCGTCGCCCGGAAATGTTGCGCACCATCATTGGTGAAGTGGCATTGGAACTGGGGGAGGCGAGCAATCTCGGCCAACTGCTGCACAGTCGCGCCGAGCTGCTGCGCGCCGGCGTTTGGACCGAATTCGAAAGTGCCTGGAACGCCCTCACCATTCCCCAGCGTGCGGTGCTGGACGTAATGGTGGAGCGCTCACAGAACAACGAACCGTTCGCGCCGTTTACCGACAGCACCCTCACGGCCGTCAGCAAGGCGTTGGAAGGCATGGGCAGCGACGTAGTGCCGGGCACCCAGACCATTCAGGCCTGTATCGATGCCTTGCGCGATAAAGAGCTGGTATGGAAGTCGAGCCGGGGCGGTTATGCGCTGGAAGACAAATCCTTCGGGGATTGGCTGCAGCACCGGCGCCGAGCTCTTAACTGAATCAAACGCTGATCACATGTGGGAGCTGGCAAGCCAGCTCCCACATTGATATAGGGTGTGGCTTATTTCTTGACCAGTGCCGAGCACGCCGCCTTGTACGCCTCATGCTGATACTTGTTCAGCGTCGCCGGCAGGTCAAAGGTGTGCTTCTTGTTCTGCGCATTGAGGGTCTGCGGCGACAACAGCGTCACCTCAACACCCTCCAGCAACTGAAGCACCCCTTCAATCTTGAACGTGGTCGGGCCACCGGCGAATTCGCCTTTCTTGCTGCGCTTCTTGATCGCGATACGTTCGATAGCGTTTGCCTGCACAAACGCCTTCACCTGAGCGGCGAAGGCTTTGACGTTGGCCGCTTCATCGTCGTCTTCCAGGGCGATTTTTTTCGTGGCCAGGGCGACGTGAGTCAGCGCTTGGTTGTCCAGGGAGGCGACGGCGATGATGGCTTCGCTGCCTTTGATTTCGATGCCGCAAGTCTTCATGAATAGCCTTGTTTCAGAAGGAAAGTGACGGGGATTGTCGCTTATTCCTGCCCGATCGATTCCAGAAACTCCGACCGCTCATCACTCATCCGCGCCAGGCAGTCATTCTGTGCAATGGCGTACGCCTTCGTGCCGTTCACCGCCGGGAAGGTGTCCACGGCGCAATCGGCGTCGCGTAACTTTTCCCACTTCTGCTGGGCATCCTTCAGACGAGCGGTAATGTCCGCCAGCTTGGTTTTGTCGCTGCCGTAGGTCGAAGCCATGCGTTCCAACAGGCTCTGATAGTTATCCTTGAGCAACTGATCGGCGGTGGTTTTATTGTAAGTGGCGCATTCCAGGGTTTGCTTGTCGTTTTCGATGCCGTCGCACGGCGTGCTGTCGGTGTATTCGGCCGCGTGAACGCCGGTTGCGATGAGTGCCAAAGCCAGGAAAATCGATTTCATTTCGCCGTCTCATATCAGGTGATACGGGAATTCTGGCTCAAGCGTAAGACAAATAACAGCCGCCAGTCAGACCTCTCTTAACAGCCTTTGTCGCGGATTGACGCTTTCGGCAATTCCCCTGTCGTTTTTGCACCCGGCTCTGTCGGCCCCTGGGCATATGCTGGCCCCAAAGCGCCGGCAGACGATTCGGCGCATGAATCGCCAATAAGGGGACGCCTGATGAGCCCAGCCGAATTGCACGCCGACAGCATCGTTATCGACGGGCTTATTATTGCCAAGTGGAACCGCGACCTGTTCGAGGACATGCGCAAAGGTGGCCTCACCGCTGCCAACTGCACGGTGTCGGTGTGGGAAGGCTTCCAGGCCACCATTAACAACATCGTGGCCAGCCAGACCCTGATCCGTGAGAACAGCGACCTGGTGATCCCGGTGAAAACCACCGCCGATATCCGCAAAGCCAAGGAGCAGGGCAAGACCGGCATCATCTTCGGCTTCCAGAACGCCCATGCCTTCGAAGACCAGCTTGGCTACGTCGAGATCTTCAAGCAGCTCGGCGTTGGGGTGGTGCAGATGTGCTACAACACCCAGAACCTCGTCGGCACCGGCTGCTACGAGCGTGATGGCGGCCTGTCGGGCTTTGGTCGTGAGGTCGTCGGTGAGATGAACCGCGTCGGCATCATGTGCGACCTGTCCCACGTGGGCTCCAAAACCTCCGAAGAAGTTATCCTCGAATCGAAAAAGCCGGTGTGCTACTCCCACTGCCTGCCGTCCGGCCTTAAAGAGCACCCGCGCAACAAGTCCGATGAAGAGCTCAAGTTCATCGCCGACCACGGCGGTTTTGTCGGCGTGACCATGTTCGCGCCGTTCCTGGCCAAGGGCATCGATTCGACCATCGACGACTACGCCGAAGCCATCGAATACACCATGAACATCGTCGGCGAAGACGCTATCGGCATCGGCACCGACTTCACCCAGGGCCATGGCCAGGATTTCTTCGAAATGCTGACCCATGACAAGGGCTACGCCCGCCGCCTGACCAGCTTCGGCAAGATCATCAACCCGCTGGGCATCCGCACCGTGGGCGAGTTCCCCAACCTCACCGAAACCCTGCTCAAGCGCGGTCACCCTGAGCGTGTGGTGCGCAAGATCATGGGTGAGAACTGGGTCAACGTCCTCAAGGACGTCTGGGGCGAATAAGCCACCGCACTGTCGCGGAACATCAACACAACGAATTTTCTGGAGTTAAGTTTCCATGGCCAAGATCGCCCCGCAATTGCCTATCGAAGTCGACAGCGAAACCGGTGTCTGGACCTCCGACGCCCTGCCGATGCTGTACGTGCCACGCCATTTCTTCGTCAACAACCACATGGGTATCGAAGAAGTCCTCGGCGCTGACGCCTACGCCGACATCCTTTACAAAGCCGGCTACAAGTCCGCCTGGCACTGGTGTGAAAAAGAAGCCGAATGTCACGGCCTGGAAGGCGTCGCAGTGTTCGAACACTACATGAAGCGCCTGTCGCAGCGCGGCTGGGGCCTGTTCAAGATCCAGGACATCGACCTCGACAAAGGCACAGCCAGCGTCAAGCTTGAGCACTCGGCGTTTGTCTACGTGTACGGCAAGGTCGGACGCAAGGTCGACTACATGTTCACCGGCTGGTTTGCCGGTGCCATGGACCAGATTCTGCAGGCGCGTGGCAGCCAAATCCGCACCGTCGCCGAACAAGTCTACGGAGGCTCCGAAGAGGGCCACGATGACGGCCTGTTCACCGTCAAGCCGTTGTAAACCGAGGACCGTGCCATGGCTTTCGAAGCAATGTTTGCGCCGATCCAGATCGGCAAACTGACCATCCGCAACCGCGTGCTCAGTACCGCCCACGCCGAGGTGTATGCCACCGACGGCGGGATGACGACTGACCGCTATGTGAAGTATTACGAAGAGAAAGCCAAGGGCGGCATCGGCCTGGCGATCTGCGGTGGCTCCTCAGTGGTGGCCATCGACAGCCCGCAGGAGTGGTGGAGCTCGGTAAACCTGTCCACCGACCGCATCATCCCGCACTTCCAGAACCTGGCTGACGCCATGCACAAGCATGGCGCCAAGATCATGATCCAGATTACCCACATGGGCCGTCGCTCGCGTTGGGACGGCTTCAACTGGCCGACCCTGATGTCGCCGTCCGGCGTGCGGGAGCCGGTGCACCGCGCTACCTGCAAGACCATCGAACCGGAAGAAATCTGGCGCGTGATCGGCAACTACGCCCAGGCCGCGCGTCGTGCCAAGGCCGGTGGCCTAGACGGCGTGGAACTGTCCGCCGTGCACCAGCACATGATCGACCAGTTCTGGAGCCCACGGGTCAACAAACGTACCGACGAATGGGGCGGCACCTTTGAAGGCCGCATGAAGTTCGGCCTGGAAGTCCTGAAAGCCGTGCGTGCCGAGGTCGGTGACGACTTCTGCGTGGGCATGCGCCTGTGCGGTGACGAATTCCACCCGGACGGCTTGTCCCATGAGGACATGAAGCAGATCGCCAAGTATTACGACGACACCGGCATGCTCGATTTCATCGGCGTGGTGGGGTCGGGGTGCGACACCCACAACACCCTGGCCAACGTTATCCCCAACATGAGTTATCCGCCGGAGCCGTTCCTGCACTTGGCAGCCGGGATCAAGGAAGTGGTCAAGGTCCCGGTGCTGCACGCGCAGAACATCAAGGACCCGAACCAGGCCACGCGCATCCTCGAAGGCGGTTATGTGGACATGGTCGGCATGACCCGTGCGCACATCGCCGACCCGCACCTGATCGCCAAGATCAAGATGGGCCAGATCGACCAGATCAAGCAGTGCGTCGGCGCCAACTACTGCATCGACCGCCAGTACCAGGGCCTGGATGTGCTGTGCATCCAGAACGCCGCGACCTCCCGTGAATACATGGGCGTGCCGCACATCATCGAGAAGTCCATCGGGCCCAAGCGCAAAGTCGTGGTCGTGGGTGCCGGCCCTGCGGGGATGGAAGCCGCGCGCGTTGCCGCTGAACGTGGCCACGACGTGACCCTGTTGGAAAAGAAAGAATTTATCGGCGGGCAGATCACCACCGCCTCGAAAGCGCCGCAACGTGACCAGATCGCTGGCATCACCCGCTGGTTCCAGCTGGAATTGGCACGTTTGAAAGTCGATTTGCGCCTGGGCGTGGCCGCTGATGCCGAGACCATCCTCGACCTGCGTCCGGACGTGGTGGTGCTGGCGGTGGGCGGGCATCCGTTTATCGAACAGAACGAACACTGGGGCGCGGCCGAAGGCCTGGTAGTGAGCAGCTGGGACGTGCTCGACGGCAAGGTGGCACCGGGCAAGAACGTGCTGGTGTACGACACCATCTGCGAATTCACCGGCATGTCGGTGGCCGATTTCCTGGCGGACAAAGGCTGCCAGGTCGAGATCGTCACTGACGACATCAAGCCCGGCGTGGCCATCGGCGGTACGTCATTCCCGACCTACTACCGCAGCATGTACCCCAAGGAAGTGATCATGACCGGCGACATGATGCTGGAAAAGGTCTACCGCGAAGGCGACAAGCTGGTAGCGGTGCTAGAGAACGAGTACACCGGCGCCAAAGAGGAGCGGGTGGTGGACCAGGTGGTGGTGGAAAACGGCGTGCGTCCGGATGAAGCCCTTTACTACGGGCTCAAGGAAGGATCGCGTAACAAAGGTCAGATCGATGTTGAAGCCTTGTTCGCGATCCAGCCGCAGCCGTGCCTGAGCGATGCGGGCGAGGGCTACTTGCTGTTCCGCATTGGTGATTGTGTGGCGCAGCGAAATACCCACGCTGCGATCTACGACGCCCTGCGCCTGTGCAAGGATTTTTAAGAACAGTCGCAAGCCATAAGCTTCAAGCAGCAAGAAAGAGCAGTGGTTGACCGGCTTTGACTTGCCGCTTGTAGCTTGAAACTTGCCGCTTGAGGTCACCTCAATGTTGAACACCTTGCTTCCTATTCTCTTGTTTGCCGCCCTGGGCCTTGCCGTCCTCGGCGCCCTGCGCCGGGTGAACATGTGGCGCCGTGGCCGCGCCTCCAAAGTCGACCTGCTCGGTGGCCTGCTGGCCATGCCCAAGCGCTACATGGTCGACCTGCACCACGTGGTTGCCCGCGACAAATACATCGCCAACACCCACGTCGCCACGGCGTTGGGCTTTGTGCTGTCAGCGCTGTTGGCGATTCTGGTGCACGGTTTCGGCCTGCATAACCGCATCCTCGGCTATGCCCTGCTGTTGGCCTCGGTGCTGATGTTTGTCGGCGCCACGTTTGTCTATCTGCGCCGCCGTAACCCGCCATCACGCCTGTCGAAAGGCCCGTGGATGCGCCTGCCGAAAAGCTTGATGGCGTTTTCGGTGAGCTTTTTCCTGGTAACGCTGCCGGTGGCCGGGATCCTGCCGGCCGACTTCGGCGGCTGGCTGTTGGCTGCGCTGCTCAGCGTGGGCGTGCTGTGGGGCGTGTCGGAAATGTTTTTCGGCATGACTTGGGGCGGCCCGATGAAGCACGCCTTCGCCGGTGCCCTGCACCTGGCCTGGCACCGCCGTGCCGAGCGCTTTGGCGGTGGCCGTTCCACCGGGTTGAAGCCGCTGGACCTCGGCGATAAAACCGCGCCTCTGGGCGTGGAAAAACCCAAGGATTTCACCTGGAACCAACTGCTCGGGTTTGACGCCTGCGTGCAGTGCGGCAAGTGCGAAGCCGCGTGCCCGGCCTTCGCCGCCGGCCAGCCGCTGAACCCGAAAAAGCTGATCCAGGACATGGTGGTCGGCCTGGCTGGCGGCACCGATGCCAAGTTCGCCGGCAGTCCCTATCCAGGCAAACCGGTAGGCGAGCACAGCGGCAACCCGCACCAGCCAATCGTCAACGGCCTGGTGGACGCCGAAACCCTGTGGTCCTGCACCACCTGCCGCGCCTGCGTGGAAGAGTGCCCGATGATGATCGAGCACGTGGATGCCATCGTCGACATGCGCCGCTACCTCACCCTGGAAAAAGGCGCGACCCCGAACAAGGGCGCCGAAGTCCTCGAGAACCTGATCGCCACCGACAACCCGGGCGGCTTTGCACCGGGCGGTCGCTTGAACTGGGCGGCGGATCTGAACCTGCCGCTGCTCAGCGAAAAAAGCAGCGCCGACGTACTGTTCTGGGTTGGCGACGGTGCCTTCGACATGCGTAACCAGCGCACCTTGCGAGCGTTCGTCAAAGTACTCAAAGCGGCCAACGTCGACTTTGCCGTGCTTGGCCTGGAAGAACGCGACAGCGGCGACGTGGCGCGGCGCCTGGGTGATGAAGCGACCTTCCAACTGCTGGCCACGCGCAATATCCAGACCCTGGCCAAGTACAGCTTCAAGCGCATCGTTACCTGCGACCCGCACAGTTTCCATGTGCTGAAAAACGAGTACGGCGCCTTTAACGGCAACTACCTCGTGCAACACCACAGTACCTTCATGGCCGAGTTGATCGGCGAGGGCGCGTTGAACCTGGGCCAACACAAAGGCAACAGCGTGACCTACCACGACCCATGCTACCTGGGCCGCTACAACGGCGAGTATGAGGCGCCGCGCCAAGTGCTGCGGGCGTTGGGCATCGAGGTCAAAGAGATGCAACGTTCGGGCTTCCGCTCACGCTGCTGCGGCGGTGGCGGCGGTGCGCCGATCACCGACATACCCGGCAAGCAACGGATTCCGGACATGCGCATGGAAGACATCCGCGAAACCGGCGCCGAACTGGTGGCTGTGGGCTGCCCGCAGTGCACGGCAATGCTCGAAGGTGTGGTCGAGCCGCGCCCATTGATCAAGGACATCGCCGAACTGGTGGCCGACGCTTTATTGGAAGACGCCGCGCCCGCCAGTTCGCCGACCAAACGCCCTGTCCAACAAAAGTCTGCGGAGGTGCATTGATGAGCGACATTATCCGCCGCGACCCACGGGCCGAATGGATCGCCCGCAACCGTCTGCACCCGCTGCATGCGGCGATGCAGCCGGTGCAACACAGCTGGATGGGGCCTAACGGCGTGATCCGCAAAAACGTGCATGGTGTTGGTTTTATTGGCCCTAACGGCGTCAAGCGTATCGACCGCAGCGGCGCCCAGCAGGGTGGTACGGCCAAGCGTTCGGCAGCGGTGGAAGTGCAGTTGCCACTGCACCAGGTGCCGGCGCCGGCGTTTTACATCAACGTGGTGCCGGACATGGTCGGCGGTCGCCTGAGCAGCCACGACCGCGACCTGCTGGGCCTGGCGCGGCAACTCGCTGGCAGCGATGGCGCGGTGTTGGCGGTGGTGTTTGGCGAGCACAAGGAACATGCGTTTGCCACGGCGGGCGTCGACCGTCTGCTGGTGCTGGAAGGCCACGCATTCGACGGTTATTCACCGGAGCAACGGGTGCAAGGTTTGCGCGCTGTGGATAACCAGTTCAACCCGCGCCACTGGTTGCTGCCGGACAGCCGCAGCGGTGGCGGCGAGCTGGGCCGACGCTTTGCCGCCAGCCTCAAGGAACGCCCGGCCACGCGAGTCTGGCAGATCAAGGACGACGTGTGCATCGGCCGCGCCGGAGCTGGCCAGGAAGACTTGGCCCGGCCTTTGGCGCGCCTGATCCTGGCGGCCGTGGAGTGCGCTGAGCCGGTCAGTGAAACCCGGCACGAAGTGTTGCCCGTGCAGTTATCCACAGCCCTGGCGCGCAGCTTGCCGCGCATTGAAGATCTTGGTGCGGTGGCCGTCGACCCGGCGGCAATTCCCATGGCCGAGGCGGAATTCATTTTCTCCGGCGGCAATGGCGTGAAGGACTGGACGCTCTTCCACCAGACCGCCGCCGCACTGGGTGCCACCGAGGGCGCCTCGCGGGTGGCCGTGGACGACGGCTTTATGGCGCGTGATCGCCAGGTCGGCGCCAGCGGCACCTGGGTCACGGCGCGGGTGTATGTGGCCGTAGGTATTTCCGGTGCCATCCAGCACCTGCAGGGCATCGGTGCCTGCGACAAGGTGGTGGCGATCAACCTTGACCCTGGCTGCGACATGATCAAGCGTGCCGACCTCTCGGTCATCGGCGAAAGTAACGCGATACTGCAAGCCTTGATCGATGCGGTCGAGGCCTACCGCACCGGCGCCAAGCGCGATGCGGCTTAAGGATATGGCCATGACCACGAATGTAATCAGTTTGGTTTCTATCGGCGCCCACCCTACCTCCGGGCGCCCGCGCCGTGCGGAGCAGGACGCCCGCGCTGTCGAACTGGGTTTGCAGATGGCTGGGGATAAGTTGCAGGTGCTGCACGCCGGCAACATCGCCGAACCGACCCTGCGCAGTTACCTGGGCATGGGCTTGCCAGCGTTACATGTACTGGAGCAACCGGCTGGCAGCGATGCGTTGCCGGTACTCAGTGAGTACTTGCGCGATGCCGGTGCCCAGGTGGTGCTCACCGGCAGCCAGGCCGAAACCGGTGAAGGCTCGGGCATGTTGCCGTTCTTGCTCGCCGAGCAATTGGGCTGGCCGCTGATTGTCGGGCTGGCGCAGGTTGAATCGATCGAGGCGGGCGTGGCCCATGTGCTGCAAGCCTTGCCACGCGGCCAGCGGCGCCGGTTGAAGGTGCGTTTGCCGTTTCTGGCGACCGTGGATAACGCCGCGCCCAAGCCTCGGCAAAGCGCTTACGGCCCGGCGCAGCGCGGTGAACTGGCGGCTCACGAAGTTGAAGTCGAGCAGGACGAGTTATACACAGCGGCCGTGCTGCAACCGGCCAAGCCTCGACCCAAGCGGCTCAAGGTGATCAAGGCCAAGAGCGGCGCCGATCGTATGAAAGCCGCCACGGCCAAGGCCAGCGGCGGCGGTGGGCAAGTGCTCAAGGGCCTCAGCCCGGAAGCGGGTGCCGAGGCTATTCTCAAGCTGTTGGTTGAGGAGGGCGTCGTACGCTGATTCCCTGTGGGCGCTGGCGTATCTGCACCCGTATGAGCGGACGGTACGACGATTCGACAAGCCCGCTCACTACTCAGAGCTGTGTGGATTCCAATGGCTATAGCAGGGAAGCCAGCTCCCACATTGTTGAAGTCCCTTGGGCTTACCCACAATCCCTGTTGATCCGTCTGTGGATAACCTGTTCGCGGTTGTCCACAGCCCCTGTGAATCAAGCCCTGCAGCCCTCTGTACGAAAAACAACCAAGCTAACTGGCGGTTTTTCCTTGGTTTTTTCCCTGCACTCAGCCATTTAACAGATCAGACTTGCCCCCATACTCTGTTGGCGCTTCTGTGGATAAGGTGTTCGCTCTCGGCCACAGCCCTTATGGTTAAAGGCTTTCATGCGATTGATCAAAATCTGATCGATTTGAGCTTTTACTTGATTAAAATCCCTGAAAACCCCGATTTATGAAGGTTTGAGGCGGTTTTCCACAGCGCTGCCAAAGTTGCCCCCAAAGTCTGTTGGTGCTTCTGTGGATAAGGTGTTCGCGTACCGCTACAGGGCACGTGGTTCGTGGCTTTCATTGTATTGATTAATAAGTGATCAGATATGGGTGAAAACCGCTGGCTTGAATAAGTCACGGATTTTCTTCATTTAATTTTAGGGGGAAGCCGTACTTGCCCACATTTGCTGTGGGTGGCTCTGTGGATAAGTTGTTGGGTAAAGGCTGGAGGGCTGGTAACCAGAGGTGTCAGAGAGACTTGCTCAAATTTTGAACAGTTAAGGAGTTCAACCTGTGAGAGCGTCTCACCGCCGCTCCCACAGTTTGATCTGTGGGTGTCACTTACTCGTGGACGGCGACGCCTTTGAGGTAAGGCGCCGGCGCCGCGCCCAGGTTGCTCAACATGCGCTCGCTGTACCAGTCAACGAAGTTCACCACACCGAACTCGTAGGTTTTGGAGTATGGGCCGGGCTGGTAGGCGGTGGAGTTGATCCCGCGCTGGTTCTCTTCGGCCAGGCGACGGTCCTGGTCGTTGGTGGCGTCCCACACCTGGCGCATGCGGTCCACGTCGTAGTCCACACCTTCCACGGCGTCCTTGTGCACGATCCACTTGGTGGTGACCATGGTTTCCTGGGCGCTGATCGGCCACACGGTGAACACGATGATGTGGTCGCCCATGCAGTGGTTCCACGAATGCGGCAGGTGCAGGATGCGCATCGAGCCCAGGTCCGGGTTCTTGATGCGGCCCATGAGTTTCGCGCAACCCTGTTTGCCATCCAGGGTCATCGATACGGTGCCCTTGAGCAGCGGCATGCGCACGATGCGGTTGCGCAGGCCAAAGCTGGCGTGGGCGTAAGGGATTTTCTCGGCATCCCAGGCGGCAGCGGAGGCGGCCACGTGGTCCTTGAAGGTCTGGTCGGCGCGCGGGTCGGTGACGTCGTCCCATTCCAGCAGGGTTTTCAGCAGTTCCGGGTGCGACGCGTTGCAGTGGTAGCACTCGCGGTTGTTTTCCAGCACCAGTTTCCAGTTGGCTTTTTCGAACAAGGTGGTCTGAATGGCCACCTTGGTGTTTTCCATGTCGTAGGGTTCCATGTAATGGCTTAGCGTTGACAGGAAGTCATCGATGGCCGGCGGGTTCTCGGCCAGGCTGATGAAGATGTAGCCGCCGGCGGTCTTTACGTTCACCGGCTTGAGGCCGTATTGCTTCATGTCGAAGTCGGCGCCCATCTCGGTGCCGGCGAACAGCAGGCGGCCGTCCAGTTCGTAGGTCCACTGGTGGTAATGACAGACGAGTTTGGCAACCTTGCCCTTGTCGCTGGTGCACAAGCGTGAGCCACGGTGGCGACACACGTTGTGGAACGCATGCACCACGCCGTCGGCGCCACGGATCACGATGATCGGGTTCTTGCCCACTTGCAGGGTCAGGTAGTTGCCCTTGGTGGGGATCTCGCAGGTCATGCCGGCAATCAACCACTCTTTCTGGAAGATCTCCTGCATATCGATATCAAACAGCCGTTCATCAGAGTAGAACGGCTGTGGCAGCGAAAAGGTGCGCTCGCGCTCTTGCAGCATCTGCGCGGTGGCCTTGCGTGCGGGTTCCAGCGGATCGCCCAAGCTTAAAGTTGCGGTGACGTCCATCGTGTGTGTCCTCAGGGCCATTCTGTGTGGCCGGCGAATAGTGGCTACGGTTGGTACTTTGCAAGGCCTAAAGAAAGCGTCTTTGTTGGAAGCGAGTGTGGGCCCGGCAAAGGCCAGAACCTTGTCCATTAACGACATGGCCCACTCTGATCCCGACGCGCAACACCCATGGTATGGGGGCTGGTCGCGATAAGTATGTGAATGTCGCAGATAGGTAAATGGGTGGTTCTCGCGTTACGCAGAATCGCCACCATAAGGCCGACGTCGGCGGTGGAGAACAACATGTCCAGTAATTTCCTGAATCCGGTAACCACCCAGACCTGGGCCAATGGTCGGCACATCGTCCGTTGCGTCAAAGTCATCCAGGAAACCTGGGACGTGCGCACCTTCTGCTTCATGGCCGACCAGCCGATCCTGTTCTTTTTCAAGCCAGGGCAATTCGTCACCCTGGAGCTGGAAATCGAAGGCCAGCCGATCATGCGCTCCTACACCATTTCCAGCTCACCGTCGGTGCCGTACAGCTTTTCGGTGACGATCAAGCGTGTGCCGGGCGGCAAGGTCTCCAACTGGCTGCACGACACGCTGCATGAAGGGCAGGAGTTGGCCGTGCACGGGCCGGTGGGGCTGTTTAATGCGATCGACTTCAGCAATACCAAAGTGCTTTACCTCAGTGGCGGTGTCGGCATCACGCCGGTCATGTCCATGGCGCGTTGGTATTACGATACCAACGCCAATGTCGACATGACGTTTATCCACAGCGCCCGCTCACCCAAAGACATCATTTATCACCGCGAGCTGGAACACATGGCATCGCGGGTCGACAACTTCAGCCTGCACCTGATCTGCGAGAAACATGGATTGGGTGAGCCTTGGGCGGGTTATCGCGGTTACCTGAACCACAAGATGCTCGAACTAATGGTGCCGGACTTCCTCGAGCGTGAAGTGTTCTGCTGCGGCCCCACGCCGTACATGAACGCGGTTAAGCGTCTGCTGGAGGTCGCCGGTTTTGACATGACGCGTTACCACGAGGAGTCCTTTGGCGCCACGCCACCGGAAGCCCGTGCGGACGCGGTGGAACAAGCCGAACAAGCCGCCGACGCACCGGAAGTCGATCTGGCGGATCTGCACCAAGTGGAGTTCATCGCGTCGGGCAAGAGCATTCGCGTGGCACCGGGCGAAACCGTGCACGCGGCTGCGGCCAAGCTTGGGCTTTTGATCCCGAAAGCCTGTGGCATGGGCATCTGCGGAACGTGCAAGGTGATGAAGCTGGGTGGCGAGGTCGAGATGGACCACAACGGCGGGATCACCGAAGAAGACGAAGCCGAAGGCTACATCCTGTCGTGCTGCAGTGTGCCGAAGGGGGATGTGCGCATCGAGTTCTGATGCTCAATACAGCCTTGGCCGACGGTCCTGATGAACGTGATTGTGGCCGCTGATTGACTTGTGCCTGGCCTGCGCCAGGGGCAGGTCAGCGACCAACTGTTGTTCCTCCGGGCGGGAGGCTGCGCCGGCCAGCGGGTAGCCGTCAGCGTCGACGATCACCGAACCGCCCACCCAGTTGACCCCATGCTCCTCGCCATAGCGGTCGCACGCGGCAATGAACATGCGGTTGACTGCCGCATTGGCCTGGACCCGCACGATCTCTGCCGGCCTTTCACCGGCGGGGCGTGGGCCGTCAGGCCAGTTCACTGGGGCGCAGAGCAAGTCGGCTTGCGCGAGCGCGGGCAGGCGCACCCACTCGGGCAACTCCAGGTCGTAGCAGATCATTACGGCGATCCGCCCGACGGCGGTGTCGACCACCGGAGGTGGTGCATCGCCGGGGGTAAAGATCAGTTTCTCGCGGTCCCACAGGTGCGCCTTGCGATACACCGTCAGGCGCCCCGTGGGTTCGACCAGCGCTGCACTGTTGGCGACGTTTGGCGCGCTCAGGCGCTCGCAGAACCCCGCTACGATGATGATTCCCAGCTCGTGCGCCAGGTTTTTCCACAGGCTCAAGGTCGGGCCGTCGAGCGTCTCCGAGACACGGTAGGCTTCGTCTTGATCGAAGAACGCGTAGCCGCTCTGGATCAGCTCCGGCAGGACGACCACCTGGGCGTAGAGGCTGGCCGCACTGCGAATCGCGCGCTCGGTCAGCGCCCGGTTGTAGTCGGCATCGCCGATATGAGGCGCCAGTTGATGGCAAACGACGCGTAGCGGTTTCACGACCAGTCTCCTTCCAATGCGCGCTCGCTGGCGTGCACAGCGCGCGATTCGGCGGCATGGTCGAGCTGGCGGCTCATCACGCAGTAAACCACTGCCGAGACCGCCAGGCCGATGACGAACGCAATATCGGCGCCGTCCAGCATCAGGCTGATCGGGCCTTGATAAAAACCCAGCGACATAAACGGAATCATCGCCGCCAGGCCGAGGAAATACGCGACCAGCCCGGCACTCGACCAGCGACCATAGATGCCAGCGGGATTGAAAATATCGCTGATGGCGTAGCGCCCTTTTCGTACGACGTAGAAGTCTGCGAGGTTGACGGCCGTCCAGGGCACCAGGAAATACAGCATCAAGAGCACGAAGGTGTTGAAGCTGCTCAGGTAGCTCTCAGGGATGCTCAAGGCAATCACGAAAATGATTGCGGCCACCAGGCTGATCCCGACGATGCGGCTCTTGATCCTGGGTTTGATCGGGACAAAACCGTCAATGGCGCTGATCCCGGTGAGCATCGCGCCATAACAGTTGACGGCCATGATGCCGACCAGCGCCGGTACGGCAATCAGTACGGTAAAGGTGCCAAACCCAGGCAACAGTTGGTTGCCCACGGCCTGCACACTGCCAATGGCGTCGGGTGAGGGCAGCGCCGAGGCCAGGAATGCCCCCAACGACATCAACCACAGCGCCGAGCCGGCAGCCCCCAGGTAGGTCCAGAGGATGACACTGCGCGACGGCGTGTTGTGGGGCAGGTAGCGCGAATAATCCGAGACATACACGGCGTAGCTGATCTGATAGCCCGCAGCGGCTGACAATTGGATCAGGAAGGCCGACCAGGAAAAATGTGCGTCGGCCACGGCTGAATCGGCCTGCAGGTGCAGCAAGGCCGTGACGCTCAGGACGGCGAAGACACTGATCATCACGTAGGTCAGCCAGCGTTGCACGGTGTGCAGGAGGTCGTGGCCGATGACGGCGATCACCACCGCAAGGATGATCATCAATGCATACCAGGGTGCACGGTGGCCGGGCAGCACAGTATTGATGGCGTCGGTGGCCAGGATGACGTTGAACACGTTGAAGCCGATGTACACGAAGACCACTGCGATAAACGGCACGACGGCGCCACGCAGGCCGAACTGGGCGCGCGACTGGATCATCTGCGGTAAGCCCATGCGCGGTCCCTGGTTGGCGTGGAACGCCATGGCGAACGTGCCCAGGCACACGCCGATCACGATCGCCAGGATCGCGTACGCCAGGCTCAGCCCCAAGGCTGCGCCGGTAAACCCGGTGACCATGGTGGTGAGCACGAAGTTGCCGGTGAACCAGAACGGCGCCTGATGCCACACCTTGCCGTGGCGTTCATTGCGCGGCACGTAGTCGATGGAGCGGGTTTCGATTTTCAGCGTGCTGGAGGGGGGAGCAGCTGATCGGTCGGAGGGCATGTTCATAGGTATCACGGTCTGTTTTTTATTGAGTGAGTTGCACAGAGTCTTGTAAGCAAAAAAACAATTGAATCGGCATTTTCAAATAATCACTTTATGAAACTCTGAACTGAGTGCGCAAAACCCTCTGGAATAAGGTTTGCCTTACTGATTCACTTTTTTATTTCCAACGGATATAGAGACATTTCCTACGAGTCACTACGCTGAAGAACACATTCGTCGTAGTCACCTTTCGCAGTGAAGCAGTAGGTGGGCGTCCTGTTTGCACACCAAGGATGATTGCCATGTCTGCTATTCCCTCTCGAAGTAAAGGCGCTGCGCGCTTGCTTGCCAACGATGTCACTGCACTGATTCCTGACTTTCCTTTTCATTACCGTCGGTTCCTTGATACCGCCGTGAGTAACGGCACTCCGTTGGCGCAGGTTTCCAGCCTGGCGTATGGCAGCAAGGTGTTGATCGTCGGCGCAGGCGTTGCGGGAATGGTGGCGGCCTATGAAGCCATGCGCATGGGTTTACACCCTGTGGTGGTAGAGGCCAGTGATCGTATTGGTGGGCGGCTGTATTCCTACGTGGCGGGTGATCCGCAAGATCCCGCTAACAGTGTGATCTGTGAAATGGGGGCGATGCGTTTTCCTGTGTCAGGCAAGGCGTTGATGCACTATTTCGAGAAGGTCGGAATGACGGCCAACTCGGCGGATTTTCCCAACCCTGGTTCGGCGGCAACCTCCAGTACGGTAGTCGACTACCAGCAAAAACAGACCTATTACGAAGGCAATAACCTGCCGCCGGAATACGCCGAGATTGAGCGGTTGTTGTTTGAGGTGTTCCTTGAGCAGGACCCGATCAAGTTCACCGAGATGGAAGCGGCAATGTCCGAGGGCAGCATTGATCAGGCCAAGATCAAGACCTTGTGGAACGCAATCCTGGATGCGGGTTGGGACAACCTCAGTTTTTTTGCCGCGATGGTCGAGCAGGCGGGGTGGAGTCGCGAAGACATTGATCTGTTCGGCCAGATCGGCTTCGGCACCGGCGGTTGGAACACCGACTATCCCAACTGTTTCTTGGAGGTGCTGCGGGTACTGTATACCGGGCTGGATACCAACCATAAGTTGATGTTCGACGGTTCCAGCGAGCTGCCAACACGGTTATGGAGCCGCGCCCCGGATACCTTTGGTGACGCCATGGCGCATTGGCCTGCGGGCACCACCGTCCAAGGCCTGACGACCCAAGTCATTGCCCAGCCTTTAAAGCAGGAGGTGCGGCAGATTATACGTCGCACGGATGGCGAGTTCGACGTATGGGTGTATGACCATAATCTGGGAGACGATCGTCAATACACTTTTCCTGCCGTGGTCTACACCCCTCACAAGCGGATCCTCGACAAATTTCGCTACTTGGATGGGGCCGCCCGCTTCAATCAAATGAATGACCTGTTATCCCCAAAGGAATGGGAAGCGGTGATGTACACGCACTACATGCAATCCGCCAAAATCTTCGCGCAAACCCAACGGCCTTTCTGGACCGATGTGGAAGCAGATTTTCAATTCAAGATGAGCGTGACCCTGTCGGATCGCATCACCCGTGGTACCTACCTGCTGGACTACAGTCAAGGCCTCGGACCTTACAGGGGGAGCGGTATGTTTTTGTCTTATACCTGGAATGACGACAGCCTCAAATTCCTGGGGGATCGCAGTGCGCCGCAGCCGTCCCACGTGCAGGTGTGCACAAGCTTGCTGGACAGCGTGTACGCCCCTCATCAGTTGAACCTGGCGGCTGAGTTCGGCATGACCAACCCCTTTGTCGAAATCAACTGGGAGGAGCAGCCGTTTTTCCTGTGCGCGTTCAAAATGAATCTGCCGGGCCAGTACGAGTACCAGCGCTTGCTGTTTTCTCAGTTCATGAACGGTGTGCAGGGTCCGAAACCCGATGGGTTCATTTTGGCAGGTGACGACGTTTCGTTCACGGGAGGCTGGGCAGAAGGAGCGGTGACGACGGCCTTGAATGCCGTCAATAAGCTGGCGTTGAAATTCAACGGTGGGACCTTTCTCACAAACCGCGGCCCCATTGATGATTGGCAAGCGCTTCAGCCGAAGGCCTTGTGAGCGAAATCACATCAGTCCCGCGTCGCAGGTCATGAGTCTGCGGCGCGGGCCTTAGTGGTTAGCGGACGAAAAGGTTGATGAGGTATCCGCCGGATGCTGTCATTTCGAACTCTTTTCCAGTCACGGTAAAGGTTTTGGACGGCTCGATGATGGTGTCGCCGACGTTGGCCAGCTTCCTGAGGTCGTCCAGGCTGACGAGTGTGGCGTCGACGTCGGAGCGCAGCTGAGAGTCAGTGGTGTAGCATTGAATTTCCATGATGTTGCCCTCTATAGGATTTCCATTTCCAGCCGAGTGTTCGGCAGGCAGTCAGCCCCGGAAAACGCGTCCGTCTGTTCGGGGTGACAAGATCCTACTCAAGGCAGGGGGTAGATAGATACTGTCAGAAATACGTACAAACAGTCTCTGAAACGCTGCTGAAAGCCGTGTGGTTTCAGGCCTCCATCACTTTCCGAATATCCGCCGCCAATTCTCTTACACGTTCTTCCTCGGTATCCCACGCACACATGAAGCGTGCGCCGCCTTTGCCGATAAAGGTGTAGAAGCGCCAGCCCTTTGCGGTCAATGCGGCAATCGCCGGTTCCGAGAGTTGCAGGAACACGCCATTGGCCTGCACCGGGAACATCAACTCAACGCCAGGAATATCCGCTACCAGGCTGCTCAGCAGTTGTGCGCAGTGGTTGGCGTGACGGGCGTGTTTGAGCCAGGCGTCGTTTTCCAGCAGGCCTACCCAGGGGGCGGAGAGGAAGCGCATTTTCGAGGCCAACTGGCCCGCTTGTTTGCAGCGATAGTCGAAGTCTTCCGCCAGTTTGTGGTTGAAGAACAGGATCGCTTCGCCCACCGCCATGCCGTTTTTGGTACCGCCAAAGCACAGCACATCCACGCCAGCCTTCCAGGTCAGGTCCGCTGGCGAGCAGCCGAGGAAGGCGCAGGCGTTGGAGAAGCGCGCGCCGTCCATGTGCAGGTTCAGGCCCAGTTCCTTGCAGGTCACACTGATAGCGCGAATTTCTTCCGGGGTGTACACGCTGCCCACTTCGGTAGCCTGGGTCAGGGTGACCACGCGCGGCTTGGGGTAGTGGATGTCCTGGCGCTTGAGGGCGATCTCGCGGATCGACTCCGGGGTCAGCTTGCCGTTTTCGGTGCGTGCGGTGAGCAGCTTGGAGCCGTTGGAGAAAAACTCCGGCGCGCCGCATTCGTCGGTCTCGACGTGGGCGGTTTCCGAGCAAATCACGCTATGGTAGCTCTGGCACAGCGAGGACAGCGCCAGGGAGTTGGCCGCTGTACCGTTGAAGGCGAAGAACACTTCGCAGTCGGTTTCGAACAAGTTGCGGAAATCGTCGGCGGCGCGGTGGGTCCATTCATCATCGCCGTAGGCGCGCTGATGGCCTTGGTTGGCTTGTTCCATGGCGGCCCAGGCTTCCGGGCAGATGCCGGAATAGTTGTCACTGGCGAATTGTTGGCTCTTGTCGGTCATGGCCCATTCCTGTGGTCGATGTTGGTGCGCACTGTAACCAAGATTGTCGCGGGTGCGCACGTACTGTAAATGCAAAGTCACTGGGGAATTATGCACGGTACTGAAACGATTTCTGTCGGACCCGTCCGTGATGGCGCTTTGGATTTGCTCAAGTGGCTGGCGCTGTTGAGCATGGTGCTGGACCACCTGCGTTATGTCGGTTTAAGCCTGGATGGCCTGTATGTGCCGGGACGCCTGGCATTCCCGTGGTTTTGCCTGGCGATTGCGGCGAACCTGCATCGGGCGAGAAACGCACCGGTCATAAGCCAGTGGCGGTATTTGGGATGGTTGTTGCTGTTCAGTGTGATCAGTGAGGTGCCGTATCGGATGTTCATCGACGATGCCGATACGTTGAATGTGTTGCCGACGTTGGCGCTGGGGTTGCTGATTGCCCGAGGATGGCAGCAAAAGGCGCTTTTTGATCGAGGATTGGCGTTGATTGCTATCGTAATCGGCGCTGTATTTTCCACGCACCTGATGTTCGGTTTTTTCGGTGTGTTGCTGCCGCTGGCGATGCTGTTGGTGTTCCGACGGCCCTGGTATTTAAGCGTGTTGCCGGGGTTGGTGTGTGTGGCCGCCAATCAATGGCAGATTTTGCTTAATAGCGGCACGCCTGTCGCGTTGATGGGGTTGGCCGCCTGCCTGATCGCGCCATTGGCGGGATTAGTCCTGTTGCGACATGCCAAAGATGTCGCGCCCCCGGCCATGCGCCGTTGGGCTTACGCCCTCTACCCCCTGCATTTCCTTCTGCTGCTGATCGTTCGCAAGATCATCGCGTAACCCTTGTGGGAGCTGGCTTGTCGAATCGTCGAACCGCTGCGATGGCATCACCTCGGTTCTGCTTATAGACCGAGGTGTCTGCATCGCAGGCAAGCCAGCTCCCACACAAGCCCATTCCCACATTTGTTTCGGTGTTGTTCACGCCATGTCGTAAACGCACCTTTGCGTGGCGTCCGTAGGCATTTGATCCAGAGGCGTCAGCCCTACCATCGCATCAAAGGGCTCTGCACGGGCCTCAACAATACGAAAGGCTGGGAGAGACGCGATGTTCAGCAAACAAGACCAGATCCAGGGATATGACGACGCACTGCTGGCGGCGATGAATGCCGAGGAGCAGCGTCAGGAAGATCATATCGAGCTGATCGCGTCGGAGAACTACACCAGCAAACGCGTGATGGAAGCCCAGGGCAGTGGCCTCACCAACAAATACGCCGAAGGCTACCCGGGTAAGCGCTATTACGGCGGTTGCGAGCATGTGGATAAAGTCGAAACCCTGGCCATCGAGCGCGCCAAGCAGCTGTTCGGTGCCGATTACGCCAACGTGCAGCCGCACTCCGGTTCCTCCGCCAACAGCGCGGTGTACCTGGCCCTGCTGAACGCCGGCGACACCATCCTCGGCATGAGCCTGGCCCACGGCGGCCACCTGACCCACGGCGCCAAAGTGTCGTCCTCGGGCAAGCTGTACAACGCGGTGCAATACGGCATCAACACCGACACCGGCTTGATCGACTACGACGAAGTCGAACGCCTGGCCGTGGAACACCAGCCGAAGATGGTGGTGGCCGGTTTCTCCGCCTACTCCAAGACCTTGGATTTCCTACGCTTTCGCGCGATTGCCGACAAGGTCGGCGCGCTGCTGTTCGTCGACATGGCCCACGTCGCTGGCCTGGTTGCCGCAGGCCTGTACCCGAACCCGCTGCCGTACGCCGATGTGGTTACCACCACCACCCACAAGACCCTGCGTGGTCCGCGTGGCGGCCTGATCCTGGCCAAGGCCAACGAAGCCATTGAAAAGAAACTCAACGCCGCGGTATTCCCCGGCGCCCAGGGCGGCCCGCTGATGCATGTCATCGCCGGCAAGGCCGTGTGCTTCAAGGAAGCCCAGGAGCCTGGCTTCAAGGTCTACCAGCAACAGGTGATCGACAACGCCCAGGCCATGGCCGAGGTGTTCATCAAGCGCGGCTACGACGTAGTGTCCGGCGGCACCGATAACCACCTGTTCCTGGTCAGCCTGATCCGTCAGGGCCTCACCGGTAAAGAGGCGGACGCTGCTCTCGGTCGCGCCCACATCACCGTCAACAAGAACGCCGTGCCGAATGACCCGCAGTCGCCGTTCGTGACCTCGGGCCTGCGCATCGGCACCCCGGCGGTGACTACGCGCGGTTTCAAAGTGCCGCAGTGCATCGAACTGGCGGGCTGGATCTGCGACATCCTCGACAACCTCGGCGACGCCGATGTCGAGGCCAACGTGGCCAAGCACGTGTCTGCCCTGTGCGCTGATTTCCCGGTTTATCGCTGAGCGCGGTTTTGGAGTAATGACTATGCAACGCTACTCAGGCTTCGGCCTCTTCAAGCACTCACTCAGCCACCACGAAAACTGGCAGAAGATGTGGCGCACGCCGACCCCTAAAAAGGTCTACGACGTGGTCATCGTCGGCGGCGGCGGGCATGGTCTGGCGACCGCTTACTACCTGGCCAAGGAGCACGGCATCACCAACGTGGCCGTGGTCGAGAAAGGCTGGCTGGGCGGCGGTAACACCGCACGCAACACCACCATCGTGCGTTCCAACTACCTGTGGGACGAGTCGGCGCATTTGTATGAACACGCGATGAAGCTGTGGGAAGGCCTGTCCCAGGACCTGAACTACAACGTGATGTTCTCGCAGCGCGGCGTGTACAACCTGTGCCACACCCTGCAAGACATCCGTGATTCCGAGCGCCGCGTCAGCGCCAACCGCCTCAACGGCGTGGACGGCGAACTGCTCAACGCCAAACAGGTAGCGGACGAGATCCCGTACCTCGACTGCTCGAAAAACACCCGCTACCCGGTTCTCGGCGCTACCGTGCAACGTCGCGGCGGCGTGGCCCGCCATGATGCTGTGGCCTGGGGCTTCGCCCGCGCGGCTGACGCACTCGGTGTGGACTTGATCCAGCAGACCGAAGTGATCGGCTTCCGCAAGGAAAACGGCGTGTGCATCGGCGTGGAAACCAACAAGGGCTTCATCGGTGCCAAGCGCGTCGGTGTGGTCACGGCCGGTAACTCCGGGCACATGGCCTCGCTGGCCGGTTTCCGCCTGCCGATCGAATCCCACCCGCTGCAAGCGTTGGTGTCGGAGCCGATCAAGCCGATTATCGACAGCGTGATCATGTCCAACGCCGTGCACGGTTACATCAGCCAGTCCGACAAGGGCGATCTGGTGATCGGCGCCGGGATCGACGGCTACAACGGCTACGGCCAGCGCGGTTCGTACCCGGTGATCGAGCACACCATCCAGGCCATCGTCGAGATGTTCCCGGTGCTGTCCCGCGTGCGCATGAACCGCCAGTGGGGCGGCATCGTCGACACCACGCCGGATGCGTGCCCGATCATCTCCAAGACGCCGGTTCCGAACATGTTCTTCAACTGCGGTTGGGGCACCGGTGGTTTTAAAGCGACTCCGGGCTCAGGCAACGTGTTTGCCGCCAGCCTCGCCAAGGGTGAAATGCACCCATTGGCCGCACCTTTTTCCATCGACCGTTTCCACAACGGTGCGTTGATCGATGAGCATGGCGCTGCAGCCGTCGCCCACTAACAGGAGAAATTCCCTATGTTGCATATCTTCTGTCCTCACTGTGGCGAACTGCGCTCCGAAGAGGAATTCCACGCGTCAGGCCAAGCGCACATCCCGCGCCCGCTGGACCCGAACGCCTGCACCGATGAAGAGTGGGGCGACTACATGTTCTTCCGTGACAACCCGCGCGGCCTGCACCACGAGCTGTGGATTCACGCCGCCGGTTGCCGCCAGTATTTCAACGCCACGCGCGACACCGTGACCTACGAAATTCTTGAAACCTACAAGATCGGCACCAAGCCGCAATTCACCGCCAAGGCTGCTGGAGAGAAGGTATGAGCCAGACCAATCGCCTGTCCAACGGTGGCCGGATCGACCGTAATAAAGTCCTCACGTTTACCTTCAACGGCCAGAGCTACAAAGGCTTTGAAGGCGACACACTGGCCGCCGCCTTGCTCGCCAACGGCGTCGACATCATTGGCCGCAGCTTCAAGTATTCGCGCCCACGCGGCATCTTTGCTGCGGGCGCCGAAGAGCCGAACGCGGTGCTGCAGATCGGCGCCACCGAAGCCACTCAGATTCCCAACGTGCGCGCCACGCAACAAGCGCTGTACCAAGGTTTGGTCGCCACCAGCACCAACGGCTGGCCAAACGTGAACACCGACGTGATGGGCATTCTCGGCAAGGTCGGCGGCAAGCTGATGCCACCGGGTTTCTACTACAAAACCTTCATGTATCCGCAATCGTTCTGGATGACATACGAGAAGTACATCCGTAAGGCGGCTGGCCTTGGCCGCTCGCCGACCGAGAACGACCCGGACACCTACGACAACTTCAACCGTCACTGCGACGTGCTGGTGGTCGGCGCAGGCCCTGCGGGTTTGGCCGCTGCGCTGGCTGCTGCGCGCAGCGGTGCACGTGTGATCATCGCCGATGAGCAGGAAGAGTTCGGTGGTTCGCTGCTCGACTCGCGCGAAAGCCTCGATGGCAAACCCGCTACCGATTGGGTTGCCAGCGTGATCGCTGAACTCAAAGCCCTGCCGGACGTGGTGCTGCTGCCCCGCGCTACCGTCAACGGTTATCACGACCATAACTTCCTGACCATCCACGAGCGTCTCACAGACCACCTCGGTGACCGTGCGCCGATCGGCGTGGTGCGTCAGCGTATTCACCGTGTGCGTGCCAAGCGTGTCGTCCTCGCGACCGGTGCGTGCGAGCGTCCATTGGTGTACGGCAACAACGACGTGCCGGGCAATATGCTGGCCAGCGCAGTTTCCACCTACGTGCGCCGCTACGGCGTGGCGCCGGGCAAGAAACTGGTGCTGTCGACCAACAACGACCACGCCTATCGCGTTGCGCTGGACTGGCTCGACGCCGGCCTGCATGTGGTGGCAGTGGCCGATGTGCGCCACAACCCACGCGGCGCGCTGGTTGAAGAAGCCCGTGCCAAAGGCATTCGCATCCTCACCGGCAGCGCCGTGATCGAAGCCCGTGGCAGCAAGCATGTGACCGCTGCCCGCGTGGCCGCGATTGATCTGAAAGCACACAAAGTCACCAGCCCAGGCGAATGGCTGGACTGCGACCTGGTGGCCAGCTCCGGCGGCTACAGCCCGGTGGTCCACCTGGCCTCGCACCTGGGCGGCAAGCCGACCTGGCGTGAAGATATCCTCGGTTTTGTACCGGGCGAAGCACCGCAGAAACGCGTGTGCGTCGGTGGTATCAACGGTGTCTACGGCCTTGGCGATTCCCTGGCGGATGGTTTTGAAGGCGGCGTGCGCGCGGCCAGCGAAGCCGGTTTTGCGCCGGTGGAAGGCGCACTGCCAAAAGCGCTGAACCGCCTGGAAGAACCGACGCTGGCTGTTTACCAAGTGCCGCACGACAAACCCACCGCACGGGCGCCAAAGCAATTTGTCGACCTGCAAAACGACGTGACTGCCGCCGCCATCGAACTGGCGACCCGCGAAGGTTTCGAGTCGGTTGAGCACGTCAAACGCTACACCGCGCTGGGCTTCGGCACCGACCAGGGCAAGCTGGGTAACGTCAACGGCCTGGCGATTGCCGCGCGTTCGCTTAACGTGACTATCCCGCAGATGGGCACCACCATGTTCCGTCCGAACTACACGCCGGTGACGTTCGGCGCGGTGGCGGGCCGTCACTGTGGGCACATCTTCGAGCCGGTGCGCTACACCGCGCTGCAAGCCTGGCACGTGAAAAACGGCGCCGAGTTCGAAGACGTCGGCCAGTGGAAACGCCCCTGGTATTTCCCACGCAATGGTGAAGACCTGCACGCCGCGGTAAAACGTGAATGCCTGGCCGTGCGCGACAGCGTTGGTCTGCTCGATGCGTCGACCCTCGGCAAGATCGATATCCAGGGCCCGGATGCCCGAGAGTTCCTCAACCGCATCTACTCCAACGCCTGGACCAAGCTCGATGTGGGCAAGGCGCGCTATGGCCTGATGTGCAAGGAAGACGGCATGGTCTTCGACGACGGCGTAACTGCTTGCCTCGCCGACAACCACTTCCTGATGACCACCACCACTGGCGGCGCCGCCCGTGTGCTGCAGTGGCTGGAAATCTACCAACAGACCGAGTGGCCAGACCTCAAGGTGTACTTCACTTCGGTCACCGACCACTGGGCGACCATGACCCTGTCCGGGCCCAACAGCCGCAAGCTGCTGGCCGAAGTGACCGACATCGACCTGGACAAGGACGGCTTCCCGTTCATGACCTGGAAGGAAGGCCTGGTCGGTGGCGTACCGGCTCGCGTGTTCCGGATTTCGTTTACCGGTGAGCTGTCGTACGAAGTCAACGTGCAGGCCGACTACGCCATGGGCGTGCTGGAAAAAATCGTCGAGGCCGGCAAGCAGTACAACCTGACCCCGTATGGCACCGAAACCATGCACGTACTGCGGGCGGAGAAGGGCTTCATCATCGTCGGGCAAGACACCGACGGCTCGATGACCCCGGACGACCTGAACATGGGCTGGTGCGTAGGTCGCACCAAACCGTTCTCGTGGATCGGCTGGCGCGGCATGAAACGTGAAGACTGCGTGCGTGAAGAGCGTAAGCAGCTGGTTGGGCTCAAACCGATCGATCCAACCGTGTGGCTGCCGGAAGGCGCGCAGTTGGTGTTCGATCCGAAGCAGTCGATTCCGATGAAGATGGTGGGTCACGTCACATCAAGTTATGCGCACAACTCCCTGGGTTATTCGTTTGCCATGGGCGTGGTGAAGGGCGGCTTGAAGCGCATCGGCGAGCGGGTGTTCTCACCGCAGGCGGATGGCAGTGTGATCGAGGCAGAGATTGTGTCTTCGGTGTTCTTTGACCCGAAAGGCGAACGCCAGAACATCTGATAGACCGAGTCGCGGCCTTCGCGAGCAAGCCCGCTCCCACAGGGGGAGCGCATTCCAAAATGTGCGAGCGGGCTTGCTCGCGAAGACGCCAGTAGCCGCACAACAGAATTCAGGAAAGGTGCTTTATGACAGCAGCCAATGTATACCAACAACGCCCAACCACCGGGGCCAAGGCCGAGTCGTCGCTGCACCATGCCGACCTCGCCAGCCTGGTCGGCAAGGGGCGCAAGAACGCCGGTGTGACCGTGCGTGAGAAGAAACTCCTGGGCCACCTGACTCTGCGCGGCGACGGCCATGACCCTGCCTTTGCCGCCGGCGTGCACAAGGCCCTCGGTATTGAGCTGCCAGCTGCTTTGACGGTGATCGTCAAAGGTGAAACCAGCCTGCAATGGCTCGGTCCGGATGAGTGGCTTTTGATCGTGCCAAGCGGTGAAGAATTCGCCGCCGAGCAAAACCTGCGTGCCGCCCTAGGCGACCTGCATATTCAGATCGTCAACGTCAGCGGCGGCCAGCAGATCCTCGAACTCAGCGGCCCGAATGTGCGTGACGTGCTGATGAAGTCCACCAGCTATGACGTGCACCCCAACAACTTCCCGGTGGGCAAGGCGGTGGGCACGGTGTTCGCCAAGTCGCAACTGGTGATCCGTCACACCGCTGAAGACACCTGGGAGCTACTGATTCGTCGCAGCTTCTCGGATTACTGGTGGTTGTGGTTGCAGGATGCCTCGGCTGAATTCGGTTTGAGCGTCCAAGCCTGAGGAGTGACCCATGAGCCGCGCACCTGATACATGGATTTTGACCGCCGACTGCCCCAGCGTGCTCGGCACGGTGGACGCGGTCACCCGCTACCTGTTCGAGCAGGGCTGCTACGTTACCGAGCACCACTCGTTCGATGATCGGCTTTCCGGGCGATTTTTTATTCGCGTCGAATTTCGCCAGCCCGACGGTTTCGACGAGCAAGCTTTCCGCGATGGCCTGGCCTCTCGCGGTGAAGCCTTTGGCATGATCTTCGAGCTGACGGCGCCGAACTACCGACCAAAAGTGGTGATCATGGTCTCAAAGGCCGATCACTGCCTGAACGATCTGCTGTACCGCCAGCGCATCGGCCAACTGTCGATGGACGTGGTTGCGGTGGTGTCCAACCACCCGGATCTCAAACCTTTGTCCGACTGGCACCAGATTCCCTACTACCATTTCCCCCTCGACCCCAACGACAAACCGTCCCAGGAGCGCCAGGTGTGGCAGGTGGTGGAAGACACCGGCGCCGAATTGGTGATTCTTGCGCGCTACATGCAAGTGCTGTCGCCGGAGCTGTGCCGCAAGCTGGATGGCAAGGCCATCAATATCCATCACTCGTTGTTGCCGGGATTCAAGGGCGCCAAGCCGTATCACCAGGCGTACAACAAGGGCGTGAAATTGGTTGGCGCCACGGCGCATTACATCAACAACGACCTGGATGAAGGCCCGATCATTGCCCAGGGCGTGGAGGTGGTGGACCACAGCCACTACCCCGAGGACTTGATTGCCAAGGGGCGCGATATTGAAGGGCTGACACTGGCCCGGGCGGTGGGGTATCACATTGAGCGGCGGGTGTTTCTCAACGCCAATAGAACTGTGGTGCTCTGACTGACGCCTTCGCGAGCAAGCCCGCGAAGAGGCCCCAACTAACAACGCAAAAACAGCATCTGTACCCGAGCACTTAACGCGCTGCCCACCCAACGGGCAACGCGGTTCCATAAAAACAACAGCGAGGTGAAAGCATGTCTGGTAATCGTGGTGTCGTGTATCTCGGCAACGGCAAGGTCGAAGTACAGAAAATCGACTATCCCAAAATGCAGGACCCCCGTGGCAGAAAGATTGAGCACGGCGTCATTCTGCGCGTGGTCTCCACCAATATCTGCGGCTCCGACCAACACATGGTGCGCGGCCGTACCACTGCCCAGACCGGCCTGGTGCTGGGTCATGAAATTACCGGTGAAGTGATCGAGAAGGGCAGCGACGTCGAGAACCTGAAGATCGGCGACTTGGTTTCCGTACCCTTCAACGTGGCTTGCGGTCGCTGCCGCTCCTGCAAAGAACAACACACTGGCGTATGCCTGACCGTCAACCCAGCCCGTGCCGGTGGCGCCTATGGCTATGTCGACATGGGCGACTGGACCGGCGGCCAGGCCGAATACGTACTGGTGCCATACGCCGACTTCAACCTGCTGAAACTGCCGGACCGCGACAAGGCCATGGAGAAAATCCGCGACCTGACGTGCCTCTCCGACATCCTGCCGACTGGCTATCACGGCGCCGTCACCGCCGGTGTTGGCCCTGGTAGCACCGTCTACATCGCCGGCGCTGGCCCGGTCGGCCTGGCCGCTGCCGCTTCTGCGCGCCTGTTGGGCGCTGCGGTGGTGATCATCGGCGACGTCAACCCCATCCGCCTGGCCCACGCCAAGGCACAAGGGTTCGAGATTGCCGACCTGTCCACGGACACCCCGCTGCACGAACAAATCGCTGCGCTGCTGGGTGAGCCGGAAGTGGATTGCGCCGTCGACGCCGTAGGCTTCGAAGCGCGCGGCCATGGCCATGAAGGCGTCAAGGCGGAAGCCCCGGCCACCGTACTTAACTCGCTGATGGGCGTAGTGCGCGTGGCGGGCAAGATCGGTATCCCAGGCCTCTACGTGACTGAAGACCCGGGCGCCGTGGATGCCGCCGCGAAAATGGGCAGCCTGAGCATTCGCTTTGGTCTGGGCTGGGCCAAATCCCACAGCTTCCACACCGGCCAGACCCCGGTGATGAAGTACAACCGCGCACTGATGCAGGCGATCATGTGGGACCGTATCAACATTGCTGAAATCGTGGGCGTGCAGGTGATCAGCCTGGATGACGCGCCACGCGGGTATGGCGAGTTCGATGCGGGTGTGCCGAAGAAGTTTGTGATTGACCCGCATAAGATGTTCAGCGCGGCGTAAATCCCAGACACACAGCGATCCAAATGTGGGAGCGGGCGTGCGCGCGAAGGCGGTGGTTAAGTCAGAGCCTCTTTGACTGACCTAATGCCTTCGCGAGCAAGCCCGCTCCCACAGGGTTTTGGCGTATCAGCGGTAGGCCAGTGCGCCCTGGTACACCGTCGGGCCGGTTGGCTGCTTGCTCAACGACCCCCCCTTGGTCTCCGAGCTCACCAGCAACTCCACTGGCTTGCGAATGCTGGCCTGCTGGCGTGGGTTCAATCCAATGATGCCCTTGCCATCTTCCGGCAACAGCCCCAACGAAACAGGTTTGCCACCCTCGGGCATGGCCCACAGCTCCAGGCTGCGGTCGGGCTCAGGTGCCGCCGTGGCGATCGGTTCAACTTCGAGGTAATCCTTGTGCGCCATGACCTGCGCTGCCGGCTGTTGGGTGGTGGTCACCAGCGTAGCGGCGGATTTGACGGTGTCCTGAGTGTAGAGCGCGCCGCCGAGGCCGCCGAGGCCGGCGACGATGGCCACGCACACGCCGATAAACACGCGAGGACGGCTCCAGAACGGGGGTTTTTGCTCGATCACTTGGGGGCGGGTCGCGCTCATACGGCTGTTCCTGGCATTTTTTTGAATTCATTCCATGGACTGCCACCCTGCGATTGGGTTCCTTGGACTGCCCGGAACAATGGGCCGGATGCCCAGTCAAACGCCTGCTTTCACCCCTACACCCAGAGGTTGTTTCGATGAAGATTTCACGCGGTTTCGCCCTTTCCTGCCTGATGACCCTGGCAGCCGGCCCGGTGTTCGCCGCAGGCTTCAGCCTTGGCGACGCGGCCAATGCCATTTCCGGTATGCAGGGTGGCAACAACAAGGCTGCCGCTGCCGCACCGTCTTCCGAGACGGCCGGTTTGCTGAGCGCACTGACCTCTCAACTCAACATCACCCCCGAACAAGCGGTCGGCGGCACTGGCGCCATGCTGGGCCTGGCCAAGAACAAGCTGAGCGGGAACGAGTACTCGCAATTGGGCAACAGCGTGCCGGGCCTCGACCAGTTGTCGGGCAACAACGCATTGGGCAGCCTCGGGGCCTTGAGCGGGATGCTCGGCCAGGCCGGTGGCAGCAAGACCAGTGGCCTCGACGGCCTGCTGGGTAACGTGAAGAACACCAATGACCTGAACACCGCGTTCAGCGCACTGGGCATGGACAGCGGCATGGTTAGCCAGTTTGCGCCGGTAATCCTGCAATACCTCGGCGGGCAGGGTGCCAACAGCTCCTTGCTGGGCAAGTTGGCCCAGGCCTGGGGCACTGGCAGCTAACGACTTTGCGCGCGCAGTTGCTCGATGCGCGCATCCTTCTCCTTCCAGAGCTGGTTTACCCAGTTCTGGACGGTCTGGCGAAAGGCCGGATCGTTCTCGTAATCCCCTTGCCACAATGCCGGGTCCAGCTCATGGGTACGGATATCGATGATCACCTTTGGCACTGCGCCACTGATCAAATCCCAGAACCCCGGAATCTTTTGCTGCGGATAGACAACCGTCACGTCGAGTACCGCATCCAGCTGTTCCCCCAGCGCCGCCAGCACAAACGCCACGCCACCCGCCTTGGGTTTGAGTAGCCGGGTAAACGGCGAATCCTGTTGCCTGCGCTTGGCCTCGGTGAACCGCGTGCCTTCCAGATAATTGACCACCGTCACCGGCTGGCGCTTGAACAGCTCGCAGGCCTCTTTGGTGATCTTTAAATCCTGCCCGGCCAGTTCCGGGTGCTTGGCGAGGAATGCCTTGGTGTAGCGCTTCATGAACGGGTAATCCAGCGCCCACCAGGCCAGGCCGAGGAAGGGCACCCAGATCAGCTCTTTTTTCAGGAAGAATTTGAAGAACGGCGTGCGACGGTTGAGGGCCTGGATCAGCGCTGGAATATCCACCCAGGATTGGTGGTTGCTGATGACCAGGTAGGAGGTATCACCGCGTAGGTCTGCGCCACCGCGAATGTCCCATTGGGTCGGGATGCACAGCGCGAAGATCAGCTTGTCGATCTCGGCCCAGGTTTCGGCGATCCACATGACCGCCCACGACATGGCGTCACGAGTGCGACCAGGTGCCGCCACCTTGAGTAGGGCAAACACCATCAGCGGGCCGATCAGGACCAGGGTGTTGAGCAATAAAAGCAGTGAGACAAAACAGCCGGTGAGCAGGCGGCGCATAAGCAACTCTTGCAATCCTGTGGGCGGGTCATGATAAGCAGCTTGAGTCTAGAGGCCAAATCGCAAATTACCGGACGAATGTTTCACAATGTGCCGGGTATGCTGGGGCGAGCTAACTAAGTGCTGCCTTTGCGGTCTAGAATTCGCCTACTTCTTTCCGAGGAAATCACTTCGTGAAACTGCTCCTTGCCTCGCTCGCCCTGGTTGCCCTGCCTGTCATGGCTGCCGAACCGACCCTTTACGGTCGCTACGAATACATCCAATTGCCGGAGATCGGCGAAACCTTCAAGGCCAAGATGGACACCGGCGCGTTGACCGCCTCGCTGTCGGCGCGTGATATCGAAACCTTCACCCGTGATGGCGACGACTGGGTGCGCTTCCGCCTCGGCGGCAAGGATGCCTCCAACAAAGTCTACGAACACAAAGTCTCGCGCATCAGCAAGATCAAGAGCCGCGCCGACGAAGACGATGACAAAGACGAAGCGACAGTGGCCAAGCGCCCGGTAATCGATCTGGAAATGTGCCTGGGCAACGTCAAGCGCACCGTCGAGGTCAACCTCACCGACCGCAGCAGCTTCAACTACCCGTTGCTGATCGGCGCCAAGGCCCTGCGTGAATTCGGCGCTGCGGTAAACCCGGCTCGTCGTTACACTGCTGACAAACCGGACTGCTGACGGAACACCATGGTGCATATCCTGATTGTCGAAGACGAAGCGGCGATAGCCGACACGCTGATATTCGCCCTGCAAGGCGAGGGGTTTACCACCACCTGGCTGAGCCTTGGCCAGGAGGCGCTGGCCCACCAGCGCCAGACGCCGGCTGACCTGATCATCCTCGACATCGGCCTGCCCGACATCACGGGGTTTGAAACCTGCAAGCAACTGCGCCGCTTCAGTGAAGTACCGGTGATGTTCCTCAGCGCGCGGGATGGCGAGATCGACCGTGTGGTGGGGTTGGAGATCGGTGCCGACGATTATGTGGTCAAGCCCTTCAGCCCGCGGGAGGTGACCGCACGGGTCAGGGCGATCCTCAAGCGAATCGGCCCTGGTGCTGCGCCCACAGTGTTCCAGGTTGATCTGGAACGTATGCAGATCGCTTATCGCGGCCAGCCCTTGAGCCTGACGCGCCATGAATTCCGCCTGCTGCAAAGCCTGCTGGAACAACCCGAGCGTGTCTTCAGCCGTGAGCAATTATTGGACGCGGTCGGCGTGGCGGCAGATGCCGGCTACGAGCGCAATATCGACAGCCATATCAAAAGCCTGCGCAGCAAATTACGCAGCGTGGCTGCCGATGCCGAGCCGATCCAGACCCATCGCGGCCTCGGCTACAGCTACAGCCCGAGCAATAGCTGATGCGCTTGGGGCTGCGGATTTTCCTGGTGTATGCGCTGTTTATCGGCCTCACCGGCTACTTCGTGCTCAACACTGTCATGAAGGAAATCCGCCCCGGTGTGCGCCAGTCCACCGAAGAAACCCTGGTGGACACCGCCAATCTGCTGGCCGAGATCCTGCGCGATGACGTCAAGAACGGCACCCTCGGCCAAAGCCACTGGCCGGCATTGCTCAAGGCCTACGGCAATCGCCAGCCGGGCGCGACCATTTGGGGCCTGCCGAAAAACCAGGTCAACCACCGCATCTATGTGACCGACGCCAAGGGCACCGTGTTGCTCGACTCCACGGGCGAAGCGGTGGGCCAGGACTATTCCAAGTGGAACGACGTCTACCTGACCCTGCGCGGTGAATACGGCGCCCGGTCCACTCGCAGCGCAGCGGATGACGCCACCTCGTCGGTGATGCACGTGGGCGCGCCGATCCGTGACAATGGCCAGATCATCGGGGTGGTCACCGTGGCCAAACCGAACAGCTCATTGCAGCCCTATGTCGACCGCACCGAGCGGCGCCTGCTGTGGTACGGCGCGGGCCTGGTGATTCTGGGTCTGCTGCTGGGCGCACTGCTGTCGTGGTGGCTGAGCGCCGCGCTGCGCCGGTTGACGGCTTATGCCGAAGCGGTCAGCGAAGGCCGGCGTGCCGAGTTGCCGCATTATAGGGGCGGCGAACTCAAGCAGTTATCCACCGCCGTGGAACACATGCGTACGCAGTTGGAAGGTAAGGCCTATGTCGAACATTACGTGCATACCCTGACCCACGAATTGAAAAGCCCGTTGGCGGCGATACGCGGCGCGGCGGAGTTGTTGCAGGGCGATATGACCCGCGAACAACAGCAGCGTTTTGTCGGCAACATCGACAGCGAAAGTGCGCGCCTGCAGCAGTTGATCGAGCGCTTGCTGAACCTGGCGCAAGTCGAGCAACGCCAAGGCCTGGAAGAGCAGGCGAGTATCCCGTTGGCCGCGATGGTCGATGAGGTCATCAAGGCCCAGTGCGCGCGCATTGAAGGCGCCGGATTGTGCGTTGAACAGACGATTGCGGCGGATGTGCAGGTGTATGGCGAGCCCTTCCTGCTGCGTCAGGCGCTGGGCAATCTGCTGGACAACGCCCTGGATTTCACACCGCCCGGTGGCCAGTTGAAATTCAGCGCGCAGGCGCGTTACAACGACGTGCAAGTGAGCCTGTTCAACCAGGCCGCGCCGATTCCCGACTACGCTCTGCCACGCCTGAGCGAGCGTTTCTATTCATTGCCACGCCCGGCCAGCGGGCGCAAAAGCACCGGGCTGGGCCTCAACTTTGTTGAGGAAGTGATGAAGCTGCACGGCGGTGCGTTGCAGATCGGCAACGTGCAAGGCGGCGTGCAAGTGGTACTGCATCTCCACACAGTCTCCACATTGCCCACATAAATCCCCCACACAGTCTGCTCAGACTCTCCCCATCAAAACAGGGAGAGACCCATGAACCGCAGCCTGCTTTTCAAACTTGGCGCGATTGCGCTGCTGATCCTGCTGTTGCTGATTCCGTTGCTGATGATCAACGGCATCATCAGTGACCGCCAGCAACTGCGCGATGGCGTACTGATGGACATCGCCCGCAGCTCCAGCTATGCCCAGCGTCTCACCGGCCCGGTGATGGTGGTGCCGTATCGCAAGACCGTGCGCGAGTGGAAGCTCAATGAAAAGCTCAACAAACGCTACGAAGTCACCCGCGAAGAGCGTGGTCGTCTGTATTTCCTGCCGGATCGTTTTGAGCTCGACGGCAAAGTGCAGACCGAACTGCGTGCGCGGGGCATCTACCAGGCGCGGCTGTTCCATGCCGATAACCGCATCAGCGGGCGTTTCGAGCTGCCTGCGCAGTTGGGCATCACCGAGAATTTTGCCGATTACCGTTTTGAGCCGGCATTTCTGGCGGTGGGTATCAGCGATATTCGCGGCATTGAAAACGCATTGAAGCTTGAGCTGGGCAGCCAGCCGCTGGAGTTCGAACCGGGCTCCCAGGTCGACTGGCTCGGTGAGGGCGTGCACGTGGCGCTGCCGGAGCAGGACACTAAAAAGCCCTACGTGGTGGATTTCGCCTTTGACCTACGCCTGCAAGGCACCGAGCAACTGCAAGTGGTGCCGGTGGGCAAGACCAGCCAAGTGTCACTCGCGTCCAACTGGCCGCACCCAAGCTTTATCGGCAACTTCCTGCCGGCGCAACGCGAGATCACCGACAAAGGCTTTAGCGCCAACTGGCAGACTTCATTCTTCTCCACCAACCTTGAGCAAGCCCTGCAGACCTGCCTGGACGGGCAAGGCTGTGACGACTTCAACAACCGCAGCTTCGGCGTCAACTTCATCGACCCGGTGGACCAATACCTCAAGAGCGACCGCGCGATCAAATACGCGTTGCTGTTTATCGCCCTGACCTTTGCCGGTTTCTTCCTGTTCGAAGTGCTCAAGAGCCTGGCGGTGCACCCGATCCAGTACGCCTTGGTGGGCGTGGCGCTGGCGTTTTTCTACCTGCTGCTGTTGTCGTTGTCCGAGCATATAGGCTTCGCCATGGCCTACCTTATCTCCGCCAGTGCCTGCGTGTTGTTGATTGGTTTCTACGTGTGCCATGTGCTGCGCAGCGTGGCCCATGGGTTGGGCTTCTCGGCGGGGTTGGCGGCGTTGTATGGCTTGTTGTACGGGCTGTTGAGTGCCGAGGATTACGCGTTGCTGATGGGCTCGCTGTTGTTGTTCGGCCTGCTGGGCACGGTGATGGTGCTGACGCGCAAACTGGACTGGTATGGCGTGGGCAAGCGCAAAGCGGCCGAGCCACTGCAGTTTGACCTGGAGGCAGTGCAATGATCGGGTTGCGCGAGGATCAGCAAATGAAGGCGAGGATGGTCGACTTCCTTAATAACGCCGCCGCCCACTGTGGGAGCGGACTTGCTCGCGAAGGCGGTATGTCAGCCACAGATGTTTCAACTGAGCCACCGCATTCGCGAGCAAGCCCGCTCCCCAGGGGAATGACGGTGAATCTTAGATGGGCGGCTGGGTGTCCAGCATCGAAGGCCGCTGGCTGACCTCGGCATACCATGCGGCAAGCTGCGGGTTATCCGAGCGCCATTGCATATCCGGATGACGGAAATCCAGGTAACCCAAGGCGCAGGCCACGCTGATAGCGGCGATGTCGAAGTGGCTGGTCAGTTCGGCGATTGCATCCGCTTCTAACTCAGCGAGGCTGCGACGGATCTTGTTGCGCTGCTCGTCGAGCCATTGGTCCCAGTGTTTTTCCGCCGGTCGCAGGGCGGTCTCGTAACGCACCAGCACGGCGGCATCCATGATGCCGTCGGCCATCGAAGCCAGGGTCAGGCGGCGCCAGCGCGCCGAGCCGTCGCGAGGGATCAGCGGGTTGCCGACGTGCTGGTGGTCGAAGTAATCAAGGATCACCCGGCTGTCGTGCAGCACCGTGCCGTCCGCCAGGCGCAGGGCCGGGATCTTGCCCACCGGGTTGCCTTGCACCAGTTGGGCGTCCGGGTTGACCGGGGTCGGCATGCACCCGTGCAGGGCCACGCGATCTTGCTGGCCGGTTTCGGCCAGCAGCACACGGACCTTGCGCACGAACGGTGAAGCGGGGTTGTGGAACAGGGTCATGCTGGGAGCGGACATGGGCATTCCTCAAGATAGGCGTGGCTAGCCTAGAGGGTTGCATGACGGCTGGCGAGGCCCTTAGCCGCGCCGTTTGAACAACGCGTGCACGCCTATGACTGCTGGCACCCCTAAACCCACCCAACTGAGCGAATCCCACAGCCCATCCCCGAGCAACGCCGCAAACAACCCGGCGGCGCTGAGCAGGCCAATCCCCAGGGGAATGCCAAACACCTTCCAGAAATTCGACCGGCGCGGCTTCATGCCTTGCCCGCCTTGCGCCGCACGATCCACAAGTAAATCCCGCTCACCAGCACGATGATGGTCAGCACATCCAAGACGGCCCAGAGGATTTTCATCGGCATGCCGCCGTAGTCGCCAAAGTGCAGCGGTTGGGACATGCCCATGGCGTCCATGTACCACGGCCGTTCGGCGATGGCGGTGACGGCCAGGGTACTGGCGTCGATCAACACCGGCGTGAGCAAGTGCGACGTCAGGTGGGTGCTGCCCTTCATAAACACCGCGTAGTGGTGCTCACTGGAAAAGCGCGTGCCGGGGAAGGCGATGAAGTCCGGCTGCATGCCCGGCGCGGCTTTGGCGGCGATGGTCAGCAACTCGGTGGCCGGGGCGCGTTGGGTCAGGGGGGGCGCGCTTTTATAGGGCTCGATCATCGCGCTGAGGCTGTCCTGGCGCCAGGCGGCGATGATCAGGTCGGCGCAGGCGCTGATTACACCGGTCACGCCCACCACCAGCGCCCAGGTCAACGTGACCACACCGATCAGGTTATGCAGGTCGAGCCAACGCAGGCGAGTGGATTTGTCCTGGCGCACAGTGGCGAATGTCAGGCGGCGCATGAACGGCAGGTACAGCACCGTGCCGGAGATAATCGCCAGTACAAACAGAATGCCCATGAACGCCAGCAACAACTTGCCTGGTAGACCGGCGAACATATCCACGTGCAACCGCAGCAGGAACAGGGTGAACCCACCGTTGGCCGCCGGGGTTTCCACCGCTTCACCGGTGCGCGCATCCAGCATGAAAGTGTGCGACGCGTTGGGTTCGGTGCCGGCGCTAGCGGCCATGATTACGATCACGCCGTTCTGGTCGTCTTCGTCCCAGGCCAGGTACTGCATGGCTTCGCCGGGGCGATGAGCCTGAGCTTTAGCCACAAGCTGCTCGAGGTTGAGCCGTGGGGTATCGGCGGGCATCTGCGCCAGTTCAGGCTCATTGCCCAGCAGGTGGTCGATCTCGTGGTGAAACACCAGCGGCAGGCCAGTCAGGGCGAGCAGCAGCAGGAAAACGGTGCAGATCAGGCTGGTCCAGGTGTGGATGAAGGACCAGCGGCGGATGATTTTGCTTTTCATTTTCTAACCTTCAGACACACGCAAGCCGCTCAAGGGAGCGGCCTGGTTGTTGGCTCAGCCGATTACCACTGGTAGGTGGCGCTGGCGACTACGCTGCGTTGGTCGCCCAAGTAGCAGTAGGAACCGTCACAGGTGGAGATGTAGTCCTTGTTGAATAGGTTGGTGGCGTTGAGTTTGACCGATGCACCTTTGAGGCTGTTGTCGAGGCGGCCCAAGTCGTAATGCACCGCACCGTCGAACACGGTGTAGGCGTTGGCCTTACCCAGCCAGGTATTGCCCTGGTCGCCATAGGTGTTGCCGGTGTAGCGGGCGCCGAAGCCGATACCGAAGCCGTCGAGTACGCCGGTGTGCCAGGTGTAGTCGGTCCACAGCGAAGCTTGCTGGTTGGGCATCAGTTGCAGGCGGTTGCCCTTGAAGTCGCCTTTTTGCACTTCGGATTTGGCCAGGGTGTACGCCGCGATCACCTTGAGGTTCTCGGTCACGTCAGAAACGGCTTCCAGTTCCAGGCCTTTGACTTTCACTTCGCCGGTCTGGTCGGTGATCGGGGTGCCGCTCGTTCCGGTGCTGGTGACCAGTACGTTTTTCTGAGTGAGGCTATAGATCGCCGCACTCAGCAAGGTATTGGAGCCAGGTGGCTGATACTTGATTCCCAGTTCCCATTGCTTACCTTCGGTGGGTTTATACGACTTGACCGGGTCGGCGCTGGCGTTGCTTGCTGGCTGGAAGGATTCGGCGTAGGACAGGTATGGCACGAAGCCCGAATCGAACACATAGCTGACTGCCGCGTTGCCGCTGAAGTTTTTGTTGCGGTCGGTGTTGGTCGCGTCTTGTTTGTTGAAGTACGTGGTGCCTTGGTGCACCCAATCTTCACGACCACCGAGGGTCAGGCGCCAGTTGTTGAGGGCCATCTGGTCTTGCACGTAGAGGCCGGTCTGCACGGTTTTCTGGTTGTAGTCGTAGAACGCATCGGAGCGCGCCGGGCGCACTACCGGCGTGGTATTGACCGGGTTGAAGATATTGACACGCCCGGCACCCCCGAAGATCGACAGGTACGAGGTGTCGGTCCGCTGGTGGTCCAGACCCAGCAACAGGGTGTGGGTGACATCACCGGTGGCGAAGTCGGCCTGGAAGTTGTTATCCACCGCGAACTGTCCGATGTTCTCGTCGACGTTGGTCGAGAGGCGATCCATGTTGCCCGCTGCATCCACTGGAGCGAAGGCATAGGAACCCACGGTCAGTTGCTGGAACGACAACTCCGACTTGGTGTAACGCAGGTTCTGCTTGAACTGCCAGGTATCGTTGAAGCGATGCTCGAAGGCATAACCCAGCGCGTAGTAAGTGCGGTCGTAGAACTCGTAATCTGGATCGCCCAGGTTCTTGTGATGTGATACGTCGCCCGATGGCGATTTGATCTTGGTGCCCACGATCGGCAAGAACTGACTGGTGGCGCCAGTATCGTCACGCGTGAACTGCGACAGCAGCGTCAGCTTGGTGTCGGTGTCAATATTCCACGTCAGACTCGGCGCAATGTTGTAGCGCTTGTTGTCGATGTGGTCGACCTGGGTACCCGCATCGCGTACCACACCGCTGACGCCATACAGGAACTGGCCTTCATCATCGATCTTGCCGGTGCTGGCGAAGTTGATCTGGCGGTAGTTGTCACTGCCGTATTGCACCTGAATGGCATGGCTCGACTCTTCGCTCGGACGCCGACTGACCATGTCCAGCAGGCCACCCGGTGGCGTCTGGCCGTACACCGATGAGGCCGGACCGCGCAGCAGGGCAAGGCGGTCGAGGTTCCAGGTTTCGGTTTTCGGGTTGGCGTACACCCCGCGTGGTAGCGGCAGGCCGTCGAGGAACTGGGTCGGTTCGAAGCCGCGCACGCGCATCCAGTCGTAGCGGGTGTCGCTGCCGTAGCTGGCGGACACGATGCCGGGCATGTATTTGACGGCGTCGTCCAGGTTCTGCACGTTGCGGTCCTGCATCTGCTCGCGGGTGGCGACAGAGATCGAGCGCGGCGCTTCAACCAGCGCAGTGTCGGTTTTGGTGCCGGCGGCAGTGCGCGTGGCCAGGTAGCCTTGCACCGGGCCCCAGGCACTTTCCCGGCCGCTGTCTTGGCCAGTGATGTTGGTGACCGGCAGCGCCATTACGCCCTCTTGAATCGCCACCAAGGTGTAAGTCCCCGCGCTGCTCTGCTCCAGTTGCAACCCCGTCCCACGTAACGCTTCACGCAGCGCACCCGGCGCATCGAACTGGCCCTGGACCGGTGCCGAGGTCTTGCCGGCGGCGAGCGCCGGGCTGAGGGTCAGCGCCAAGCCGCCCTGGCTGGCGATCTGGTTCAGGGTGCTGGCCAGTGGCGCCGCCGGCAGGTTGTACGCACGCACGCTGGACGCCTGCTCGGCGGCGATCAGCACAGTGCTGGCCAGCGGGGCGCTGAGGGCGATGGCCACGGCTAACAGGCTGGGGCGCAACAAGGTGTCTAGGGTGCGGGACATACGGCGGCTCCTGAATGGAAATATTTCTCAATTGCCTAGGAGCCGAACGAGAACCGAAAAGTGATAGGGCGGGGTGAAAATATTTTTCCAGGGTGTTCTTGCCTGCGATAGCGATAGCACGGGCATCGCGAACCTAAGGCTTGCCCTTCACCGTCACCCACCACGGGGTGTGCTGCTCAATCTGCACCGGTAACGTCGGCAGCAGCGCATTCAGCGCCAGCGTGGTGTCGTGCAGCGGGAAACTGCCGGTGATACGCAAGTCGGCCACATCTTTATCCACACTCAGGTAACCGGCGCGGTAGCGGCCGAGTTCCTCGACCACATCCCCCAGGCGGGCGTTGTCGACCACCAGCATGCCGCGGGTCCAGGCGTCGGTGGCGGGGGTGACAGCCAGCAGCGGGCCGAGGCCGTCGCTGCGCATCAGCACTTGCTGGCCTTCCTTGAAGACCTGTTCCTGATGCAGCGCCTCAGGCTGTGCGGCCACGGCGGACTGCAACACGCTCAAGCGCGTGGCGTCGTCTTCGCGCTTGACGATAAACCGCGTGCCCAGCGCCCGCAGGCTGCCGTCGCGGGTTTGTACATAGAACGGGCGCGCATCGTTGTGGCCGGTCTCGACCAGGATCTCGCCTTCCTGCAACACGATCAGCCGGCGTTTCTCATCAAAACGCACATCGATAGCACTGTGGGTATTGAGGTTGATCAGCGTACCGTCCGCCAGCTTCAGCGTGCGCTGCTCGCCGGTAGCGGTACGTTGGTCCGCCAGCCAATAGTGGATCGGCACGTAGCGCTCACCGGCAAACAACGCCACGCCAATGACCAGTGCAATGCTCGCCAGGCCACTGCCCAACTTGCGCACGCGCTGGCGAATGCCTTCCCGCGATTGCAACAACGCCACCCGCGCCGGGCCCGAAGCGGCGCTGAAACGCTGGCCGAGCATGCCCAGTTGGCGCCAGGCGCGAGCGTGTTCTTCGTTGCTGGCCAGCCATTTATCGAATTCTTCGCGCTCAACCAGGCTGCCGTCGCCCGAATCGAGGGACAGTTGCCAGGCAATGGCTGCATCCAGCACATGGGCCGAGACCGGTCTGGAACCGTTCACAGCGGCTCACCATACAGGGCGATGTAGCACTGGCGAATGCCCTTGGCCAGGTACTGGCGCACGCGCGGCACGGACACGCCGAGGCGCTGGGCGATTTCCGCATGGCCCATGCCGTCGAGGCGATTATAGAGGAAGGCCGCGCGCGCCTTGCTCGACAATTTGCCGAGCAGGCGGTCGATGGCCTTGAGGTCTTCGAGGATCAGTTGCTGTTCTTCCGGCGAAGGGTGTTCGCTTTCCGGGATCAGCATCAGTTCGGTGAGGTAGGCCTGTTCCAGTGCGGCGCGGCGGAAGTAGTCGAACAGCAAGCCCTTGGCGATGGCGACCAGGAACGCCCGAGGTTCGCGGGGTTCGCGCAGTTCATCACGGCCCAGCAGGCGCATGAAAGTGTCTTGGCTCAGGTCTTCGGCGCGGCTTGGGCAGGCCACATTGCGTCGAAGCCAGGCCAGCAGCCAGCCACGATGGTCGCGATACAACGCGCCAACAAGCTCACTGTGTGGGTTCTGGGCCGACGACAAGGCATCACCGAATAAACAAGAGGTTTAAATTAACGAGAATTATTCGCGATTGTGTCAGAGCCGTGGGGTGGGTGCAATTGGCGTCTGTCGAGAGAGGGTATTAAAACGATGGCGCGTGTTTACGCCGCGTCCACTGGCTCAAGCGCTCTTGCAGCGTGTGGGGGGTGTCGATCTGTTGCTGGCGTGCGCGGCTGAGCAGGATGAGCATCAGCTCCGCCGTGGCCAGCGCATCGGCGCTGGCATGATGGCGCTCGCCCACGTGCAGGTTGAAGTGGTTGATCCAATCGTCCAGCCCGGCTTCGCGTATATGCGCCTCGGGGCACAGCAGCGGGGCGATGTCGGCAACATCAAGAAACGGATGCGTCAGGCGGTAACCCAGGCTGTCCTTGAGCGCCCGGCACAGCATGTGCTGATCGAACGGTGCGTGGAAGGCCAGCAATGGGCTGTCGCCGACAAACGCCATAAAGTCCAGCAACGCCTCGACCGGGTCGCTGCCGGCAGCAATGGCACTGGGGCCGAGGCCGTGGATCAATACGCTGGGGCTGAGTTTGGTGTCGGCGCGTTGCAGCGTGCGCTCGAACAATTGAGAAAAGTCCACCGCGCCGTCTTCGATCACCACCGCACCGATGGACAGCACCTGATCACGGTTGAGGTTCAGGCCGCTGGTTTCCAGGTCCACCACCACCCAGCGCTGACTGCGCAAGGAACCTTCGCCCAGCGCGGTGGGCTTGCGCAGTTGCTCCAGGCGTTGTTGCTGCGCGGTATCCAGCCCAGGCTTTTTCGTACGCAGCCAACTGAACAGGCTCACAACTGATACCGCAACGTCAGGCTGCTTTGCAGGCGTTGAGCCTGGCGCAGGGACTCTCGCAGGATGCGCCGGTCCAGGTGGTTGAGGCTGTCCGGGTCGACGCGGTTGGAATACGGCTGATTCTCGCGGGTTTGCAGCTGGTGCTGCTGCATGCGGGTTTGCTGGATGAAGTGGTAGGCCTCTTCATAGGCGGCGCCGTCCAGAGGCTCGATCACTTCCTTGACCACCAGTTGGCGCAGGCGCTCCAGGGTGTTATTGGCGTGGATGCCGTTGGCCAGGGCCAGGAGGCGCGCGCCGTCGACAAACGGCGTCAGGCCTTGCACCTTGAGGTCGAGAGTGGCTTTTTCGCCGCCTTTACGCGTCAGTACAAACTCGCGGAAGCGTCCTACGGGCGGCCGTTGGCGCAACGCGTTTTCAGCCAGCATGCGTTGGAACAAGCGGTTATCCGCGACCTGGTCGAGAATGCCCTGGCGCAATTGCTCGCAACCACGCTCATCGCCCCACACCACGCGCAGGTCAAAATAAATGCTGGAGCCCAGCAGATTCTCCGGCGTCGCCTCGCGGATAAACGCCGCAAAACGCCGCGCCCATTCCGCTCGGGACAGGCAAAGCTCTGGGTTGCCGGCCATGATGTTGCCCTTGCACAGGCTGAACCCGCACAACGCCAGGCTCTGGTTGATCTGCTGTGCCAGCGGCAACAGGCGACTACGGATCTGCGCTGCTTCGGCGGTGTCCTTGGCATCGAACAGAATGCCGTTGTCCTGGTCGGTGTACAGCGTCTGCTCGCGACGACCTTCGCTGCCAAAACACAACCAACTGAATGGCACGCCGGGGTCGCCTTTTTCAGCCAGCGTGAGTTCGATCACCCGGCATACGGTGTGATCGTTAAGCAGCGTAATGATGTGGGTGATCTGGGTAGACGACGCGCCATGGGCCAGCATGCGTTCGACCAACTGGCCGATCTCGCCGCGAATCGCCACCAGGTTTTCCACGCGTGGCGCGTTACGGATGGTGCGCGCCAGGTGCACCAGGTCCACCCGTTGCAGGGAAAACAGATCGCGCTCGGACACCACGCCACACAGGCGTTGGTCTTTGACCAGGCACACATGGGCGATATGCCGTTCGGTCATGGCGATGGCGGCGTCGAAGGCGCTGTGGTCCGGGGTCAGGAAGAAGGGCGCCTGGGTCATGTGGCCTTCGATGCCTTGGGTGAAATCGCTGGTGCCATCGGCCACCACTTGGCGCAAGTCGCGCAGGGTGAAAATGCCCAGGGGCGCCTGGCCCTCATCGACGATCACAATGCTGCCCACCTGTTGTTCGTGCATCATCGTCACCGCTTCGCGCAGCGGCGTGGTTGGGCTGCACATCACTGGGTGGCGCATGGCCAATTCACCCAGGCGGGTGTTCAGTGAGTATTGAGTGCCGAGGGTCTCCACGGCTTTTTGTTGCACCTGTTGATTAACCGTGTCCAACAGGCTGCTGACGCCACGCAGGGCGAAGTCGCGAAACGGGCTGGACAGCGCGAACAGCTTGATAAACGCCGGTTTGTTCAGTTGCAGGCAGAAGGTGTCTTCGGCCGCCTTGTGCTCGGTGCGGGTTGCCCGTTCACCTAACAGCGCCGCGAGGGGAAAGCACTCGCCCGTCGCGATTTCAAAAGTGGTTTCGGCGCTGTCCGGGCGCTCACCTACGACCCGTCCCTGCTTGACGATATAAAAGTGTTCAACCGGCCCGCCCGACGGTTTAAGGATGCTGTCGCCGGGGCCATAAAATCGCAGCTGGCACTGTTCCACCAAAAACGCCAGGTGTGCGTTTTCCATCTGGTTGAAGGGCGGGAAGCGTTGCAAGAACTGCAGGGTGCCGTGAATGTTTTGCAACACAGCAGTCTTCCCCGCCTGGGCGAAGGCATCAGCTTTACTCATAACAGTGGCCGCATTTTTTGTCGTTATCGTCCCTCATGGTCGACTCGCACGCGGCGGGTGCCCATTGGACGTAAGTCTAGGTCGATACAAACCGCACTCACCTAGGGGAAAGCCTTACATGACTATCGTCCAAAACCTGTAGAACGCCCACTAGTCAGACTTTCCGACGAAGTGCACATTGTTTGACCCTCCGGTGATGTCTGACGTCTGAGCGGAGGGGATTGATGAGAACTGCTGAGAACCGTATGTCCGACCACGATATTTTAAGCGATGCCGAGCGCGAGGCGCTGAGCGCTGTGATGCTGGAGCCTGATCTACCGCCACAGCGCGTGTTGATCGTCGATGACGACAAAGACGCGCGTGAACTGCTGGCGGAAATCCTGGGCCTGGACGGCATTCGCTGCATGACCGCCGAGAATGGTGAGGCGGCGTGGTACATGTTGAATTCCAGCAGCTCCATCGGTTTGCTCATCACCGACCTGCGCATGGCGCCCAGCAATGGCCTGGAACTGATCCGCCAGGTTCGCGAATCCACGCGTGCGGCGTTGCCGATCATCATCATGTCGGGGGACGCGGAAGCGCTGGATGTGATCGATGCGATGCATTTGAGTGTGGTGGATTTTTTGTTGAAGCCGATTGATAGCGCGAAGTTGGCGAAGTTGGTGAAGCGGGAGTTGGGGATGGCGTCCTGACTCTGTGTTGACGGTGACGGCCTCTTCGCGAGCAAGCGCCAGTCCAGCCGTCACAAAACCCAATAAAAAGCCCTGATCTCGCGACCAGGGCTTTTTCATTTACAGGCCGTTTTTAGCCTTGAACTCCCGCCGCCGACGGTGCAATACCGGCTCGGTATACCCATTCGGCTGTTTGGTCCCTTCAATCACCAACTCCACCGCCGCCTGGAACGCGATGTTGCTGTCGAAATCCGGTGCCAGCGGGCGATACAACTTATCCCCGGCATTCTGACGGTCCACCACCGGCGCCATGCGCTTGAGGCTTTCCATCACTTGGGCTTCGTTGACGATGCCGTGGCGCAGCCAGTTGGCGATGTGCTGGCTGGAGATGCGCAGGGTGGCGCGGTCTTCCATCAGGCCCACATCGTTGATGTCCGGCACTTTCGAGCAGCCGACGCCCTGGTCGATCCAGCGCACGACGTAGCCAAGGATGCCCTGGGCGTTGTTGTCCAGCTCGTTGCGGACTTCTTCGTCAGACCAGTCGGTGTTGCTGGCCAGAGGAATCGTCAGGATGTCGTCCACCGAGGCGCGCTCGCGCTTGGCCAGTTCGGCCTGGCGGGCGAAAACGTCGACCTTGTGGTAATGCAACGCGTGCAATGCGGCTGCCGTTGGCGACGGCACCCAGGCAGTGTTGGCACCGGCCAATGGATGGGCTATTTTCTGTTCGAGCATCGCCGCCATCAGGTCGGGCATGGCCCACATGCCTTTACCGATCTGCGCGCGACCTTGCAGGCCGGTGCTCAAGCCGATATCGACGTTCCAGTTTTCGTAGGCGCCAATCCACTTCTCGGCCTTCATCGCGGCCTTGCGCACCATCGCGCCGGCTTCCATGGAGGTGTGGATTTCGTCGCCAGTGCGGTCAAGGAAGCCGGTGTTGATAAACACCACACGCTCGCTGGCCGCCTTGATGCAGGCCTTGAGGTTGACCGTGGTGCGGCGTTCCTCGTCCATGATCCCGACTTTCAGCGTGTTGCGCGGCAGGTTCAGCACGTCTTCGATGCGCCCGAACAGCTCGTTGGTGAACGCCGCTTCTTCGGGGCCGTGCATTTTCGGTTTAACGATGTACACAGAGCCGGTGCGGCTGTTCTTGCGGCTGCTGTTGCCGTTGAGGCTGTGGATCGCCGCGAGGCTGGTGAGCAAGCCGTCAAGAATGCCTTCCGGCACCTCGTTGGCGTTTTTGTCGAGGATCGCGTCGATGGTCATCAGGTGACCCACGTTGCGTACGAACAACAGCGAACGACCGTGCAGGGTGACATCCTTGCCATCCACGCCGGTGTAGACGCGGTCGGCGTTCATGGTGCGGGTAAAGGTCTTACCGCCCTTGGCTACTTCTTCGGCCAGGTCGCCCTTCATCAGGCCGAGCCAGTTGCGGTAGATCACCACCTTGTCATCGGCATCGACGGCGGCGACGGAGTCTTCGCAGTCCATGATGGTGGTCAGCGCGGCTTCCATCAGCACGTCTTTGACGCCGGCGGCATCGGTCTGGCCGACCGGGGTGCTGGCGTCGATCTGGATTTCGAAGTGCAGGCCGTTGTGTTTCAGCAGGATCGCAATCGGCTCAGCCGCAGGGCCTTGGAAACCGATCAACTGCGCGTCGTCACGCAGGCCGCTGTTGCTGCCGCCCTTGAGGCTGACGATCAGCTTGCCATCGGCAATCTTGTAGCCGGTGGACTCGGCGTGGCTGCCGGCGCTGAGCGGGGCGGCCTCATCGAGAAAAGCGCGGGCGAAGGCGATAACCTTGTCGCCGCGCACTTTGTTGTAGCCCTGGCCCTTCTCGGCGCCATCGGCTTCACTGATGGCGTCGGTGCCATACAGTGCGTCATACAACGAACCCCAGCGCGCATTCGAGGCGTTGAGTGCGAAGCGCGCGTTCATCACCGGCACGACCAACTGAGGGCCGGCCATGCGGGCGATTTCGTCATCGACGTTTTGGGTTGTGGCCTGGAAGTCTGCAGCTTCTGGCAGCAGGTAGCCGATGTCTTGCAGAAAGGCTTTGTAGGCCACCGGGTCGTGAGCCTGGCCGGCGTGGGTCTGGTGCCAGGTATCGATGCGCACCTGGAAATCGTCGCGTTTGGCGAGTAGGGCTTTGTTCTTCGGTGCCAGATCATGGATGACCTTGTCGGCACCGGCCCAGAACTGGTCGGCAGTGATGCCCGTACCGGGAATGGCTTCGTTGTTCACGAAGTCGAACAGGACTTTGGCGACCTGCAGGCCACCGACTTGAACGTGTTCAGTCATTGCTTGCCTCACTCTGCGGAGCTTATGCGCTTTTTCAGATTTTCATTATGTAGTGCACGGTTGGGCATACTACATGATGACTTGCGGTTGTGAAAATTAGACTAAATACGTCGTTTAGCGACCCACTTTGGTCGTACGGTCACAGCGGAGAATCGGATGTTCTCAAAAAACTATTAGATTGTTCCAGATAAATATAAAAATGGTACACGATTTGTTTTCAAGGGCTTCCGGGTCCACCTTGTAGATTGAATTCCAGAGGGCTTTGCCATGGACCATCTTGTACTCACAATTATCGCCGCCGACAAACCCGGGCTGGTTGAACGCATTGCGCAGAACATCAACGCCCACGGCGGCAACTGGCTGGAAAGCCGCATGGCGCACATGGCCGGGCAGTTTGCCGGGATCCTGCGGGTCAGTGTACCGACGCAGAGCCGTCAGGCGTTGGTGGGCGCGCTGGAGGATTTATCCACACACGGCATTCGTGTGCTGGTGGGTGAGGGCAGCACTGGCCAGGCTTCAGCATCCAAAGCGATTGTGATGACGCTGGTGGGCAACGACCGTTCGGGCATCGTGCGCGAGATCACGGCGCTGCTGAGCCAGCAGGGGGTGAACCTGGCGAGTCTGAGCACTGACGTTCGCCCGGCCCCTATGAGCGGTGACCCGTTGTTCACTGCCGAGGCGCTGTTGCAGGTGCCGGCAGCATTATCCCTGGATGTATTGCAGTTATCCCTGGAAACCCTGGCGGATGACTTGATGGTGGAGTTGCACTACGAGGAATAATCGGGCCATGAGGTTATGCATGGAAATCTTGCATGGGCCTGTGGATAACCTGTAGAGACCCGGCGCCAGGCCAGACCGGCCGGGCTTCTCCGTCAACTGAGCAAAAAACGAGCAGTTTCAAGGGCTTGTGCACAAATGGCGGGGATCAGGTTGTGGATAACCTTGGGATGGGTGTCTGCAAGTCACGCCGACCGTGCCTTGCAGAGGTTTGTACGTTATTTGATCAGCGTTTTCGCACGCTCAGCCAGATATCCACGCTGTACACCACCAGGCCTGCCCAGATAAAGGCGAAGGCAGTCAACGTGCTCGGCGCCAGGTGTTCGCCGAACAGCAGCACGGCCTCAAGTAGCACCAGCGTCGGCGCCACATACTGCAGGAAGCCTAGCGCGGTGTAAGGCAAATGCCGTGCGGCGGCGTTGAAACACACCAGCGGGATCAGCGTCACCGGGCCCGCAGCTACCAGCCACCAGGCTTCTGAGGTGCTCCAAAATTCCAGCTGCGCACTGTGGGCCGTTGGGTTGAACAGCAGCCATGCGACAGCAATGGGCACCAGCATCCAGGTTTCTACCACCAGCCCCGGCAACGCTTTCACCGGCGCCTGTTTACGGATCAATCCGTAAAAGCCAAAGGTCAACGCCAGCACCAGCGACACCCACGGCAAGCTGCCCACCTGCCACACCTGTTGCGCCACACCCGCTGCAGCCAGCCCGACGGCGACCCATTGCAGACGGCGCAGGCGTTCACCCAGGATCAGCATGCCCAGCAGCACATTGACCAGCGGGTTGATGTAGTAACCCAGGCTCGCTTCCAGCATGCGCCCCGTATTCACCGACCACACATACGTCAGCCAGTTGGCCGCAATCAGCGAACCGCTGAGGGCCAGGATCGCCAGGCGCTTGGGGTTGTCACGCAGTTCGCGGAACCAGCCGGGGTGTTTCCACACCATCAGCAGCAAACCGCCGAACAGCGCTGACCACAGTACGCGGTGCACGATGATCTCGGCGGCGGGTACGCTGGCGATGGCTTTGAAGTAGAGCGGGAACAGACCCCAGATGACATAGGCGCTAAGGCCCAGGATGTACCCCTTGCGGGGGTTGGCGGCTTGCATGCGGAATCCTTGCTTAGGCAGCTAACAAAGCGTAATTGTAAGGATATTTCTCAGGCATTGGGATCTGCTTTCTGTGGGCGCCGGGCTTGCCCGCGATAGCATCATCTCGGTTCTCCTGCACAACCGAGGTGCCTGCATCGCGGGCAAGCCCGGCGTCCACAGAGAAGCCGTCAGAAGAGTTTCAGAGGTTCTTCGTTCAGGGCCGAGAGTTGTTCGCGCAATGCCAACACCTGGTCGCCCCAATAGCGCTCACTGCCAAACCAGGGAAAGCTGTGGGGAAACGCCGGGTCATCCCAGCGCCGTGCCAGCCAGGCGCTGTAGTGCATCAGGCGCAGGGCGCGCAACGGTTCGATCAACGCCAGTTCACGCGGGTCGAAGTCGTGGAATTCCTGATAGCCGTCCATCAATTCCGACAACTGTCCCAGACATTCTTGACGGTCTCCGGCGAGCATCATCCACAGGTCCTGCACCGCCGGGCCCATGCGGCAGTCATCCAGGTCGACGATATGGAACATCTCGTCACGGCACATCATGTTGCCGGGATGGCAATCGCCGTGCATACGGATGTTCTTGTGCGGCGTGGCCTTGTACACCTCTTCCACGCGTTTGAGCAGGTCGCGCGCCACGGACTCGTAGGCCGGCAGCAGGCTCTTGGGAATGAAGTTGCCTTCCAGCAGGGTGGTGAGGGAATCGTGCCCGAAGTTCTTCACGCCCAAGGCTTCACGGTGTTCGAACGGGCGGGTGGAACCCACCGCATGCAAACGGCCAAGCAGTTGCCCAAGGCGATACAGCTGATCCAGATTGCCCGGCTCCGGCGCACGGCCGCCACGGCGTGGGAACAAGGTGAAGCGGAAACCGGCGTGTTCGAACAGGCTTTCGCCATTGTGGATCAGTGGCGCCACCACCGGCACTTCGCATTCGGCCAGTTCGAAGGTGAAACGGTGTTCTTCAAGGATCGCCTCGTTAGTCCAGCGCTGTGGGCGATAGAACTTGGCGATCAACGGTTCGGAGTCTTCGATGCCCACTTGGTAAACGCGGTTTTCGTAGCTGTTAAGCGCGAGAATGCGCGCATCGCTGAGGAAGCCGATACTTTCGACAGCGTCGAGCACCAGGTCGGGAGTGAGTGTTTCAAACGGATGGGCCATGCAAACTCCTGCGCGCAGCAGGTCGCCGCGTCCGGCCGGGTATGGTAACGCACACGAGCATAGATAGGTGGTGGCTGTGGGGACGCCTTCGCGAGCAAGTCGAAGCGTCTAACCGCCGGTTCGACGCTTCGACTTGCTCGCGAAAGCGGTCTATCAGGCGCCGACGATACCGCCGTCATCCCGTCGAATCGCCATCACCGACGAACGCGGCTTGCCATTCGGTAGGTGCTCCGGCCAGGTGGAGCCGCCGGTTTCACCCGGATGCTGAATCCCCACAAACAACGTCTTCTGATCCGGCGAGAAGCTGATGCCCGTCACTTCACAGGCCACAGGGCCAACCATGAAACGACGGATTTCCCCGGTGGTCGGGTCAGCGCAGAGCATCTGGTTATTACCCATCCCCGCGAAATCACCCGCGTTGCTGTAGTCGCCGTCGGTCAGAATCCACAGCCGCCCGGCCTTGTCGAAACCCAAGCCATCAGGGCTGTTGAACATATTTTGCGGGTTGATATTCGACGAACCGCCCTTCGGCGTGCCGGCGTGAACGCCAGGGTTGCCGGCTACCACAAACAGGTCCCAAGTAAATGCCATGCTGGCGTGGTTATCGGCGTCGGCTTTCCAGCGCAGGATCTGGCCGTAGACGTTTTTCTCACGGGGGTTGGGGCCGCCGACGGGCTGGCCGTCTTCACCGCGCTTGGCGTTGTTGGTGAGGGTGCAATAGACCTGGCCATCGGTGGGGCTGACCACGATCCATTCCGGGCGGTCCATGCGCGTGGCTTTCACCACACTGGCGGCGAGGCGCGCGTGGATCAGCACTTCGGCCTGGCTGTTGAAACCGCTGCTGGCGTCGATGCCGTTTTTGCCATGGGTCAGCTCGACCCACTGGCCCTTGCCCTTGGGGTGGTCGGCATTGCCGTCGCCCGCGTCGAAGATCGCCACATACAGGGTGCCGTGGTCGAGCAAGTCTTTGTTGGCCTTGGGGTTCTTATGGTTGATCTTGTCGCGGCTGACGAACTTGTAGATGAACTCGCCGCGCTCGTCGTCGCCCATGTACACCACGGCGCGGCCGTCGCGGGTTTCAGCGAGGGCAGCGTTCTCGTGTTTGAAGCGGCCCAGGGCGGTGCGCTTGGCTGGGGTGGATTGCGGGTCGAACGGGTCGATTTCCACGACCCAGCCATGGCGATTGAGCTCGTTGGGGTTCTTGGCCAGGTCAAAGCGCGGGTCGTGCTGGTGCCAGTTGATGTCTTTGCTGGCGGCGCCGGCGCCGTAGCGTTTCTGCCCGGCATCAAACGTTTGCTGTGGGTTGCTGCTGCCAAAGCAGTCGGTGAAGTTCTCTTCACAGGTCAGATAAGTGCCCCACGGGGTTTTGCCGTTGGCGCAGTTCTGGAAGGTGCCGAGGGCTTTCTTGCCGGATGTGTCGGCGCTGGTTTTCAGCCATTCGTGACCGGCGGCGGGGCCGCTCAGACGGATCGGCGAGTTGCCGTGGATGCGCCGGTTGTAGCGCGAGTCCTGGACGAATTGCCAGGTGTCACCCTTGCGCCGCACTTCGATCACCGACACGCCTTCGCTGGCCTGCGCCTTGCGCACGTCTTCGGCCGATTGCGGCGCGCCGCCGTGGGCAAAGAGGTAGCGGTAGTTGGTGTATTCGTTGTTGATCGCCATCAGGGCGCGGTTGTCGTCGCCGGGGAAGGCGAACAGGCTCATGCCGTCGTTGTTGTCACCGAACTGCTGTTCCTGAGCGTTGGCCGTGCCGTTGCCGGACGGGTCGAACGCCGGCGCGCTCTTGCTCAGCGGCTGGCCCCAACTGATCAACACCGAAGCGCTGTAGCCCGGCGGCAAAGTGATAGCGTCGCTGGTAGCGGCGGCGATGCTGGTAAAACCCAACAGCGGGCTGGCGGTGGCGGCGTTGACGGCCAGGGCGCTGCGTGTCAGCAGGTTGCCGCCCAGGAACATCGCGGCACCGCACAAAGCGCCGGCGCCGATAAAGCGGCGGCGGGTGAGGCCGACCATCTGCTCAAGGTCGGTGGCTTGGTTTTCTTCTAATAGGCTCATCTCAGGCTCCCTGCGGTTTTTGCAGACACCTTAAGGAGCGGGCGTGACGAAATTGTTGCAGTTAAAAGAAGGTGGCGACTTACACCGGTGTTCCCAGCAGCACATTGCTCGGCGCGAACTGCACCAGGATCGTCTGGCCTCTGGCTGCGCCGAGGGCGTTGAGCGTGTCGCGCTGCGCCAGGGCGCATAGAACCTGGCCGTTGGGCAGCACGATGCGGACTTCGCTGGGGCCGTCGTCGGCATCGAGAATGGCGTCGACGGTGCCGCTCATGCAATTGTGTCCAGTTGTTGCAGAAACCTCGGGTGCGAGCAATTCCAACCAGCCCGCCTTGATCAGTGCGACCACTTCCACGCCAGTTTCCAGCTCCAGTCGCTGCGTGCTGTCGTGAGTGATCTGCGCATCCAGGGTCAGCCCGCCAGCCAGTTGCAGGCGGACCAGATCATTGCGGCCATGATGCTCGATGGCGCAGACTTGACCATGCAGTTGATTGCGCGCGCTGGTGCGCAGCATCAAGCGGCCGAGCAGGTTGAAGTCACTGGCGGCTTCATCAGAGCCCAGCACTTGGGCCTGTAACACTTGCAGGCGCTGGTAAAGACGCAACACTCGCTCACCCTCGACCGTCAGCTTGGCGCCGCCGCCGCCCTTGCCGCCGACGCTGCGTTCCACCAGTGGTTTTTGCGCAAGATTGTTCAGCTCGTCGATAGCATCCCACGCCGCCTTGTAACTCAAACCAGCGCTTTTCGCCGCGCGGGTGATGGAGCCCTGCTCGGCGATATGCGCCAGCAAGGCAATGCGCTGTGGGCGACGGATGATGTGCTGGCTGAGGGAGGCTGGCAGAGACATGTGGGTACGCTTCGATGAGATGGGCCGAACGTTGCGGGCAAGGTTGGCTGGAGTCAAGTCAGCTGCCCGGTTTGGGCGTGCGCGCCAGGCAGTACACATCAACCTGTCGCGCGCCGGCCTTCATCAACAGTTGCGCCAGGCTGTGGGCGGTGGCGCCGGTGGTGAGTACGTCGTCCACCAAGGCAAAGTGCCGGTCTTGCACTTGGGCGCCGGGGGCCAGGGCAAAGGCGCCGAGCAGATTGCGCTTGCGAGTCTTGGCGTCGAGGGCTTGCTGGGCGACCGTATCATGAGGGCGTAACAACACATGTTCATCGTGGGGGAGGTTCAGCTCGCTGCTGAGCCAACGCGTCAGCATCAAGGCCTGGTTATAGCCGCGCTCGCGCAGGCGTTTGCGCGCCATGGGCACCGGCAGCAAGCAATCCGGGCGTGTGAGTTCAGTGTTGTCCAGGCGGTGTTGCAGGTGTTGCGCCAATAGTCTTGCGAGCATCTGCCCGAAGGGCCAGCGCGCCTGGTGTTTGAAGCGGCTGATCAGGCTGTCGATGGGAAAGCTGTAGGTCCAGGGGGCGATCACCTGTTTAAAGGGCGGTGGTTGTCTCTGGCATTGGCCGCACACCAAACCCTCCATCGGCAGTGGAAGGGCGCACACGTCGCAGTGCTCCAGCAGCCAAGGCAGCTCGGTTTCGCAGACGTTGCACACACAATGGGTGGATTGCGTCGCCTCATCGCAGATCAAGCAGGTCTGTACGGTTTTTAACCAGATGTAAACCTGGTGTTTATGCTCTGGTTGACAGTGCATGAATCTTCCTTAAATATGCCGAGCATCCGTGTCGTGCCTGTGGGTATTGCCCTTCCCACAGCGTTTGCCAAAGCATAATCAAGGAATCGCCCATGAGCGCCAGCACCACCGCCACTTTGCGTCACGATTGGTCTCTCGCCGAAGTCAAAGCGCTGTTCGTGCAGCCGTTCAATGACCTGTTGTTCCAGGCGCAGACCGTGCACCGCGCGCATTTCGACGCCAACCGTGTGCAAGTGTCGACGCTGCTCTCGATCAAAACGGGTGCCTGCCCGGAAGATTGCAAATATTGTCCGCAGTCGGGCCACTACAACACGGGCCTCGAAAAAGAAAAGCTGATGGAAGTGCAGAAGGTCCTCGAAGAGGCCGCTCGCGCCAAAGCCATCGGCTCGACGCGTTTCTGCATGGGCGCCGCCTGGAAGCACCCGTCGGCCAAAGACATGCCTTACGTGCTGCAGATGGTCAAAGGCGTGAAGGCCATGGGCCTGGAAACCTGCATGACCCTCGGCCGCTTGGACCAGGACCAGACCGAGGCCCTGGCCCAGGCCGGCCTTGACTACTACAACCACAACCTCGATACCTCGCCGGAGTTCTACGGCAGCATTATCACTACCCGCACCTATGGCGAGCGCCTGCAAACCCTGGCCTATGTGCGTGATTCGGGGATGAAGATCTGCTCTGGTGGCATCCTTGGCATGGGCGAGTCCCTCGACGACCGCGCCAACTTGCTGATCCAACTGGCCAACCTGCCTGAGCATCCTGAGTCAGTGCCGATCAACATGCTGGTGAAGGTCGCCGGTACGCCGCTGGAAAATGCCGAGGATATCGACCCCTTCGACTTCATCCGCATGCTGGCCGTGGCGCGCATCCTGATGCCGCAATCCCACGTGCGCCTGTCGGCCGGCCGTGAGGCGATGAACGAGCAGATGCAGGCTTTGGCGTTTTTTGCCGGTGCCAACTCGATCTTCTACGGCGACAAATTGCTGACCACCGCCAACCCACAGGCTGACAAGGACATGCAACTGTTCTCGCGCCTGGGCATCCTGCCGCAAGCGCGGGAAGAGCACGCGGATGAAGTGCATCAGGCCGCGATCGAGCAGGCGTTGGTGGAGCAGAAGAGCAGTGAGCAGTTCTATAACGCCGCAGTGTGACCCCCCCCGGTCTCACCTTGGATGCGCTCCCACACTTCGACCGCGCTCAGTCTGCTTAAATGAGGCCTGCATGTCTTTTGATCTCGCCGCGCGCCTCGCTGCCCGCCGTGCCGAACACCTCTATCGCCGACGCCCGCTGCTGGGTAGCCCCCAAGGCCCGGAAGTGGTGGTGGACGGCCAGCCGTTGCTGGCGTTTTGCAATAACGATTACCTGGGCCTGGCCAATCATCCGCAGGTGATCGAGGCCTGGCGCGCCGGTGCCTCCCGTTGGGGCGTGGGCGGTGGCGCTTCGCACTTGGTGGTCGGGCATGCCACGCCGCACCATGAACTGGAAGAAGCCCTGGCGGACCTGACCGGTCGCCCACGCGCCTTGCTGTTTACCACCGGCTACATGGCCAACCTCGGTGCGGTCACGGCGTTGGTGGGGCAGGGCGACACGGTGCTGGAAGACCGGCTTAACCACGCCTCGCTGCTGGATGCCGGCCTGCTGTCCGGTGCGCGCTTCAATCGCTACCTGCACAACGACGCTGAAAGCCTGGTCAAGCGCCTGGAGAAGGCAACCGGTAATACGCTGGTGGTTACCGACGGCGTGTTCAGCATGGACGGCGACCTGGCGGATTTGCCCGCGCTGGCCCGTGAAACCAAGGCAAAGGGCGCCTTGTTGATGGTGGACGACGCCCACGGTTTCGGCCCTTTGGGCGCCCACGGCGGCGGGATCGTCGAGCATTTCGGCCTCAGCCAGGAGGAGGTGCCGGTGCTGGTCGGCACCCTCGGCAAGGCCTTCGGTACGGCGGGGGCCTTTGTGGCCGGCAGCGAAGAACTGATCGAAAGCCTGATCCAATTCGCCCGGCCTTACATCTACACCACCAGCCAACCGCCCGCCCTGGCCTGCGCTACCTTGAAAAGCCTGGAACTGTTGCGTACCGAGCACTGGCGGCGCGAGCACCTCAACAGCCTCATTCGCCAGTTCCGCCAGGGCGCGGAGCAGCTCGGCTTGGACTTGATGGACAGCTTTACGCCTATCCAGCCGATCCTGATCGGCGACAGTGCCAAAGCCATGCGTCTGTCGCACATGCTGCGCGAACGCGGCTTGATGGTGACCGCGATCCGCCCACCTACCGTGCCGGCTGGCAGCGCGCGCTTACGCGTGACCTTGACCGCGGCCCACAGTGAGGCGCAGGTGCGGCTATTGTTAAATGCATTGGAAGCGTGTTTCCGCTTGTTAGGCGCCACGGAGCCCAACCATGCGTGATCGACTGATATTACTGCCCGGCTGGGGCCTTGGCGTATCGCCGCTGGAGCCTTTGGCCGCCGCCTTGCAAGGCCTGGACGAGCACCTGCGGGTGCAGATCGAGCCGCTGCCGGCGCTGGGCTCCAGTGACCTGAATGAATGGCTCGACGAACTCGACGCCACGCTGCCGGACAACGCCTGGCTGGGCGGTTGGTCGCTGGGTGGCATGCTCGCTTCGGCGCTGGCGGCGCGACGCGCAGAGCGCTGCTGCGGCCTGCTGACCCTGGCCAGCAATCCATGTTTCGTTGCCCATGACGGCTGGCCGAGTGCGATGCCCGCCGAGACCTTTGACGCGTTCCTCGCCGGCTGCCATGCCGACTCCCAGGTCACCCTCAAGCGCTTCGGCCTGTTGTGTGCCAAGGGCGCGGAGGACCCACGCGGGCTGTCGCGCCTGCTGGTCAGTGGCGCGCCGAATACACCGACGAGTGTGTTGATGCCCGGGCTAGAGCTGCTCGCCCAACTCGATACGCGCGACGCTTTGCTGGCCTTCCGTGGCCCGCAGCTGCACCTGTTTGCCGGCATGGACGAGCTGGTGCCCGCCGAAGCCGCCAGCGCCCTGCTGGCCCTGCTCCCCGATGTTGAAATCGGCCTGATTGAACAGGCCGGCCACGCGTTTCTTCTGGAAGACCCCCACGGTGTAGCGGGGGCCATCCAGGCCTTTTTGCATGAGTGCGTCGATGACTGATTTATCCCACGCCTCGCTGCCGGGTGGCTTGCCGGACAAGCGCCAGGTGGCGGCCTCCTTTTCCCGCGCGGCGGCCAGTTACGACAGCGTTGCCGAGTTGCAGCGGGCCGTGGGCAGCCAATTGCTGGCGCGTCTGCCAGCAGGCATCGCGCCGCAACGCTGGTTGGACATGGGCTGCGGCACCGGTTATTTCAGCCGTGTGTTGGGTGAACGGTTGCCCGCCAGCCAGGGCGTGGCGCTGGATATTGCAGAAGGCATGCTCAACCACGCGCGGCCGTTGGGTGGCGCTAGACATTTCATCGCGGGGGACGCCGAGCGTTTACCGCTGCACGATGCCAGTTGCGGGCTGATCTTCTCCAGTCTGGCGGTGCAATGGTGCGCGAACTTCGAGGCGGTGCTCAGTGAAGCCTATCGTGTGCTGCAACCGGGGGGTGTTCTGGCGTTTGCCAGTCTTTGCGTGGGCACCCTGGAAGAACTGCGCGAAAGCTGGCGCGCCGCGGATGGCCTGGTCCACGTCAACCGCTTTCGCACCTTCGAGGCTTATCAGCAGCGGTGCGCGGCCAGTGGCCTGCGAGTAGCGAGCCTGGAGCGCCGCCCCCATGTGTTGCACTACCCGGACGTGCGCAGCCTGACCCATGAGCTGAAGGCCTTGGGCGCGCATAACCTCAACCCCGGCCGGCCGGGAGGCTTGACGGGGCGTGCGCGGATTGTTGCACTGGTGCAAGCGTATGAGCAGTTCCGTCAGGCCCAGGGCCTGCCGGCGACTTACCAAGTGGTGTATGCCGTACTGGAGAAACCGCTATGACCGCCGCTTACTTCATCACTGGCACCGACACCGATGTCGGCAAGACCACCATTGCCGCCGGCCTGTTACACGCGGCGCGGCAAGCTGGCAAAAGCACCGCTGCCGGCAAACCGGTGGCTTCCGGCTGCCAGGTCACGCCCAAAGGCTTGCGTAATGCCGATGCGCTGGCGTTGTTGGCCGAATGCTCATTGCCCCTGAGTTATGCCGAGGTCAACCCGGTGGCATTCGAACCGGCCATCGCGCCCCATCTGGCGGCGCGGGAAGCGGGTGTCTCGCTCACCGTTCACTCTTTGCTCAAACCTATGCAGCAGGTTCTGGCCAGGCAAGCGGATTTCACCCTGATCGAAGGCGCCGGCGGATGGCGTGTGCCATTGGCCGATCAGGCGAATTTGTCGGACCTGGCCATGGCGCTCAAACTGCCCGTGATTTTGGTGGTGGGCGTGCGGCTGGGGTGCATCAGTCACGCCTTGCTTACCGCCGAAGCCATCGCGCGAGACGGTTTGCAGTTGGCCGGGTGGGTGGCCAATATCATCGACCCCAAGACCTCCCGTCTGGAAGAAAACCTCGCCACCCTGGCAGAGCGGTTGCCTGCGCCATGCCTGGGCCGTGTGCCGAAACTTAAGCATGCGGGGGCTGAAACCGTGGCGGAGTACCTACAGTTAGACTTGCTTGACTGATTTTGGCTATCGCTGAGGCATTATGCCATTAGTGTTTTTGTCGGGTGTTTTGTGGGCAACTCTGCTTCAATCACAGCTCACGATTCTCTAAAGGCAGGCTTACGCCATGGAAATCTCTGGAAGCAGCGCGTTTTACTCGGGGCTGAGCACTATTCAGGCCGGGCAGAACCGTGTCGACCAGGCTGCGGGCAAGATTGCCAGCGCCGCGACGACCCAGCCATCGGATGCGCAAAGCGACCGTCTGCAGGCCAACGACCGCGCCCAGCTGTCCAACTCGGCCAGCAACATGGTGGAAATGGCCCAAGGCAAGTTCCAAGTCGAGCTCGGCGTAAAAGTCGCCAAGGCTTCGGATGAAATGCTCGGCACGTTGATCGATACCTACGCTTAACGCTCTCTGCGCCTGCACACCGGCTTTCCTGTGGGAGATGGCTTGCCTGCGATAGCATCTGCGCGGTCCTGTTGATGCAGCGAGGCGCCTGTAGCGCAGGCAAGCCGCCCCACATTTGTTCTGCTTCGTCCTCTCGAACTTCTACACTCATTTTGGTGTGGCAATCCGCCGCAGACGTTGCCGTGCGCGCCATTGACCCACGTCATGACAAACGGCATCCGGACGACGCTTGACATCCCCAGGTGGTAAACGTATGTTTCAAACACCTGTTTGACCGCCATAACGCATCCACGCGGTTGTTCATTCCAGATACATCAGCAGAGGTTTATCGCTATGCCTGACTACAAGGCCCCCTTGCGTGATATTCGCTTCGTTCGTGACGAACTGCTCGGCTATGAAGCGCACTATCAGAGCCTGCCGGCTTGCCAGGACGCTACCCCGGACATGGTTGACGCCATCCTTGAAGAAGGCGCCAAGTTCTGTGAACAAGTGCTGGCACCGCTGAACCGCGTGGGCGACATCGAAGGGTGCACCTGGAGTGAGTCAGGCGTTAAGACCCCTGCTGGTTTCAAAGAAGCCTACAAGCAATTCGTTGAAGGCGGCTGGCCAAGCCTGGCCCACGACGTGGCGCACGGTGGCCAAGGCCTGCCGGAGTCACTGGGCCTGGCAGTCAGCGAAATGGTTGGCGAAGCCAACTGGTCATGGGGCATGTACCCGGGCCTGTCCCACGGTGCGATGAACACCATTTCCGAGCATGGCACCCCAGAGCAGCAAGAGGCCTACCTGACCAAACTGGTGTCGGGTGAATGGACCGGCACCATGTGCCTGACCGAGCCACACTGCGGCACCGACCTGGGCATGCTGCGCACCAAGGCCGAGCCTCAGGCTGACGGTTCCTACAAAGTCTCCGGCACCAAGATCTTCATCTCGGCCGGTGAACACGACATGGCCGACAACATCGTCCACATCGTACTGGCCCGCCTGCCGGACGCACCGGCTGGCACCAAAGGCATCTCGCTGTTCATCGTGCCGAAATTCATGCCAAACGCCGACGGTTCGGTGGGTGAGCGCAACGCGGTGACCTGTGGCTCCCTGGAACACAAGATGGGCATCCACGGCAACGCTACCTGCGTGATGAACTTCGACGCGGCTACCGGCTTCCTGATCGGCCCGGCGAATAAAGGCCTGAACTGCATGTTCACCTTTATGAACACCGCTCGCCTGGGCACCGCGCTGCAAGGCCTGGCCCACGCCGAGATCGGATTCCAGGGCGGCCTGAAATACGCCCGCGACCGCCTGCAAATGCGCTCGCTGACTGGCCCGAAAGCGCCGGAAAAAGCCGCTGACCCGATCATCGTGCACCCAGACGTGCGCCGCATGCTGCTGACCATGAAAGCCTTCGCCGAAGGCAACCGTGCGATGGTGTACTTCACCGCCAAGCAAGTGGACATCGTCAAATACGGCACCGACGACGAAGCCAAGAAACAGGCTGACGGCCTGCTGGCCTTCATGACCCCGATCGCCAAGGCGTTCATGACCGAAGTCGGTTTTGAGTCTGCCAACCACGGCGTACAGATCTACGGTGGCCACGGCTTCATCGCCGAGTGGGGCATGGAGCAGAACGTTCGTGATAGCCGCATTTCGATGCTGTACGAAGGCACCACCGGTATCCAGGCGCTGGACCTGCTCGGCCGTAAAGTGCTGATGACCCAGGGCGAAGCGCTCAAGGGCTTCACCAAGATCGTCCACAAGTTCTGCCAGGCCAACGAAGGCAACGAAGCCGTTCAGGAGTTTGTTACTCCGCTGGCTGCGCTGAACAAAGAGTGGGGCGAGTTGACCATGAAGGTCGGCATGGCCGCGATGAAAGACCGTGAAGAAGTGGGTGCCGCCTCGGTGGACTACCTGATGTACTCCGGTTATGCGTGCCTGGCTTACTTCTGGGCCGACATGGCGCGCCTGGCTGCCGAAAAACTGGCTGCTGGCACCACCGAAGAGGCGTTCTACACCGCCAAGCTGCAGACCGCGCGCTTCTACTTCCAGCGTATCCTGCCGCGTACCCAGACCCATAAAGCCACCATGCTATCGGGCGCCAACAACCTGATGGACATGAAAGAAGAAGACTTCGGCCTGGCTTACTAAGCCTCACCAGGTTCACTTCCACAGCCGCTGCTCCGTGACAAGAGCAGCGGCTTTTTTGTGCGCGATAAAAAACCGCAGCACAGCACTCAGGGATTGCGGCCGGCTGCCGTTACAGTGATGGCAATGTGATACATGCGCGACGGGTTGTGCTTAACTGTCTGTGTAGAGGCATATTGCCACCATTTTTTGCGGGTCGGAGTTTTACCCTTGTCGCGCGTGTCCGCTGTCAGTTTCAGTCATTTTCTCCCTTCGTTACTGCTGTTGCTGGCCGGGCTCTCGGCTGCATATATCAAAGACCTCAACGTTTTCTTCACGTCACTGTTCAATGTGTTGCCGACCTTGGTGCTGTTGCTCGGCGGTTCGTACTGCGCGGTGTACCGGCGTCAGCGTGAACTGTTCCTGATGATCACGGTGTATATCGCCTACTTCCTGCTCGATACCCAGACCGACTTCTACCGCGACAACGGCCGCGTGCGCGAAGACGCGGCAGTGGTGTTTCACCTGTGCTGCCTGTTGTTGCCGTTGTTGTTCAGCATTTACGCGCTGTGGCAGGAGAAGACACACCTGTTCCGTGATTTCGTCGCCCGTGGCGCAGTGTTGCTGGCGATAGGCAGCGTGGCGCTGGCACTCGAGCAGAGTTTCCCCGTGGCGGTGGTGAACTGGTTGGCGGAGATTCGCTGGCCAGTGCTGCATGGCGCCTGGATGAGCCTGATCCAACTGTCGTATCCGATGTTCCTGATCGGCTTCCTGACCCTGGCCGCGCAATACTGGTACCAGCCGCGCCCGCTGCACGCCGCGCAACTGGTGGGTTTGCTGGGGTTGTTCTGGATGTTGCCGCAGACGTTCATCCTGCCGTTCACCCTGAATATCATGTGCAGCCAGGTGATGCTGATGATCGCCGCCGGCGTCGCCCACGAGGCCTATCAAATGGCCTTCCGCGATGAGCTGACCGGCTTGCCGGGACGACGCGCGCTGAACGAGCGTATGCAGCGGTTGGGCCGCAATTATGTGCTGGCGATGAGCGACGTCGACCACTTCAAGCGCTTCAACGATACCCATGGCCATGACGTCGGCGACCAGGTGCTGCGTTTGGTGGCGAGCAAGCTGTCGAAGGTCAACGGCGGCGGGCGTGCTTACCGGTATGGCGGTGAAGAGTTCGCCGTGGTGTTCGCCGGCAAGACGGTGGAAGAATGCTTGCCGCACCTGGAAGAAATCCGCGTAATCATCGCCGATTACGCTATCAAATTACGCAACCTGGACCGCCCCCAGGACGACCACCAAGGCCGCCAGCGACGGGCGGGCAGTGGCGCATCGAGTGTTTCGGTGACCATCAGTATCGGCGTGGCCGAACGCCAGGCTGAGCAGCGCACACCGGAGGAAGTCCTCAAGTCTGCCGACCAGGCGCTGTACGCCGCCAAGGGCGCCGGGCGTAACTGTGTGGTCGCCGCTGGCCAGACCCGCCGTGGCGCTGTGCGGGAAAGCGCTGCCGGTTGAGTAATGGTGCTGTATTCAGCAGCCCTACAGTGATTGTCGAGAGCCGTGGCCGGCAGTAGGGTTAAACCATCTGCTGCCGGAGACATCGCCATGCCTGACTACAAAGCTCCCCTGCGCGACATGCGCTTTCTGATCGACAACGTATTTGATTTCCACGGCCACTACGCCGCGTTGGGTGCAACCGACGCCAGCCCGGACATGGTCAATGCGATCCTCGAAGAAGGCGCCAAATTTTGCGAGAACGTGCTGTCGCCGCTCAACCGTAGCGGTGATGAAGAAGGCTGCCATTTCGACAATGGCGTCGTCACCACGCCCAAGGGTTTCAAGGAAGCGTTCGCCCAGTACGTTGAAGGCGGATGGCACGGCGTGGCGGCGGACCCGGCCTATGGCGGCCAGGGCTTGCCGCAGTCACTTGGTCTGGTGCTCAGCGAAATGATCGGCTCCAGCAATACCTCCTGGGGCATGTACCCAGGGCTGACCCACGGCGCAATGTCGGCGATCCACGCCCATGGCACCGCCGAGCAAAAAGATACGTTCCTGAACAAACTCACCGCCGGCGAATGGACCGGCACCATGTGCCTCACCGAAGCCCATTGCGGCACCGACCTCGGCCTGATCAAGACCCGTGCCGTGCCTCAGGCGGATGGCAGCTATGCGGTCACCGGCAGCAAGATCTTCATCTCTGCCGGCGAACACGACATGAGTACCAACATTATCCACCTGGTGCTGGCCAAGCTGCCGGATGCGCCGGCGGGCACCAAGGGCATCTCGCTGTTTATCGTGCCCAAGTTCCATGCCGATTCCGGCGAGCGCAACGCGGTGCACTGCGGCTCTATCGAGCACAAGATGGGCATCAAGGCCTCGGCTACCTGTGTGCTGAACTTTGACGGTGCCAGAGGTTTCCTGATCGGCGAGGCGAACAAAGGCCTCAACTGCATGTTCACCATGATGAACCATGCGCGCCTGGGCACCGGCATGCAGGGCCTGTGCAGCGGCGAGGCAAGCTTCCAGGGGGCGATCAAGTACGCCAACGATCGCCTGCAAATGCGCTCGCTGACCGGCGCCAAGGCTCCGGAAAAAGCTGCCGACCCTATCATTGTGCACCCCGACGTGCGCCGCATGTTGCTGACCATGAAAGCCTTCAACGAAGGCAACCGCGCGCTGGCCTACTTCACCGCGCAACTGCTCGACACCGCGCACCTGAGCAGCGACGCCGGCCAACGCCAGGACGCCGAAGACCTGCTGGCTTTCCTCACGCCACTGTGCAAAGCCTTTATGACCGATACCGGGCTGGAGGTGGCCAACCATGGCATGCAGGTCTTCGGTGGCCACGGCTATATTCGCGAATGGGGCATGGAGCAACTGGCCCGGGATGCGCGGATTGCGCCGATCTATGAAGGCACCAACGGTATCCAGGCCCTCGACTTGCTGGGGCGCAAGGTGCTGGGCAGTCAGGGCAAGTTGCTGCGCGGGTTTACCAAAATCGTGCACAAGTTCTGCGCCGCGCAGGCCGAGCATCCGCAACTCAGGGCCTATGTAGCGCAGCTCAATCAACTGAACGGTGAATGGGGCGAACTGACCACCCAGGTCGGTATGGCCGCGATGAAGAACCCCGATGAAGTCGGTGCGGCGGCAGTGGATTACTTGATGTACAGCGGTTACGTGGTGCTCGCTTACCTGTGGCTGCGCATGGCGATTGCTGCCCTTGACCAGCAAGACGCTGATTTCGCCAAGGCCAAGCTGGCCACTTGCGACTTCTACTTCAAGCGCCTGCTGCCGCGTACCGCCACCCACCGCGCGGCTGTGGAAGCGGGCAGCGAATGCCTGATGAGTCTGCCCGCGGAGGCATTTTCGCTGTGATGACTTAAAAATACCTATCAGTCACAAGTGGACCCTATGTGTCTGAAAAGTTGTTCGGGTACACTCGGAGCCTGTAAAACCGATCCTACCGAATCACTTTCACGTTCTTACGAGGTTTGCCATGGCTGATTACAAAGCGCCGCTGCGTGATATGCGCTTCGTCCTCAACGAAGTCTTTGAGGTCGCCGACACGTGGGCCCAATTGCCGGCATTGGCAGACACCGTTGACGCCGAAACCGTAGAGGCCATCCTCGAAGAAGCCGGCAAGGTCACTGCCAAATCCATCGCCCCGCTCAGTCGCAGTGGCGATGAACAAGGTTGCCGCTGGGACAACACCGCGGTGTTTACGCCGGACGGTTTCCCGCAGGCCTACAAAACCTACGCCGAAGGCGGTTGGGTTGGCGTAGGTGGCGACCCTGCCTTCGGTGGCATGGGCATGCCCAAGGCTGTGTCAGCCCAGGTCGAAGAGATGATCAACTCGTCGAGCCTGGCATTCGGTTTGTACCCGATGCTGACCTCCGGCGCCTGCGTGTCGATTGCCACGCACGCCAGCGAAGCACTCAAGGCCGCCTACCTGCCGAAGATGTATTCCGGTGAATGGGCAGGCTCCATGTGCCTGACCGAGTCCCATGCCGGTACCGACTTGGGGATGATCCGTACCAAGGCTGAGCCGCAGGCGGACGGTTCCTACAAAGTCAGCGGGACCAAGATCTTTATCACCGGTGGCGAACACGACCTCACCGACAACATCATCCACTTGGTGCTTGCCAAGCTGCCGGATGCGCCGGCCGGTCCCAAGGGGATTTCGCTGTTCCTGGTGCCGAAGTTCATGGTGAATGCCGACGGCAGCCTGGGCGCACGCAACCCGGTGAGCTGTGGCTCGATCGAGCATAAGATGGGGATCCAGGCGTCCGCGACCTGTGTGATGAACTTCGACGAAGCCGTGGGTTATCTGGTGGGCGAGCCGAACCGTGGTTTGGCGGCGATGTTCACCATGATGAATTATGAGCGTTTGGGTGTGGGTATCCAGGGCCTGGCGTCCGGCGAGCGCTCTTACCAGAACGCCATTGAATACGCACGTGACCGCTTGCAAAGCCGTGCGCCGACCGGCGCGCAGGCCAAGGAAAAAGCGGCTGACCCGATCATCGTGCACCCGGACGTGCGCCGGATGCTGCTGACCATGAAGGCCGCGAACGAAGGCGGCCGTGCCTTCTCCACCTACGTGGCGACGCAACTGGATATCGCCAAGTTCAGCGACGATGCCGTTGCCCGCGAACGTGCGGATAACCTGGTGGCGTTGCTGACCCCAGTGGCCAAGGCGTTCTTGAGCGACTTGGGCCTGGAAACCACGGTGCTCGGCCAGCAAGTGTTTGGCGGCCACGGCTATATTCGCGAGTGGGGCCAGGAGCAACTGGTGCGCGATGTGCGCATCACCCAGATCTACGAAGGCACCAACGGCATCCAGGCGCTGGACCTGATGGGGCGCAAGATCGTCGGCAGCGGCGGGGCGTTCTACACCTTGTTTGCCGATGAGATCCGCGCGTTCATTGCCTCGGCCGGTGCCGAGCTGGCTGAATTCACCAAACCGCTAAGTGCGGCAGTGGATGACCTGGATGAACTGACCGCCTGGGTGCTGGATCGCGTCAAAACAGACCCGAATGAAATCGGCGCGGCGTCCGTTGAGTATTTGCATGCATTTGGATACATGGCCTACGGCTATATGTGGGCGCGCATGGCCAAGGCGGCGCTGGGCAAGGAGGCTGAAGAAGACTTCTACGCCAGCAAGCTGGGCACCGCGCGCTTCTACTTTGCGCGCCTGTTGCCACGTATCCATTCGCTGAGTGCGTCGGTAAAAGCCGGCAGCGAATCGCTGTTTCTGCTGGATGAAGCCCTGTTCTAAGGGATTGGAGGGCATGTAAGCATTCTCTTACATGACGTGCTGCTATTCGTCCTCTATCGCCATATTGGATCCACGGCTAATCTACTTCACATGGACGTCGCGCAGGAAGCGCAAAGCAACAACACGGACACGTAGGATTCTGCCAGGACGGCGGAGTGAAATGGATGTCAGGGAAACAGTCTGCAAAGCCCCGCTTAGGCGGGGTTTTCTTTTGCCTGCGAAAAAGTCATGCCGGTGCCTGCGGCGCATTCATCACGTCTTCCAGCAAGGTGCGCAGCAACGCCACCGTCGCCTGCTGGCGCTGCACGTCGCGGCACACCAAGCCCACTTTCAGCGCCACCCTGGGTTCACTCAAGGGTTTCCACAACAGCGCCTGGCTATTGTGTTCGTCCTGGGAGCGCCCCGGCAGTACTGTCGCCAGCTTTGTGTGAGGCAAGCTGTCGAGAATCCCCACCATGGTATTGAGCTCGGCCTGCACTTGCGGGCGACGGCCGAGGTTGGCCAGTTGGCCCTGCCAGATCTGCCTGACCTGGAACTCCTCGCCCAGCAGCAACATGGGTAACTCCGCCGCCTGCTTCAGCGAGACCTTCTTGAATTCGCGCAGGGGATGATCCTCCGGGATGACCACCTTCAATTCGTCTTCATACAACAACACGCCGTGCAGCCCCGGCTGGCGGGGCGGCAAGTAGCTGATACCGATGTCCAGCGAACCGTTGAGCAATCGCCGTTCAATCTCAATCCCGGTCAACTCGTAGATCTGCACCACCAAGTGCGGCTGGGCCTTGCGCACGCGCTCGAGCATCTGCGGCACCAGGCTGGTGTGCACGGTTTGCAGCACGCCAATGGCCAAGGTGCGCATCGCCTGGCCCTTGAAGTTACGCAACGCCTCCACGGCTTGCTGCATGCCATCGATCAGCGGCAGAGCATGGTTGTACAACGTGTGGGCAGCCAGGGTGGGCAGCAGGCGCTTGCTGCTGCGCTCGAACAGGCTCACATCGAGGTTCTGTTCCAAGTGGCGAATCTGCTGGGACAGCGCCGGTTGGGAGATCGACAAGCGCTCCGCAGCACGGCCTACGTGGCCTTCCTCATACACCGCGACGAAATAACGCAGTTGCTTGAAATCCATAAGGCTTACTTATCGAAAAAGCTGGAAAATCGAAATGGCCGTTGGCCCTTGAGACGCCTAGTCTAGCGCCTATTCGCAGGGCTTACAGGGCCGGATCGGGCAATGAACAGCGTTGATGTTGATAGCGTTTACATAGGCAAGACAAAAAACCTCCAGGCCGTATCGGCACGTTGTACCGACCAACGTCCGGTTGCTATTGGGGGTGAGCTATGAATCTGTTTCGTCGCCCTGCGCCGAGCCTGGATGATTTGATGCTGGAGACGCCCAGGGATAATCCTTCCAGTGAATCCCTGATGCCCTCCCTAAGGCGATCGCCGCAAGTATTTGCGCGCGGCCAGGGTTCCTGGCTGTGGGACAGTGGCGACCGTGCCTACCTGGATTTCAGCCAGGGCAACGCGGCCAACAGCCTAGGCCACAGCCCGCAGGTGTTGATCAAGGCGCTGGCCGACCAGACCCAGGCGCTGATCAACCCGGGGAGCGGCCTGTACAACCGCGCTCAACTCAACCTCGCCGAACGCTTGTGCCACCGTACCGGCAGTGACCAGGCGTATCTGCTGAACAGCGGTGCGGAAGCCGTTGAAGCCGCGATCAAATTGGCGCGCAAATGGGGCCAGCTGCATCGCGGTGGCGCCTACCGCATCATCAGCGTGAGCGGTGGTTGCCATGGTCGCAGCTTTGCGGCGATGTCGGCGTCGGCGGGCACTGTTGAAAACCGTTTTGAACCACAGTTGCCAGGTTTCAGCCACGTACCCTTCAACGACCTGCCGGCCCTGCATGCGGCAGTCGATGCGCAAACCGTCGCCATCCTGCTCGAGCCGATCCAGAGCGAAGCCGGGGTGATCCCTGCGACGGAGCACTACCTCAAAGGGGTCGAGAGGCTTTGTCGCGAGTTGGGGATCCTGCTGATCCTCGACGAGGTGCAAACCGGCATAGGCCGCTGCGGCACCTTGCTCGCCGAACAACAGTACGGCGTACGTGCCGACATCATCACTCTCGGCAAAGGCCTGGGCGGCGGCGTGCCCCTCGCCGCGCTGCTGGCTCGCGGTAAAGCCTGCTGTTTTGAGGTGGGCGAACTGGAAGGCACCCATCATGGCAATGCGTTGATGGCATCGGCCGGGCTGGCGGTACTCGATACGGTACTGGACCACGGCTTTCTAGAGCAGGTGCGTGAGTCCGGCCTTTACCTCGGCGAAGGCCTGACACGCCTGGCCTATCGCTACGACCATGGCCAACTGCGCGGCCACGGCCTGATGTGGGGCCTGACGCTGTCGGATGATTCTGCGGATGCGGTGGTAAAAGCGGCCTTGCATGAAGGCCTGATCCTCAACGCCCCACAACCCAACTGCCTGCGTTTCACCCCGGCCCTGACGGTGAGCAAAAGTAACATCGACGAAATGCTCCTGCGCCTGGCCCGTGCCTTTTCCCGGGTGCGCACCGGGCAGTTGCAATGCCGCAAGGGCATCGCCGTTTAATCCCTATTCCTGAACCGTCTCGCGGTCTACGCGACGCCTCCAGCCTGATTCTTTTGGTTGGGGGCGTTTTTTTGTCTGGATGGCCCAACGCCAGATCCCACTGAACCCTCACGAACGCCCAAGGTCGATTAGCTACACGGCTCGCACGAGCCGATTTTTCGGAGCTTACCCATGGACATCATTCGTATCATCATCGCCATTCTGCTGCCGCCACTGGGTGTGTTCCTGCAAGTGGGTCTCGGCGGCGCGTTCTGGCTGAACATCTTGCTGACCCTGTGCGGTTACTTCCCAGGCGTTATCCACGCGGTGTACATCATCGCCAAGCGCTGAGGCCGTCAGCCTTTTGCGATGAGCCGTGAGTTGCGCTCATTGCGAAAGGCCAACTGCTCGATGGTCTGGGTCGCGTGTTCGGCTTCTTCCCGCGCCTGCAGGATGATGCCGTGCTGCTCGGACTTGCTGCACACCGGGTCGGCATTGCTCGCATCCCCTGTGAGCATGAAGGCCTGGCAACGGCAGCCGCCGAAGTCTTTTTCCTTTTCGTCGCATGAACGGCACGGCTCGGGCATCCAGTCGTAACCGCGAAAGCGGTTGAAGCCAAACGAGTCGTACCAGATGTGCTGCATGCTGTGGTCACGCACGTTGGGAAATTGCACCGGCATCTGTCGTGCGCCATGGCAGGGTAGGGCGGTGCCGTCTGGCGTGACTGTCAGAAAAATACTGCCCCAGCCGTTCATGCAGGCTTTCGGACGCTCCTCGTAGTAATCCGGGGTGACGAAGATCAGCTTGCATGGGTGGCCTTCGGCTTCCAGCTTGGCGCGGTATTCATTGGTGATGCGTTCGGCGCGCACCAGCTGTTCCCGGGTCGGCAGCAACCCCACACGATTGAGCTGCGCCCAGCCGTAGAACTGGCAGGTGGCGAGTTCGACAAAGTCCGCTTCCAACGCAATGCACAGCTCAATGATGCGGTCGATCTTGTCGATGTTGTGCCGATGGGTGACGAAGTTCAGCACCATCGGGTAGCCGTGGGCTTTCACCGCACGGGCCATTTCCAGTTTTTGCGCGAAAGCTTTTTTCGAGCCGGCCAGCAGGTTGTTCACCTGTTCGTCGCTGGCCTGGAAACTGATCTGGATATGGTCCAGGCCAGCCTTCTTGAAATCGCTGATTTTCTGCTCGGTCAAGCCGATGCCGGAAGTGATCAGGTTGGTGTAGAAACCCAACTTGCGCGCCTCTGCGATCAGCTCGGCGAGGTCCTGGCGCACCAGCGGCTCACCGCCGGAAAACCCCAGTTGTGCGGCGCCCATCTCGCGAGCCTCACGAAACACCTTGATCCACTGCTCGGTACTCAGCTCCTTGCCCTGCTCGGCAAAATCCAGCGGGTTGGAGCAGTACGGGCACTGCAACGGGCAGCGGTAGGTCAGCTCAGCCAGCAGCCACAGCGGCAGTCCGATGGCTGGCTTTTCAGGCAAGGGTGATCCAGTGCTCAGCACGGGCGACCTCCATGAATTGCTCGATGTCTTCGCCGAGCTCGGGTACGCCGGGGAATTGTTTATCCAGCTCGGCGATGATCGCGGTCACGTCGCGCTCGCCGTCGATCAAACCACCAATCAGTGCGGCGCTGTCGTTGAGCTTGATCATGCCCTCGGGATACAGCAGCACATGGCCTTTTTGCGCAGGCTCGTACTGGTAACGATAGCCCTGGCGCCAGGTGGGTTTTTTGCTGCGATCAAAGCTCATAGGGTGATCCCTTTATGCCACACCCGCTGCTCGGTCACGCTGTGATACGGCGGGCGTTTGAGTTCATAGGCCATGCTCATGGCATCCAGCATGCTCCACAGGATGTCCAGTTTGAACTGGAGAATTTCCAGCATGCGCTCTTGGCCGTCACGGGTGGTGTAGTGCTGCAGGGTGATCGCCAACCCGTGCTCCACATCGCGCCGGGCCTGGCCCAGGCGGGTGCGGAAATACGTATAACCGGCTGGGTCGATCCACGGGTAATGCTGTGGCCAGCTGTCGAGGCGCGACTGGTGGATCTGCGGCGCGAACAGCTCGGTCAACGAGCTGCTGGCGGCTTCCTGCCAATTGGCGCGGCGCGCAAAGTTCACGTAGGCGTCTACCGCAAAGCGCACGCCGGGCAGCACCAGTTCCTGGGAACGCAACTGGTCAGGGTCGAGGCCGACCGCTTGGCCCAAACGCAGCCAGGCTTCGATACCGCCGTCTTCACCCGGTGCGCCATCGTGGTCGAGCAGACGCTGGATCCACTCGCGACGTATTTCACGGTCCGGGCAGTTGGCCAGGATCGCGGCGTCCTTCAGCGGGATGTTCACCTGATAGTAGAAACGGTTGGCGACCCAGCCCTGGATTTGTTCACGGGTGGCACGGCCTTCGTACATCGCCACGTGATACGGGTGATGGATATGGTAGAAGGCGCCCTTGGCGCGCAGGGCTGCTTCAAATTCGGCGGGCGTTAGCGGTGCGTCAGTCATATTGTCTGCTCCTACAATTCAATGCTCATGCCGTCGTACGCCACTTCGACATTGCGCCGCACCAATTCCGCTCGCTCGGGGGAGTCTTCATCAAGGATCGGGTTGGTGTTGTTGATATGGATAAGCACCTTGCGCTGCTCGGGCAATTGCTCCAGCACCTCGAGCATGCCACCGGGGCCGTTCTGTGCCAGGTGGCCCATCTCGCGGCCGGTGCGGGTGCCGACACCCCGGCGCTGCATTTCATCGTCATCCCACATCGTGCCGTCCACCAGCAGGCAGTCGCTGCCGGCCATGATTTCCAGCAGTGGCGCGTCGACCTTGCCCAGGCCTGGGGCGTAGAACAGTTTGCCGCCGGTGCGCAGGTCTTCGACGATCAGGCCGATATTGTCACCGGGGTGCGGGTCGAAACGGTGTGGCGAATAAGGCGGTGCGGCGCTGCGCAGTGGCAGCGGGGTGAAACGCAGGTTGGGGCAGGCCGGGATGCTGAAGCTGGCGTCCAGGTCGATGCGGTTCCAGGCCAGGCCGCCGTTCCAGTGGGTCAGCATGGTGAACAGCGGGAAGCCGGTGCTCAGGTCTTCATGGACCATGTCGGTGCACCACACCTGGTGCGGGCAACCCTCGCGCAGGCTCAACAGGCCGGTGGTGTGGTCGATCTGGCTGTCCATCAGGATGATCGCGCTGATGCCGGTGTCACGCAGGGCGCGGCCCGGTTGCATCGGCGCGAAGCTCTGGAGTTGCGCGCGGATATCCGGCGAGGCATTGCACAGCACCCAATTCACACCATCGTCGGAGATCGCGATGGATGACTGGGTACGCGCTTGCGCCCGCAGGCTGCCATCGCGCAAACCAGCGCAGTTCACGCAGTTGCAGTTCCACTGCGGGAAACCACCGCCGGCGGCGGAACCTAAAATCTGGACAAACATGGTCGCTCCATCAAGCTCAAAACAAAAACGCCCCGGGCGAACCGAGGCGTTGTATTACCCAGCGGATTAACGGCTGGCGAAGTACATGGTGACTTCGAAACCGATGCGCAGATCAGTGTAAGCAGGTTTGGACCAAGTCATGTTCTTACTCCTACGAAGGGATGGGACGTTCACTACCAAGTAATACATATAGTCCACCTCCAGTCGGAGATGTTCACAGGTATGCGTGGGAATGTTACGCAATTATTTTAAAGTTAGCGCTGTCTTGGTGGAAAAAGCCTTTTGCAAGGGCGGCAATGATCAGTCTGCCGCTTGCCAGGTAGCCGAAATGCGCGCGCCGTTGGCGACGCAGCGCCAGCCGCCTGTGGCGTCGTTCAATTGCTGGGCGGCCAGTTGCAACGCTTCGAGGCTACAGGCTTGGATCTGGGATTGCAGTTGTTCCAGATAACCCGACGGATGGCCAGCCAGATGGGCGTGCCAGAGCAGGTCGGCAGCTTGAGCATTGGGCAGTGCCTGCGCTGAAAATTGTTGCGCCAGATCCAGGTTGCCGAGGTCGTCGCAGCCATTGATCAGTGCTGGCAGTTGCGCCAGGAAGGTTTGCAGGTGCTCGGCGATGCCTTCCAGGGAAACGCTGGGGGACTGTACGCCGAATAGCAGGCCGGTCTGGCCGTTTATCTGCCGGATGGCGCTGAACACGGCGTAGCCGATTTGCAGTTCTACCCGTAGCTTTTGGTAGAACGGCCCTTGGAGCAGATGGCCGAGCAGTCGCCACGCGGCCTCGTCCGCCAGGGATTGACCGGGTGTTGGGCAAAAAAGCAGCAGGGCGGCGTCGTTGGAGTCGGTTTTCACTTCATGCCAGATACGTTGGCCGCTGAGGGATGGCACCCTGTGATTTATGTTTGCGGGTTGCCCGGGCAGTCGGGCGGCTGCTGCTTTGACAGCGGCCTCATACGCGGCAGGAAACCCCAGTCCCAGGCCTTGCCAACATGCGGTGGCCCACGATTCAGAACGAGGCGTGATAACGGTGCAGCAAGCGGGCAGGGCTTTGAGCAACTCCCGAATGGCGATCATCGGCGGTGAGGCAGGTTGCGCCTCTTGCGGTTGAATCAGACTCTGCGCCAACACGTCCAGCACGGAGGGTATGGGTTCCAGCAGCCCTATCATTTTTACCAGCGCGTCATTGCCCAGGCTTTCGAACGACAATTCGACACCCGCCTGACGCGCATTTTCACGCAACGCCTGCAATGCGCTCTCCAGGCCGGTGGGGGCCGACTGCCATTGCAAATACAGTGCACCTTCACCACTGTCATCCGCCAGCGCCTGGCTGAAGTTCAATGCCGACACCTCCCGACGTCCGCGGGAGCGATCCTGGGCGAAGGTGCGCAACCCCCGGTGTGCGCTGGTCTGGCCGCGAATCAGGCCGGCGCGTTCTTCCTTGACTGATGGTCGTAGGAACGGGTTGTTCGGCGGCAGTTGCCAAGTGTGCGCGGAGGGTGGCAGCCGCAGCGAACCAAGCATGGCTTTGAGGGCGACGACATCCTGTTCCGAAAGAGCCTGGCTGTCGTGTCTGGCCAAGGCCAGCGCGCCTTGGACCTGTCGTTGACGAACGGCCAACAGCGCGAACTCTTCCCGTAGTGAAGTCCAATCCCTCTGTGCGAAAAAGCTCAGCCAATCGTGCAGCAACGCCTCTATCTGCGTAGCCGACTTATCTTGGGCGCTGAGCGTGACGTCGATATCCAACACAGCTTGCCCGGCGAAGTGATAAAGCACCGACGCCTGCAGTGCACTGGCCAGTTGCCGCGCTTTCAGTTCAGCCAGCAATCCGCCGGGTGCCGAGGCATTCAGCCAGGCACAGAGAAAATCCAGTGCTTCACGCGGCGCGTCACAAGTGATGACGTGGTGCAGGTGGTCATTGGCGATGTGCTGATAGCTCCGCGCTTCACCCTTCATCAAAGCCGGTGGCGCAGATTGTGGGCGTAGAGGTCCTGAGGTCAGTTGCTCACTGAACTGCTGTGCCAGGCTTTGCAGTTCATCCAGCGACAGTGGGCCGGCCAGGCTCAGCGTCATCTGCCCGCTCTGATAGAAATGCGCGTGGAATTCCCGCAATGCCTGCTGAAATGCCTCACGCTCCACCGGCAAGCTGTCGCGGTTGCCCGCATGAAAACCCCGCAGCGGATGGTCTGCGGCCAGGCCTTGCAGCAACGCGACTTGTTGCTGCGCCCCGACATCCTGGGACCAGGCGACAAACTCTGCGTGCAACACCTCGCGCTCGCGTAGCTGATCCTCCAGCGCCAGGCGTGGATGGGACAGCATGTCGGCCAAGCGCTCCAGGCCACTCGTAAACGTTGACGCCGGCAGCTCAAAGAAGAAAGCCGTGGTGCGCTCACGGGTGCTCGCATTGACTTGGCCCCCATGACGCTGCACGTAGGCCATCAACCCCTCTGTGGTGGGAAAACGCTCGGTGCCGAGAAACAACAAATGTTCCAGAAAGTGAGCCAACCCCGGCCAGGCCAATGGCACGTCATGGCTGCCGGCCGACACCCGCAAAACGGCAGCGCAACGCTTCAAACGCGGGGCATGATGCAAGGAAACCCGCAAGCCATTGGCCAGGGTCAGGTGAAGGTGATGAGGGTGGGCCGGCGCAGGCATGGGCACTTCCGAAACATAGGAAGTGGCTATATTAACAAACCGCTACCCAACCCGTCGGGTCAGGGCTTGTACAGCGCGCCGTACAACTCGGGGCGGCGGTCATGCAGATAGTGATTGGCGGCGCGCGCATTGATGATCGATTGGCGCTCCAGCGTACCGACAATCAAGGCTTCATCCAGGCCAGCCTGGGCTATACGCTCGCCGTTCGGTGCAGCGATGCTACTTTGCCCGCAGTACAGGATCTCGCCTTCGTGCCCGCAGTAATTGGCGTAGGCCACATAGCATTGGTTCTCGAAGGCCCGCGCCCGCACGGTGACATCGGCCACAAAGTCGAACGGCACCATATTGGCGGTGGGCACCAGGATCAACTCGGCACCGGCAAGGGCCAGGCGCCGGGTGTTTTCCGGGAACTCCAGGTCGTAGCAGATCAGGAATCCAAGCTTCCAACCGTTGAGTTCCACCAGCGGGAAATCGTCGTCACCGGCACTGAACATCGAGTGGTCCAAATCGCCAAACAGATGCGTCTTGCGGTAGTTGCACAGGCGCTGGCCATGGGCGTCGATCAACTGCACGGCGTTGTAGAGCTGGCCGTCCTCGGCACGTTCCGGGTAACCGTACAGAATGGCAAGCCCGGCGCCTTTGGCCAGTTCGGCAATCGCCTGTGCGGATGGCCCGTCTTGCGCTTCAGCTAACGCGCCAACCGCTTCAGCGCCGATGTTGTAGCCGCTGAGAAACATCTCCGGCAGCACCAGCACATCGGCGCCGCACGCTTCATGGGCCAGTTGGTGCAGGCGCTTGAGGTTGCCGGCCACGTCCAGCGGCAGTGGTGGGCATTGGTAAAGGGCAACACGCATGCTCAGCTCCTTATTCGGCCAGGGCGATCGGCCCGATTTCGTCGAACACATCACCCGGCCCTGGGTTCTCCGGATGAGTACTGCCGCCGAAGTGGGTCATGATGCCCCATACCGCGTTCAATGAGGTTTGCACTGCGCCTTCGACCCAGGCCGGGGTCCAGGAAACGTCGTCACCTGCGATAAAAATCCCACGTTGCTCGGCGGGCATGTCTTTCTGCATGAAGTGCGCATACATACGCTGGTTATAGCGATAGTGACCGGGCAATGCACCTTTGAAGGCACCGAGGAAATGCGGGTCGGCTTCCCAGGACACCGTGATCGGGTCGCCGATGATGCGCGCCTTGATGTCGACTTTCGGGTAGATCTTGTTCAGCGCGTCGAGGGCCAGTTTCACGCGTTTATCGATGGGCTGCGGCAGCATCTTCAGTGCATCGCTCATCCACGAGTAAGACAGGCAAATCACCCCCGGCTTATCGTCACCATTGTCGAACAGATAAGTGCCACGGGTCAGGCGATCCGTGAGGGTCATGCTCATCAGGTCGCGGCCGGTTTCCGGGTCTTTGTCTTTCCAGAACGGGCGGTCAACCATCACGAACGTTTTTGATGACTGCATGTAGCGGGTGCGGTCCAGGGCCATCCACATCTTTTGCGAGAACAGGGTTTCGTCGCATTCGATCTGGGTGGTCAGCAGCCAGCTTTGGCAGGTGGTCAGCACGGCGGCGTATTCGCGGGTGTCGCCGTAGTTGTCGGTGACGGCAAAGCGGCCGTCGGCGGCATGAGCGATGCGTTTCACCCCGGCCCGCGGCGCACCACGGTGCAACGAACTGAGGCTAGTGCCGGCCGGCCAGTGGGCGCAACGCTCCGGCACATGGCGCCAAATGCCCATCGGCACCTGGGCCACGCCGCCGACGACCAAGTGTTGGTGATCGTCGCAGTTGGTCATCACCACGCGGAAGAGTTCCAGCATCGAGTTGGGGAAGTCCGAATCCCAGCCGCCAGTGCCGAAACCGACCTGGCCGAATACTTCGCGATGGTGAAACGACAACTTGGCGAAAGCCTTCGACGTGGCAACGAAGTCGTAGAAGGTGCGGTCGTCCCACAGTGGCACCAGCTTATTCCACAGCTCTTTGAGGCGTGGCACGTCACGGTCGCGGATGGCTTGCTGGATATCGCCGAACTGCGAGCCGGCTTCCAAGGCGTCGGCCCAGGCGTCGGCGACTTCTTGAAACAGTGCAGGAAGATCGGACAGTTTTTGTGCGTAGTGAGTCTGGCCTTCCAGGTCAATCACCGTGCTGCCGGAGGCTGGCGTCAGCGGGTTGGGGAAGGGTTTGGTTTCCAGGCCGAGTTTGTCCACGTAGTGGTAGAACGCGGTGGACGACACCGGGAAGCGCATGCCACCCAGTTCGGCGATGATGCCTTCGGCGCCTTCAAAGGCTTGGGAGCGCAGGCGGCCGCCCATTTTCGAAGCTTCATACACCACCGGCTTGAGGCCCAGTTTCATCAGCTCGTAGGCGGCAACCAGGCCCGCGATCCCTGCACCGACGATCGCCACTTCGGCGCCATGGTTGGCGACGGGGATGCTGCCCAGGCCGGCCGGGTGCTCGATCCAATCATCAAAGGCAAACGGAAAATCCGGGCCAAAGATGGTGATGGGTTTCTTACCGTCTGCAGGGTGGCGATTGGTCTTGCTGATGGTGCTGGACGGAATGCTCATGGCTGACCTTACTGGCGACTGGGCGGACGTGACCCGCTGAGTATAGGAAAAGATGGCAGCCAGTTTAGGGAGCGTAGCGTTCGTTAATAAGACGCAAAGTGTCGTCGGATTGGACTGTTTTTAGTCGTAATGACGAAATTGGTGGTCAGATTGGCTGACCGCGATCCAATTTGTTACTCAAGATGATTGAGGTCGTGGTTTTCTCCACGCCGGCCACACTGCCGATCTGGTCGAGTAATTGGTCCAACTGCTCCGGCGAGTCAGTGCGCAGCCAGGCCACGTAATCGAACTCGCCACTGACCGCGCACAACTGTTGCACCTGCGCCATGGCACTCAGTCTGCGCAACACTTCTTTACCCGAGCGTGCCTGCACGGTGATGCCCACATACGCCTGCAAACCACCGTCCACCACCCGCTGGCCGAGACGCACACCATAACCGGTGATCACCTGGGTTTTCTCCAGGCGCGCCAGGCGTGAGGTCACCGTGGTGCGCGCGATGCCCAACTGCCGGGCAAGCATGGCCACGCTTTCGCGGGCGTTGATTTGCAGGGCGGCTATTAGTTGGCGGTCGATTTCATCAAGGGCGGGCAAGGGGGGGGCTCCGGTATGGGCGGCGATGGGGAGCATATTACAGGCTTCCAGACACACAAAAGCCGCGCATTGCGCGGCTTTTAAGTTTGGTGGGCCCAGTAGGACTCGAACCTACGACCAAGACATTATGAGTTGCTGGGCGAACTGGTATGCCTAGAGAAGGCGTTCTTAGGTGAACGTAGGTTGGCATGGCTGGATGCCCCGTATTACTTGGTGTTGAGCGTAATTCAGAGTGAGTGGCTCAAGCTGAGTGCTGTAGCGTGGTTGTACGGTTTTTACGGCCTTTGAGTTTCGCAATTCGCCTCGCAGCTCCAAACCACGTTCCATTCACAGATCGAGAAGCAAAACGCGGCTTGGCCCGGGGCATGCCTATAGTCTGACTTTAAAGGTTGGCGATTGCGGCGACCTTTCATGTGCGCTAGATCCGTGCTGTCTAGGATCAGAATTAGGACGCGTCCGCTGAGTTCGCGAGGCTGGTCAATGTGGTATTACACATTTACGACTGCACCTGGCCTGCGTTACAGCCGCCATTCATCATTTAGCAGTGATTTTGGCGGCATCTAACCTACGTTAGGCGTTACCAGTATGTTCAAAGTAACCCCCAATCCGCCGGCAAGGTCCAACGCTAAGATCATCGATCAACGCGCTGTTGATCGACTGTTATCCCATCTGATTTGGGTCAGAGACGGCACCGAGAAATCGTGCCGGGGCTTCAGTCCCCCTCCGTGAACCGCCGCCGCGTCAGGAATAGCACCACGCCCAGCGGCACGGCCAGCAGTGCTAGCAGCTCCAGGTCAAAGCCCAGCACCTGCTGCTCACCAACCTTGAAGATGCTGACCAAGCCCGTTGCCAGTAGGGCCAAACCCAGCCACTTGCGCAGCATGTATGGTTTCAGAAACTGAACGAGGATCGCGCCCAGCACCAGAAGGACGACAGTTTGCATGATGTAGGGCATGTGCACTTCCTCAGACCTTGATGACCAGCGTCACGACAGAGCGCTGTGGGCCAATCCCGCCATGGACCTCTCCCTCGATGCTGACCAGCACGTCACCTGCATGCAGGTTCGGCAGGGCCCCTTTGAGGTACCAGTTGACACCTGTCGTCACCACTGCACCTGAAGCCCAGCCAATGAGCGGCCCGCCCAACGCACCTACCTTGCCGGCAACGCCACCTGAGGCCGCAGCAATTCCCTTGGCGACGTTGCCCCGCATAGTGCTGATAGCATCGGCCTGCTGCCGGGTGAGGGGATTGGAAATGCAGACTTTCAGCAGGCATGGCAGGTTTCGAGCCTGCATTCGGTCGTACATATCGACGACCATGCCGTTAACTTGGTAATGGGCGCGTTTCGCTTCGCCAAAGTGCAACTCGCGCAGGCGACCTCGGTCGCTTTCCATGAGGGTGATTTGAGACAGATTGAAGACGATCCCTTCCGCGGACCTGTACTGCGTGGTCTTCTCAAACTTCATGCGCGTATCCATTCGTGCAAAAAGACGATGATTTTCTACACGCGGTGACTAAGATGCAAATGGTCTTTGATGTAAGGCCCCGGGGAATTTGACGTCTGCACGGGCCTCATCGCCAGCAAGCCAACTCCCCGTTAACAACACATCGAGCGCGTCGGTTTTGGAGACGTTAGGTGTGTTACGCCATACTTTCGCCAGTCACTAGATGATGAATGGTGGCGACATCCTGACGCTGCAGCGTGTGCTTGGGCATTCGACCTTGGCCATGACTCAACAGTACGCGCACTTCAGCCCTGGACACATGGCAGAGGTCGTTTCGTTAAACCCTTAGCGGGCATTTTCGAGAAGGATCATGATTAAAAAGTGGCCGAGAATTCAGCCGTCGAAAAATGAGATTGGACGAATCTTGGACGGAACCACTTTTTTGCAATGTTTCGGCTTGAGTTTTCCAAGCCCTAGAAACGACGAAAGCCACGCAGTGCGTGGCTTTCAAAGTGGTGGGCCCAGTAGGACTCGAACCTACGACCAAGGGATTATGAGTCCCCTGCTCTAACCAACTGAGCTATAGGCCCTCAGTAGGTCGCGGATTATAGCGATGGTTTCCCCGCTGTGCTATCCGAAAAATCCTTAATGCTCATACGAAGAAAGGTCGCGGCAAAAAGCTCGGGCGGTAGCGGCAGGCTGACGATGTAGCCTTGCATCTGTTCGCAGCCTTCGGCAGCCAGGAAGGCTTGCTGTGCCGGGTTCTCCACGCCTTCGGCGATGATAGTGAATTGCATGCTGTGGCCCAGGGCGATAATGGCGCGCACGATCGCTGCGTCGTGTGGGTCGTCGGGCAGGCCGCGGACGAAGGATTGATCGATCTTGAGGAAGTCCAGCGGCAGGCGTTTGAGGTAGCTGAGGGATGAATAGCCGGTGCCAAAATCATCGATGGCCAGTTGTACGCCCAGGTCTTTGAGCTGGTGCAGTACCTCCAGCGCTTCTTCGGCCTGGCTCATGATGAAGTTCTCGGTGATCTCCAGTTGCAGGCAGCCTGGGTCGAGCCGGTAGTCGTGCAATAGCTGTTCGATGCGAGCCAGCAAGCCGGGGTGACGCAGTTGGGCGCCGGCCAGGTTGACCGACAGCGGGCCAAATGCGTCGAAAGTGCCTTGCCAGGCATGCATTTGTCGGCAGGCCTGTTCCAGCACCCAGTCACCGATCTGCAGGATCATGCCGTTCTCTTCGGCGAGGGCAATGAAGTGTTCGGGCGGCACGTCGCCAAAGGTGGGATGGCGCCAGCGGATCAGCGCTTCGGCGCCGATCAGTGCTTGAGTATTCAGGCTCAGTTTTGGCTGGTAGTACAGGGTCAGTTCATCGCGCTCGATGGCGCGGCGCAGTTCATGTTCGAGCGCCACGCGTTCGTTGGCCTGCGCAGTAAGGTCGCGGGTATAGCTTTCGACCCGGTTACGTCCCTTGGCCTTGGAGCGGTACATCGCAGCGTCGGCATTTTTGACCAGCGTCGCGACGTCGGTACCGTCCTGCGGGTACAGGCTGGTGCCGATGCTGGCGCTGATGAAGAACTCGTGTTCACCTGCCTGGAAGGGTGGGGTGAAGCAGGCCAGCAGTTTATTGGCCAGGTATTGGGCGTCGCTGGGGTGCTGCAGGCCGGGGAGCAGGATGATGAACTCGTCGCCGCCCAGGCGAGCAACGGTGTCGATGTCGCGCAGTTGTTCCTTGAGGCGCGCCGCGACGTCTTTGAGCAGCAAGTCGCCGATCGGGTGGCCGAGGCTGTCGTTGATGTGTTTGAAACGGTCCAGATCGAGAAACAGTACGGCGCCCTGTTTGCCGGTTTCTTGATGCCCATTGAGGGCGACCAGCAATCGGTTTTCGAACAAAGTGCGGTTGGGCAGGCCGGTCAATGGATCGTGATGCGCCTGGTAATCGAGGCGGGCCTGGGCAAGCTTGAGGCTGGAGATGTCGGCAAACACCGCGACGAAGTGCGTGATCAACTGATCGCGATTACGCACGGCGCTGATCGTCAGCCAGCTGGGGTACAGCTCGCCGTTCTTGCGTCGGTTGGAGATCTCGCCCTGCCAATGCCCTTGAGCTGTCAGTTGGTGCCACATCGCCGCGTAGAAGGCGCTGTCATGCAGGCCGGAGGCAAGCAGGCGCGGCGTATGGCCGAGGGCTTCGGCCTCGCTGTAGCCGGTTATCTCGGTGAAGGCGCGGTTGACGGCGCTGATGTTCTGCCGGATATCAGTGATCAAGACGCCTTCGGCCGTGCTTTCGAACACCGTGGCGGCCTGTTGCAGTTTTTCCTGCATCAGTTGGCGTTCGGTGATGTCCCGCGCAATGGTCAGCATGCAGTCTTCGTCGCCGATAGGCAGTGGGCGGCTGGACAACTCGCACAGGCGAATCTGCCCATCGTTGCGACGAATATGGCAGATGAAATCACGCACAAAGCCATCGCGCTGCATCAGTTCCAGCATGTGTTTGCGTTCGTTGAGGTCGACCCAGATGCCTAGGTCCAGGGTTGATTGGTCGAGGGATGTTGCGCTGGTGAAGCCCGTGATTCGACTGAAACCATCGTTCACTTCAATCAACAGTCCATCGCTCTGTCGGCTCAGCAGCAAGCCGTCGGGCGAGGCGTGGAAGGCCTTGGCGAATTTCTCTTCGGAGGTTTGCAGTTGTTGCTGGGTTTCCTTGAGTTGAGTGATGTCTCGCACCGCCACCACGATGGCCTCGGTGGTGTCCAATTGGAACGGCTCGGCGGAAATCAGCCCGATGAAGGCTTGGCCATTGCTGCGCAGAAAGGGCATTTCGAGGTTGCGGATGCTGGTGGTCTGCACCCGTTGCAGCAGGTCGGGGCCGACACCCTGGATGCCCCAGATATTCAGTTCGGTGGCGGTTTTGCCGACGACCTGTTCCGCCGTCAGGCCAATCTGGTCTTCGAACGCCTTGTTCACCTCCAGCAAGCAGCCATCAGACAGCCGTGCGATCACTAGCATGTCTGGGCATTGCTGGAACACCGAGGCGAATTTTTGCTCGGACAGTTGCAAGGCTTCTTCAGTGCGCTTGGCCTCGCTGATATCGATCATCAAGCCGCGCAGTACGGGCTCATGGCCGTGCTCGATCAGGCTGACGATGTCGCGCACCCACAAGCAGCGCCCATCTGCGGTGATCACCCGGTAGTCGACGCTGTGGTCGCGATTGGCCCGGGTTTCCTGGTAGCAGTAGGCTTCGGTGCGGATCAGGTCGGCAGGGTGAATGATGTTGCGCCAGAACCCCGGGATCAGCCAGTGGGCGCGCGGATAACCCAGTAATTCCTCAGCGTGGGGCGAAACATAGCTGTAGGTGAAGTCGGTGATACTGGCTTCCCAGGCGATGGCGGACAGGCTTTCCACCAAGCCGCGATAGTGATATTCGCTGCTGCGCAGTTGCTGTTCGAGGGCGACGCGTCGGGAAATTTCCGAACTGAGCCGACGATTGATCCGAATCACCACGGCCAGCACGGTGCTCAGCAACAGTACCGCAGGCAGGCCGTAAGTCAGCAGATCCCTCCAGAAGGTGCGGTGGTCGGTAAAGCTACCGACCCAATGTTGTTGGATCGCATCGGTTTCGTCCGGGCTGAGGTCGGCCAGTACCTTATCGAGGATGCCCACCAGTACTTTGTTGTCGCGCGGTACGCCCATCGCCAGTTGGTAACGGTAGGGCGTTTCACCGCTGACGTACAAACCGTCGAGCTTGAGTTGGCGCAGGCTCCAGACACTTGAGGCCAGGTCGCCGACCACCGCATCCACCTCATCGGTGGCTAAGGCTTGCAGGGTCGAGCTGACATTCGGCATGGCCACCAGGTTGAGGTCGGGATGTTGGGTGCGGAGCAACTCATGGGGCGCGTAGTTTTCCACAACGGCAATCTTCAATCCGTAGAGGTCCTTAAGGGTGCGTGGTTTCGCGCCGCCTTCGTGGGCCAGGATGACGATGGGGAAATCAAGGTACGGGCGGGTAAACGCCATGTAGCGCTGGCGTTCCGGCGTGGACATGATGCCAGGCAGCAGGTCGATTTGGTTGTTCCGGGCCTGCTCCAGCAAGGCGCTCCAGTTCGCCGGCTCAATCAACTTGACCCGCACGCCGAGGCGATCCTGGATCAGGCGCACGTAATCCGCCGCCAGGCCTTGGTAGCGGCCATCTTCGTCATGGTATTCAAAGGGTGGCCATGACGCGTCCACTCCCAGGCGCAACTCCTGATGGTCCGCCAGCCAGCCGCGCTCATCATCGCTAAGACTCAACGCGCCAGCCGTTGCGGTCCAGGTCAGCAGCCACAGTAAAAACACAGCCGGCAGTCTGGGCATAACGGTCTCGTTATGGCACGGGGAATGTTTCGAGTGTAGACGGGCATTACGGGGGAGGGGGATTACGGAAGGTTTTATCGATACAAAACAAAACCCCCGGCCTGGGCCGGGGGTTTTGGTATCACTCGTCGAGGAAGGAGCGCAGATGCTCGCTTCGCGTCGGGTGGCGCAACTTGCGCAGCGCCTTGGCTTCGATCTGACGGATCCGTTCACGGGTCACGTCAAACTGCTTACCGACTTCCTCAAGGGTGTGGTCGGTATTCATGTCGATGCCGAAACGCATGCGCAGTACCTTGGCTTCACGAGCAGTGAGGCCTGAGAGTACGTCGCGAGTCGCTTCCTTAAGGCTCTCAACGGTGGCGACATCGATTGGCGACTGCATAGTCGAGTCTTCGATGAAGTCACCCAGATGGGAGTCTTCGTCATCACCAATCGGCGTTTCCATGGAGATCGGCTCTTTCGCGATCTTCAATACCTTGCGGATTTTGTCCTCAGGCATTTCCATGCGTTCGCCCAGCTCTTCCGGGGTCGGTTCACGACCCATTTCCTGCAACATCTGCCGGGAAATGCGGTTCAGCTTGTTGATGGTCTCGATCATGTGCACCGGAATACGTATGGTGCGGGCCTGGTCGGCGATCGAGCGAGTGATCGCCTGACGGATCCACCAAGTGGCATAAGTCGAGAACTTGTAGCCACGACGGTATTCAAACTTGTCCACAGCCTTCATCAAGCCGATGTTGCCTTCCTGGATCAAGTCGAGGAATTGCAGGCCACGGTTGGTGTACTTCTTGGCGATGGAGATCACCAGACGCAAGTTCGCTTCGACCATCTCTTTCTTCGCGCGGCGGGCCTTGGCCTCACCGATCGACATGCGACGGTTGATGTCCTTGATCTCGGCAACCGTCAGACCGGTTTCGGTCTGCAGTGCGATCAGCTTTTGCTGGCAGCGAATGATGTCCGGCTGCAGGCGACCAATGGCTTCGGCGTATTTGCCTTTGCCTTTGGCGAGGCCGTCGGACCAGCTTTCGTCAGCTTCGTTGCCCGGGAACTGGCGCAGGAAGTCGGCACGCGGCATGCGCGCATCACGGACACAGAGCTGCATGATCGCACGCTCTTGTGCACGCAGACGCTCAAGGGCACTGCGAACACGCTCAACCAGGCCTTCGAATTGCTTCGGTACCAGCTTGATCGGCATGAACAGTTCGGCCAGCGCCACCAGCTCGGCAATAACCAGCTTATTGCTGCGACCGTGCTTTTTCAGCGCCTTGCGGGTGATTTCCATTTGATCGGAAACCGCACCGAAACGCTGGGCAGCCACGATCGGATCCGGACCGCTTTCAACTTCATCTTCGTCGTCGCTGCTGGCTTCGGCATCGTCGTCTTCGGAATCGTCGTCGGCTTTCGCCCCTTTCGGGTCGACAGGCGGCGGCACTTCGGCGGCAGGCGGCGCAATGCCGTCGTCCGGATCGATGTAGCCACTCAGCACGTCGGACAGGCGACCACCTTCGGTGGTGACGCGTGTGTACTCGGAGAGAATATGGTCAACCGTGCCAGGGAAGTGCGCGATTGCGCCCATCACTTCACGGATGCCCTCTTCGATACGCTTGGCGATTTCGATTTCGCCTTCGCGTGTCAGCAGCTCGACGGTACCCATTTCACGCATATACATGCGCACAGGGTCGGTGGTTCGACCGATATCGGTCTCCACAGCAGCCAGCGCGGCAGCAGCTTCTTCAGCTGCAGCCTCGTCGGTATCGGCGTCCGCCAGCATAAGAGAATCCTTATCTGGCGCAGCTTCGAATACGTTGATCCCCATGTCGTTAATCATGCGGATGATGTCTTCCACCTGCTCTGGATCTGAAATATCCTCAGGCAGGTGGTCGTTGACCTCCGCGTAAGTCAGGTAACCCTGCTCACGACCGAGAACGATCAACTCTTTGATACGAGACTGCTGTTGCGCTTTTCCGGACATAACACCCTATCCACTGAAGGTCTTGGCGGGCAAAAAACAAGCCGAGGATTATACCCGAGCTATGACCTCACACGCCAGCTGAGGTCGGGTTTGATGCGGAAACATTCTGTTTTAAGAGGTCGCGCATCTGTTTTGCTATCTGATTTTGCTCTTCAGCCGATAATCCAGGCTGCCTTGCTCTCTTGATGAGTTCATCGAGGGTCTGCGTGTGCTGACCCGCAGATAACCTAGTAATGGTGTCTAAAAACTGTTGTTCAAGGTTATCGCCGTCAATTAGCCACTCCTTTTCCGCGAGTGCTTTCAATAGGCGGCCTTGTTCGGTGCCATGCCAACGAGCCATCAGCTGAATTGAGTTTAGCTTAGGGTTTTTCTGTACCGCCTCGATCAAGGCGATCAGCACCTGAGCGTAGGTGTTGCTCGCGTTGGCAAAATGGTCGGCGCTCTCGACCTTGCCCGCCAGTTGCGGGTGATGGATGAGCGTACGCAACGCAATGAGCGTTGGCGCTTCTACGGCCACAGGCGTTCGCGGGGCGAAGGCCTCATCGCGATCACCGCGTTTGCCGTTCTTGCTCCAGGGTTTGTTGTCCCATTTCTTGCCGCCGGCGCCGGGCTTCTTCGGTGTCCACTCCTGCTGGGGCGTGTAGGCCTCCTGCGGTTGGTGGAAGTCGGAGTAGTCCGGCATAGCGTCGTAATCCATGCCTGGGTCATAGGTCGGCGGCGCCTCCTGCGGTGCGTTGTGCACCAGCTGGCTGACGGCTTCGCCGCTCAGTCCAGTAATTTCCAGCAGGCGCATGCGCATCAGTGATTTCAGGTTGGCGCCTGGGACTTTATCGATCAGCGGCGCCGCGAGGGTGGCCATGTGGGCCTTGCCTTCGAGGGAGCGCGGGTCGGCCTCTTCGGTCAGTTGCTGGAAAAAATAGTCTGCCAGGGGCTGTGCATGTTGATTGATGCGCGCGCGGAACGCGTCGGTGCCTTCGGAGCGCACCAAGGTGTCCGGGTCTTCGCCTTCAGGCAGGAACAGGAAGCGTGCCCGACGCCCGTCCTGCAGGCTCGACAGCGTTGCTTCAAGCGCGCGCCAGGCGGCGTTGCGGCCGGCCTGATCACCGTCAAAGCAGAACAATACGCTGGGCACCACGCGAAACAGGCGTTTCATGTGCTCTTCGCTGGTGGCGGTGCCGAGTGTGGCCACGGCGTTGCGCAGGCCCTGTTGGGCGAGCGCGATCACGTCCATATAGCCTTCAACCACGATGATCTCATCGAGGTTGCGGTTGTTCTTGCGCGCCTCGAACAGGCCGTAGAGTTCCTGGCCTTTGTGGAATACCGCGGTTTCCGGGGAGTTCAGGTACTTGGGCTTGTCATCCCCCAGTACTCGACCACCAAAGGCGATGATGCGGCCACGGCTGTCGCGGATCGGGAACATCACGCGGTCGCGGAAGCGGTCATAGCGTTTGCCGGTTTCGGCGTTTTCCACCAGCAGGCCGGCGTCGATCATGGCTTTTTGCTGGAGAGTGTCGCTGCTCAAGTGCTTGTACAGGTTGTCCCAGCCGGGCGGGGCGAAGCCGAGGCCGAAGTCACGGGCGATTTCACCGGTGAGGCCGCGGCCCTTGAGGTAGTCGACGGCGGCTTTGCGCTGCGGATGGCTTTTAAGCGCCTGACGGTAGAAGTCGGCAGCGGCGGTCAGCAGTGGGTACAGCGGCGAATCAGTGGGTTGCCGCGGTTTGTGCGGTCGGCCACTTTCTTCGCGAGGGATTTCCATGCCGGCAGCTTTCGCCAGGTCCTCGATCGCCTGGGGGAAATCCAGGTTGTCGTGGTCCATGAGAAAGCCCAGGGCGTTACCGCCTGCGCCGCAACCGAAGCAGTAGTAGAACTGTTTGTCGGGGCTGACGCTGAACGATGGGGTTTTCTCTTTGTGGAACGGGCAGCAGGCGGTGTAGTTCTTGCCGGCTTTTTTCAGTTGCACGCGCGAGCTGACAACATCGACGATGTCGGTGCGGTTCAGAAGGTCGTCAATAAAGCTCTGGGGAATTAGCCCGGCCATGGCGTTCTCGTCATCACTGCGTGTAAGTGAGGGCCCGCTAAGTGCTCAAGCGCACGTATCGTGTGGCTCGATCATCGGTTGTCTGCTTGGGCTTTCAGGAAGTGTATCTGCCGATCATTCACTGACGTTAATTTCAATCAGGTTTTCGGCATGGAAATGTTGCCCTGGCCTCCAGTCTTGGCCAATGGCGGGCCTCGGAAGCGCATTGTCGGGCACAGTCGATACAGTTGATCGCCTGCTTGAATAATAAGTGTGCGCGTCAGTAGCCTTGTTAGGCTCGTCAGAAGAGACGTGCACCGCTGGCAAAAGAGCCAGTCCTGACGTGTGAAGCAGTTGTCTCAGTCGCATGTGCGGCGTCAACAGTGAAGCATCAAGCGATATCCGCAAATGCCATTAGCCCGGCTGAGGGCCGGGCTTGGCAGAAGCTTGCTACGGACGTCTGTGTATTAGTACAGACGAACGGCGCGGCGCTGTTCGCGCTGAACTTTCTTGGCGTGACGCTTAACAGCGGCTGCTGCTTTACGCTTACGCTCAGAAGTTGGCTTCTCATAAAATTCGCGGCTACGAACTTCAGCCAGTACACCGGCTTTTTCGCAGGAGCGCTTGAAACGACGCAGAGCTACGTCGAAGGGTTCGTTCTCTTTAACTTTGACGGCTGGCATCCAGAGCTACCTTCTTTCATTACCGGGATCAACGTTCTCGTCGCAAAAAATTCGCGGCTGAGGTCGTCGGTTTTTAAGGGTTGCGGATGTTAACCCCTCATTGCCCGGAATGCAAAGCCTCTGATCGAAAACCGCTAGTCGGGAGGGGGAGTGGCGACTATTATGCGCGCCTTCGAATCTAGCCTCTACAAGGCGCAAACCCATGCTAGTACTGGGACTTGAAACCTCCTGCGACGAAACCGGTGTCGCACTTTACGACAGTGAACGCGGGCTCTTGGCCGATGCGCTGTTCAGTCAGATCGACCTGCACCGCGCCTATGGCGGCGTTGTGCCGGAGCTGGCCAGCCGTGATCACGTCAAACGCATGCTGCCCCTGATTCGCCAGGTGCTGGATGAGGCCGGTTGCGTGCCGACCGAGATCGACGCGATCGCCTACACCGCTGGCCCTGGATTGGTCGGAGCCCTGCTGGTTGGGGCCTCTTGCGCCCAGGCGCTGGCTTTTGCCTGGGGTATTCCAGCCCTCGGTGTGCACCATATGGAAGGCCATTTATTGGCGCCCATGCTGGAAAAAACGCCACCTGAGTTCCCGTTCGTCGCTTTGTTGGTTTCCGGCGGCCATACGCAACTGGTTCAGGTGGATGGAATCGGCCAATACACCCTTTTGGGTGAGTCCTTGGATGACGCCGCCGGTGAGGCGTTCGACAAGACCGCGAAGATGATGGGCCTCAATTATCCCGGCGGCCCGGAAATCGCCCGTCTTGCCGAAAAAGGCGTTGCCGGCCGTTATACCTTCCCACGCCCGATGTGCGATCGGCCTGGCCTGATGTTCAGTTTCAGTGGTTTGAAAACCTCTGCGCTGAACACCTGGCAGCAAAGCGTCAGCGCCGGGGACGACAGTGAGCAAGCCCGTTGCGACATCGCGCTGGCGTTCCAGCAGGCGGTGGTGGAGACTTTGACCATCAAGTGCAAGCGCGCCCTGAAACAGGCGGGCATGAAGCGCCTGGTGATCGCAGGCGGCGTCAGCGCCAACAAAGCGTTGCGCACGTCACTGGAAAAAATGCTCGGCGAGATGAAGGGCGACGTTTTCTACGCGCGGCCAGAGTTTTGCACCGACAATGGCGCGATGATCGCCTATGCCGGTTGCCAACGCTTACAGGCGGGTCAGCACGAAAGCCTGGCGATCAGTGTGCAGGCGCGCTGGCCGATGGAGCAGTTGTCGCCGCTGTAGGGCCGCAACGTGAGCCGGGCTCATCGAACGTATTTAAAAATGCCGTTCGCGCCCGGCAAACAGGTCGCGTAAATTGCCCCGGTGGCGCCAGACGATCAGCAGTGTCAGTGCGCTCATCGGCAACAACGCCGCCGGTTCTTGCCAGGCCAACAGCGGAAGGGTGAGCGGGGTGGCGATCAGCGCGGCGAGTGAGCTGGTGCGGGTCAGGTAGAACGTCAGGAGCCAGGCAAGTACGGCCAGCAACGCCGCCGGTGGGTAAATCCCCAGCAGCATGCCGGCTGCCGTGGCGACGCCTTTGCCACCGCGAAAGCGGAAGTACAGTGGAAACAGATGGCCGAGGACGGCGCATATGCCGATCCAGGCCTGTTGTTGCAGGGTAAGGCCGGCGAGGCTGGCGATCAGCACGGGCAGCAAGCCCTTGCACACGTCGCCCAGCAGCGTGAGTACGGCGAGCTTCTTACCTGCCAGGCGCAACATATTGGTGGCGCCGGCATTGCCTGAGCCACTCATTCGCGGATCGGGATTTCCCGTCAGGCGGCTGAGCAAAATGGCGAAGGACAGCGAGCCGAGCAGGTAGGCGAGGATCGCCAGTGACCAAAACATGCTAACTATTCCGGGCGAGGACGCCCTGATTCTAACGGGGCATTGCGCCCTTGTCGTGCTGCGGAGAAGAGTGCTTGGACAGAGTGTTTATCGAAGGCCTGGAAGTCGACACCGTCATCGGGGCCTACGACTGGGAGCGCGGAATACGCCAATGCCTGCGCCTGGACCTGAGCTTCGCCTGGGATAACCGCCCGGCCGCCGCTGGCGATGACCTGACCCTGGCACTGGATTACGCCAGCGTGTCCGCTCGCATCCAGGCATTTGCCGAGCAATCCCAGTACCAGTTGGTGGAAACCTTCGCCGAGCGCCTGGCGCAAGTACTGATGAGTGAGTTCCAGATTCCTTGGCTGCACCTCAAGTTGACCAAGCCGGGGGCCGTGCCGGCTGCCAAGGGTGTGGGCGTGGAGATCGAGCGCGGATGTCGCTAACTCAGGTATACCTTGGCCTAGGCAGCAATATCGAGCGCGAATCTCATCTGCGCGCCGGCCTTGACGCGCTGGCGAGCTTTTTGACGGATGTGCGCTGCTCGCCAGTGTTCGAAAGCCAGCCGGTGGGCATCAAGAGCGGTCCGTTCTTCAATCTGGTGGTCTCGGCCTACACCGACCTGCCGCTGATGGAGCTGGATCGCCGGTTGAAATTCATCGAGGCCGATAATGGTCGCTATGCACCGGACCGCAAGGGCCTGCCGCTGGATATCGATGTGCTGCTGTACGGCGAGCTGGTGGGTAACTTCGATGGTTTGGTCCTGCCGCGTGCAGAGATCCTGAAAAACGCGTTTGTGCTGTGGCCGCTGTCGTTGATGGCGCCAGAGCGTGTGCATCCTGAAGTGGGCAAGACCCTGGCTGAGTTATGGCGCAATGCGCAAATCGACCAAGTGCTCGCGCCTGTCGGGTTTGAATGGCAAGGCCAGCAACTCACCCCAGACGCGCTCTTGTAGGCGCCGAGCTTGCTGTGGTGAGGGAGCAAGCGCCCTCACCACAGGAGGGCCGCGTCTAGGAAATAGGCTGTTCTTTGTAGGCCTTCAGCGCTTTCAGGCGTTCGCGTTTGAGCGCTTCACCCAGTTCCGGGCCTTTGAAGCCTTTTTCCAGCAGTGGTGCCACCGGCACTTCGCGCGCCGCCTTCGCCGCCCCGCGCAAATAATCCGCCTGTGGATAACTTCGCTGCTCTAAGCCTTTTCGGCCTCGGGCATCCATCTCGCACGCAACCACAAACTCTTCAAAGCGCTGCGGCCGCCGGTAAACGTCGAAACTTTGCAGCAATTCCAGCAGCGTCGAGGCTTTCAACTCCAGCGCCCGATGGCCGTGGGTGTGATATTGGCCCACCAGCAGCGCCAGCTCCTGGCAGTCCTTCGGTACTTTGAAGCGTTCATTGACGGCCTTGATCAGCTTCAAGCCGGTGTGTTCGTGAGCAATATGCTGCGGTAACTTATCCACCGGCGTCAGGCCCTTGCCCAAGTCATGCAGCAGGCAGGCCCAACGTACGGTCAGCGGCTGTTTATGCAGGGCGGCCTGTTCCAGCACGCTCAAAGTGTGTATGCCCGTGTCGATTTCGGGGTGATGGGCTTCAGGTTGCGGTACGCCGAACAGTGCATCGACTTCGGGCATCAAGGTTTTCAATGCATTGCAGTCGCGCAGTACTTGGATAAACACCTGGGGCTGGTCTTCCATCAGCGCTCGGGAGATTTCTTTCCAGCTGCGCTCAGGCGTCAGGGCTTCCAGTTCGCCGGATTCGCTGAGTTGACGCATCAGCGCCAGTGTTTCCGGAGCGACCGTAAAACCCAGGTGCGCGTAACGTGCAGCAAAGCGCGCAACGCGGAGTACTCGTAGCGGATCTTCGGCGAACGCCGGGGAAACGTGGCGCAGGATGCGCGCTTCAAGATCATGCTGGCCATGATAAGGGTCGGTCAAATTACCCTCATCGTCTTCCGCCATGGCGTTGATGGTCAGGTCGCGACGGATCAGGTCTTCTTCCAGCGTCACCTCTGGGCTCGCATGAAACACAAAGCCGCCATAACCCCGGCCACTCTTGCGCTCTGTGCGGGCAAGGGCGTATTCATCGCCATTTTTCGGGTCGAGAAACACGGGGAAGTCAGCGCCGACGGGTTTGAAACCTTTGGCCAGCATCTCTTCGGTGGTCGCCCCCACGACGACGCGGTCAACATCGGTGACCTTGATGCCCAGCAGGCGGTCACGCACGGCACCGCCGACTTTGTAGATTTTCATGAAAAAGCCTCCATTAGCCGCACAGGATACCGCCTGTGCCTAGCCAATGGAGGCTTTGCTGTTTCAGAGATGAACGACGGCCAGGTCCAGTCGGCCGTAGTCGTTGTCGCCATGCTCGCCGCGCGGCGGTACATGGTGAGTCTTCATCACTTGGTCGCCCTGCAGCGTTTCCAAATGAATGTCGAAGCCCCATAGGCGGTGCAGGTGCTTGAGTACTTCCTCCGTGGATTCGCCCAGGGGTTTGCGGTCATGTTGCTGGTGGCGCAAGGTCAACGAGCGATCGCCGCGCACATCGATGCTGTAGATCTGCACATTGGGCTCGCGATTGCCCAGGTTGTACTGCGCCGCCAGCGTTTCGCGGATGGTGCGGTAGCCGGGCTCGTCGTGGATGGCCGGTACCACTAGGTCATCCTTGAGGTCGTCATCCATGATGCTGAACAGCTTGAGGTCCCGAATCACCTGGGGTGACAGGTACTGCAGGATAAAACTCTCGTCCTTGAAACTGCTCATGGCGAACTTGATGGTGGACAACCAATCGGTGCCAGCGATTTCCGGGAACCAGCGGCGGTCTTCTTCGGTAGGGTGTTCGCACATACGCCGGATATCGCGGTACATGGCGAAGCCCAGTGCGTAGGGGTTGATACCACTGTAATACGGGCTGTCGAACCCCGGCTGAAACACCACGCTGGTGTGGGAGGTGAGGAACTCCATCATGAAACCGTCAGTGACCAGGCCTTCGTCGTACAGGTCGTTCATCAGCGTGTAGTGCCAGAACGTCGCCCAGCCTTCGTTCATCACTTGGGTCTGGCGCTGTGGATAAAAATACTGGGCGATCTTACGTACGATGCGCACGATTTCCCGTTGCCAGGGCTCCAGCAGTGGTGCGTGTTTTTCCAGAAAGTACAGGATGTTTTCCTGAGGTTCGGCGGGGAAGCGCGCATTGTCCTTGTCGCTGTTTTTCCCGGCACGTTTTGGAATGGTGCGCCACAGGTCGTTGATCTGTTTTTGCAGGTGCTCCTCGCGTTCCTTCTGGCGCAGGCGTTCTTCTTCGGCGGAAATCGGGTAGGGCCGTTTGTAGCGGTCGACCCCGTAGTTCATCAGCGCATGGCAAGAGTCGAGCAAGTCTTCCACCGCATCAATGCCGTGGCGTTCCTCGCATTGCATGATGTACTGCTTGGCGAACACCAGGTAATCAATGATTGAGCTGGCATCGGTCCAGGTGCGGAACAGGTAGTTGCCCTTGAAGAAGCTGTTGTGTCCGTAGCAGGCATGGGCCACTACCAGCGCCTGCATGCAGATGGTGTTTTCTTCCATCAGGTAGGCAATGCACGGGTCGGAGTTGATCACGATCTCGTACGCCAAGCCCATCTGGCCTCGGGTGTAGGACTTCTCGGTGCTGAGAAAGTGTTTGCCGTAGGACCAATGGTGATATCCCAACGGCATGCCGACAGAGGCGTAGGCATCCATCATCTGTTCCGCGGTGATCACTTCGATCTGGTTGGGGTAGGTGTCCAGGGCATAACCCGCCGCGATGCGGCTGATTTCCCGGTCATAGGCCTGGATCAGTTCAAAGGTCCACTCGGAGCCCGTGGATATGGGTTGGCGCTTATGCTCTTTTTTGGCGGTCATGTCACTAACCTGCGCTGGAAGAGTTCACGGAAGACCGGGTAGATATCGCCGGCCGAGACCAGTTGCTGCTGGGCGAATGTGTCGGCAAAGGCTTCGCCAATGCGCTCGTATTCGAACCACAGGGCCTGATGCTCACGGGGGGTGATTTCAACGTAAGTGTAGTACTGCACGAACGGCATGATCTGGTTGATCAGGATGTCGCGGCAGATGGGCGAGTCGTCGTTCCAGTTGTCACCGTCCGAGGCCTGGGCCGCGTAGATGTTCCACTCGTTGGCGGGGTAGCGCTCGGCCATGATCTCCTGCATCAGCTTCAAGGCACTGGAGACGATGGTCCCGCCCGTTTCCCGTGAGTAGAAAAACTCCTCCTCGTCGACCTCCCGCGCGCTGGTGTGATGGCGGATGAACACTACGTCGATCTTGTCGTAGTTCCGCTTGAGAAACAGGTAAAGCAGGATAAAGAAGCGCTTGGCGATGTCCTTGGTGGCCTGGGTCATGGAGCCGGATACGTCCATCAGGCAGAACATCACTGCCTTGGAGCTGGGGTTGGGTTGTTTGACCAGCAAGTTGTATTTCAAGTCAAAGGTGTCTAGGAATGGCACACGATGAATGCGCGCACTGAGTTTCTCGATTTCCGCCTCGATTTGCTGAATGTCGCCGAAGTTGTCCGGTTCCTCACGTTTCAAACGCGCCAGCTCTTCCTTGGCATCTCTCAGTTTGGCGCGGCTGCTGCCAGACAGTGCGATGCGCCGCGCGTGGGCCGAACGCAGGGTACGGATGATATTGATGCGGGAAGGGTTGCCCTCGTTGCTGATCCCGGCGCGAACGGTCTTGAAGGTGTCGGTGCCGGTCAGGTTACGCTTGACCAGATTAGGCAGCTCCAGGTCCTCGAACATGAATTCGAGAAATTCTTCCTGAGTGATCTGGAACACGAACTCGTCCATGCCTTCGCCGGAATTGCCCGCCTTGCCAGGGCCTTTACCGCCGCCACCGCCTTGTGGGCGCTGGATGTGCTCGCCGGTGGTGAATTCCTTGTTGCCCGGATGCACGACGGTCTGTTTGCCGCCCCGGCCGTGGTGCAGCACCGGTTCGTCGATGTCCCGTCCGGGAATGCTGATTTGCTCGCCATGCTCCATATCCGTAATGGAGCGGCGGCTGATGGCCTCCTCGACGGCTTTTTTGATGTGGTCACGGTAACGCCGCAGGAAACGCTGGCGGTTTACCGTGCTCTTGTTCTTGCCATTGAGGCGTCGGTCGATCACATAGCTCATAGGCCCCTCCGGGGAGCTTCAAGTCGTAAGCTACAAGCCGCAAGTCAAAGCCCATCAATTCCGCGCAACCACGGGTTCAATAGCTTTTCTCTTGCGGCTTTCAGCTAGAAGCTTGCAGCTGCTTCACTGCGATTTCCGGACCCGTAGGTACCATTCCGAAAGAAGCCGTACCTGTTTGTCGGTGTAGCCGCGCTCGACCATTCGTGTGACGAAGTCGTTGTGCTTTTGCTGATCCTCCTTGCTGGCCTTGGCGTTGAAGCTGATGACCGGCAGCAGATCCTCGGTGTTGGAGAACATTTTCTTCTCGATGACCACTCGCAGCTTCTCGTAGCTGAGCCAAGTCGGGTTCTTGCCATTGTTGTTGGCCCGGGCGCGCAGCACGAAGTTGACGATTTCGTTGCGGAAATCCTTCGGATTGCTGATGCCGGCCGGTTTCTCAATTTTCTCAAGCTCCTCGTTGAGTGCGACGCGGTTGAGGATCTCGCCGGTTTCCGGGTCGCGGTATTCCTGGTCCTGGATCCAGAAGTCGGCGTACAGCACGTAACGGTCGAAGATGTTCTGGCCGTACTCGCTGTAGGACTCCAGGTACGCGGTCTGGATTTCCTTGCCGATGAATTCGATGTAGCGCGGCGCCAGGTACTCCTTGAGGAAACGCAGGTAGCGCTCGCGGGTTTCCGCCTGAAATTGCTCCTGTTCGATCTGCTGTTCCAGCACGTAAAGCAGGTGCACCGGGTTGGCGGCGATTTCGTGGGGGTCAAAGTTGAAGACCTTGGACAGGATTTTGAACGCGAAGCGTGTCGACAGGCCGTTCATGCCCTCGTCCACACCCGCCGTGTCGCGGTATTCCTGGATCGACTTGGCCTTGGGATCGGTGTCCTTGAGGTTTTCACCGTCGTACACGCGCATCTTCGAATAGATATTCGAGTTCTCCGGCTCCTTGAGGCGCGACAGCACGGTGAACTGGGCGAGCATCTTCAGGGTGTCGGGTGCGCAATGGGCCTTGGCCAGGGAGCTGTTGAACAGCAGTTTGTCGTAGATCTTGATTTCATCACTGACGCGCAGGCAGTACGGCACCTTGACGATGTAGATCCGATCGATGAAGGCTTCGTTATTCTTGTTGTTACGGAAGGTGTGCCATTCCGATTCATTGGAGTGGGCCAGCAGGATTCCGGTGAACGGAATCGCGCCCAGCCCTTCAGTGCTGTTGTAGTTGCCTTCCTGGGTCGCGGTAAGCAGTGGGTGCAGCACCTTGATCGGCGCCTTGAACATCTCCACGAACTCCATCAGGCCCTGGTTGGCGCGGCACAGTGCGCCTGAATAGCTGTAGGCGTCGGCGTCGTTTTGCGGGAATTCTTCGAGTTTACGGATATCGACCTTGCCCACCAGTGCCGAGATATCCTGGTTGTTCTCGTCACCCGGTTCGGTCTTGGCCACGCCGATCTGGTTGAGGATGGACGGGTAGAGTTTCACCACGCGGAACTGGCTGATGTCACCGCCGAATTCGGCCAGGCGCTTGGTGGCCCAGGGCGACATGATGGTGTTGAGGTAACGACGCGGGATGCCGAAGTCTTCTTCGAGGATTGCGCCATCTTCCGTGGCGTTGAACAGGCCCAGGGGCGACTCGAAGACCGGTGAGCCCTTGATGGCGTAGAAGGGCACCTTCTCGATCAGTTGTTTGAGTTTTTCGGCCAGGGACGACTTACCGCCGCCGACGGGGCCGAGCAGGTAGAGGATCTGTTTCTTCTCTTCCAGGCCCTGGGCGGCGTGGCGGAAGTAGGAGACGATCTGGTCAATGCACTCTTCCATGCCGTGGAAGTCTTCAAAGGCCGGATAACGGCGGATCACCTTGTTGGAGAATATTCGCGACAGCCGCGAGTTGTTGGCGGTTTCCACCAGCTCCGGCTCGCCAATTGCCAGTAGCAGGCGTTCGGCGGCAGACGCGTAGGTGCTGCGGTCCTGTTTGCACAGCTCGAGATACTCTTGCAGTGTGAGTTCTTCTTGCTGTGTGGACGCGAAGCGTTGTTGGAAGTGGCTAAAGATACTCATGACGTCGTCACCTCGCTCGATACGTGGAGCCGACGCCGGATCAATCAGTCGATGCTGGCAGACATTGGCAGACGCCAATGACTGTTTTCCCCCCAAACACCCTGAAACACTACCGATGACCCGCACGCCGGTGTACCGGCTCTCCCCTGATTCGGATGGCCTGCGCTTAAGGATAGTTCGGAATCGGAGAGGTCAAGGCGCGATGCGCAATTAGTTTGGCGGCGCCGTTCGTCAGAAACGGCGCGAGCCCAAGCGTCACGCGGGGTAGCGGGGTGTTAAAAAAATTATTGCGAATTGCCTGAAGAAATTTCCGCAGGATAAGTCGCACGCCACAGTTCAAAGCCGCCATCCAGGCTATAGACGTCGGAGAAGCCCTGGCTGATCAGATAGGCCGCAGCGCTTTGGCTGGAGTTGCCGTGGTAGCAGGCCACGATTACGGGCGCGTCGAGGTCGGCGGCGCGGATGAAATCGGCGATGTTGACGTTGTCCAGGTGCTGGGCGCCACGGATGTGGGCGGCCAGATAAGTCGGCTGGTCACGGATGTCGACCACTACGGCGCCTTTCTCGCGCAGGGCCTGGGCTTGTTCGGGAGGGATACGTTTGAATTCGCTCATGGCGGGCTCCTAGGGCTTGGCGGTGATAGGTTGGGGCGGTTCGCACTGGCAGCTCTGGCGCTCGCCGGTATCGATATTCATCAGGGTCATGGCGCCGCCCCACACGCAACCGGTGTCGAGGGCGAACACGCCGGGCTCATCGCATTGGCCTTCAAGTGCCGCCCAGTGACCGAAAATGATCTGGGTGTCGCGGGCCTTGCGGTCCTTGTGCGCGAACCAGGGCTTGTAACCCGGCAATGCGGTGTCGGCGCCTTCCTTGCTTTTGAGGTCCAGCTTGCCCTCGGCGGTGCAGAAGCGCATGCGCGTGAAGTAGTTGGTGATCACCCGCAGGCGTGCAACGCCGGTGAGGTCGTTGTCCCACTTCACCGGCTCGTTGCCGTACATGCCTTCGAGGTAGGCGGTGTACAGAGTGTCATCGGCCAGCGCGCTTTCGACTTCGGCGGCGCACTTGAGGGCTTTCTTCAGTGTCCACTGGGGCGGGATGCCAGCATGGACCAAGGCCATATTGCGGCCTTCGTCGTAATGCAGGATTTTTTGCCGGCGAAGCCAGTCGAGCAACTCGGTGCGATCCGGTGCTTCGAGGATTTCCCGCAGGGTATCGCCCTTTTTCAGACGCTCAATGTTATGGGCGGCCGCGAGCAGATGCAGGTCGTGGTTGCCCAATACGCACACCAGGGAATCGCGCAGGCTATATAAGAAGCGCAACGTCTCGAGGGACTCGGGGCCGCGATTGACCAGGTCACCGACCAGCCACAGGCGATCTTTCGCTGGGTCGAAGGCCACGCGGTCAAGCAGGCACTTGAGGGGCTCCAGGCACCCTTGCAGGTCTCCGACCGCATAGGTCGCCATCAGTGCAGGGCTCCCGGCACGGCGAGGCGGAAGGGCGGGATGATGGCGTCGAACAATTTACCGTCGGTGGCCTTCATCTGATAGGAGCCCTGCATGGTGCCGACTTTGGAGGTCATCACCGTGCCGCTGCTGTAGGTGTGGCTCGCGCCGATGTCGATCAGCGGTTGCTGGCCTACCACGCCTGCGCCGCGTACTTCTTCGACCTGGCCGTCACCGTCGGTGATCACCCAGTGGCGGGACAGCAGCTTGGCCGGCACCAGCCCGTTGTTTTTCACCGTGATGGTGTAGGCAAAGGCGAAGCGGTTATGTTCAGGTTGCGATTGGTCCGCCAGGAAGCGGGTGACGACGCTGACGTCGATCTGGTAGCGAGGATCGGACATGCAAGAGGCCTTAAAAGCAAAAGCGGAGGACAGCAGATGCGGGTCAGTCTAGGCCAAGAGCGGGGCACTAGGCCAGACATGGTGTCTGGCCCAGGTACGGCCGACTTCAGCCCGCGGCTGGCGCAGGCTGGATGGCAAGCTGGTCGGCCAGGCGCACGAACGCCGCGAGGTCCAGTTGCTCGGGGCGCAGGCTGCCGTCGACACCAGCAGCTTCGATTTCAGCGGTGCTCAAGAGGTTCTTGAGTGTATTGCGCAAGGTTTTGCGGCGCTGGTTGAACGCTTCGCGTACGACGCGCTCCAGCAATTTGTGATCCTTGGCCGGGTGGGGCAGCACGGCGTGAGGCACCAGGCGCACGATGGCCGAGTCGACCTTCGGCGGTGGGTTGAACGCGCCGGGCCCGACGTTGAACAGGTGTTCGACGCGGCAGTGGTACTGAACCATGATCGACAAACGACCCCAATCGCCACCACCAGGCCCTGCAGCCAGGCGCTCGACCACTTCCTTTTGCAGCATGAAGTGCATGTCGCGGATGATCCCGGCGTTGTTCAGCAGGTGGAAGATCAGCGGCGTGGAGATGTTGTATGGCAGGTTGCCCACCACCCGCAGGCTGTTGGGCGCTGCGTTGAGGCTGTTGAAGTCAAACTTCAGTGCATCGCCCTGGTGCAGGTTGAAGTTCGGCTTGTCGGCGAACTGCTGGTTGAGGATCGGGATCAGGTCCTTGTCCAACTCAACCACATCCAGTTGGCCGCCACTGTTAAGCAGACCTTTGGTCAGTGCGCCCTGGCCCGGGCCGATTTCCAGCAGGCGGTCTTCGGGCTTGGCATGGATAGAGCGCAGGATACGGTCGATCACGCCAGCGTCATGCAGGAAGTTTTGCCCGAAGCGCTTACGCGCCCGGTGTTGGTAATGCTCGGTCATATACGGGTCTCGGCCATCTGATAGGCGGTTTCCAGGGCCACGTGCAGGCTGCCGGTATCGATCTTGCCGCTGCCCGCCAGGTCCAGGGCAGTGCCATGGTCGACGGACGTCCGGATGATCGGCAGGCCCAGTGTCACGTTGACGGCGGCGCCGAAGCCTTTGTATTTAAGCACCGGCAGCCCCTGGTCGTGGTACATCGCCAGCACTGCGTCGCAGTGCTCCAGATATTTGGGGGTAAACAGAGTGTCCGCAGGCAGTGGGCCATGCAGGTCCATGCCTTCTTGGCGCAGACGCTCCAAGGTTGGTTCGATGATGTCGATTTCTTCATGGCCCAAGTGGCCGCCTTCACCCGCGTGGGGGTTGAGCCCACAGACCAGGATGCGCGGTTGGGCAATGCCGAATTTCTGTTGCAGGTCGGCATGCAGGATGCGCGTCACACGCTCCAAACGTTCGGCAGTGATGGCGTCCGCAATCTCACGCAGGGGCAGGTGCGTGGTCACCAAGGCGACTCGCAGGCCGCGCGTGGACAGCATCATGACGACTTGAGCGGTGTGGGTCAGATCGGCGAGGAATTCGGTATGGCCGGAAAAGGCGATGCCAGACTCATTGATCACGCCCTTGTGCACTGGGGCGGTGATCATGCCGGCGAAGTCGCCGTCGATGCAGCCTTGCCCTGCGCGAGTCAGGGTTTCCAGCACGAACGCCGCATTGGCCTTGTCCAGTTGCCCGGCCACTACCTTGGCCTGCAGCGGCGTGTCCCACACATACAAGCTGCCGGCGGGAGCGGGCAGGTCGGGCCAGTAACCCGGCGCCACGTCCAGCAAATTGACGGCCACACCCAGTTGCGCGGCCCGCTCGAGGAGCAGGTCGCGGCTGGTAATGGCGATCAGGGGGTATGGCTGGGATTGCGAGGCGAGCAGCAGGCACAGGTCAGGACCAATGCCGGCCGGCTCGCCGGGTGTCACCGCGAAACGCTGGGGTTTCACTGAGTAGCCTGGTCGGTGCCTGTTTGCTCGGCGCCTGGCAGCTTGTTCTCAACGTAGGCTTCGTCGCGGATCTGACGCATCCAGGTTTGCAGCTCTTCGTCGTATTTTCGGTTACGCAATACGTTCAGTGCTTGTTGCTCGCGGGCCTGGCTGGTGTTGTCGGTGGCGCGACGGCCAAGGACTTCCAGCACATGCCAGCCATATTGGGTCTTGAACGGCTTGGACAGCACACCTTGCGGAGTATCGGCCATCACTTGCTGGAACTCTGGCACCAAGGCTTTCGGGTCGATCCAGTTCAGGTCGCCGCCGTTGAGAGCAGAACCCGGGTCTTCCGAGAAGCTTTTGGCCAGGGTGGCGAAGTCTTCACCGCTTTCGATGCGGTCATAGATCTTCTGGGCCAGTTCCTTGGTTTGGGCTTCGGTGCGGATTTCGCTTGGTTTGACCAGGATGTGACGAACGTGTACTTCGTCTTTCAGCGAGGTCTCGCCACCGCGTTTTTCCAGCAACTTGAGAATGATGAAACCGCCTGGGGTACGGGCTGGCTGAGTAATGCCACCCACTTCCATAGCGCTCAGCTCGCGGTCGAACGGTGGAGGCAACTGAGCAGCCTTACGCCAGCCCATATCACCGCCTTCGAGGGCGTTGTCGCTGCCCGACTGGGCGATCGCCATTTGGGCGAAGTCAGCACCGGCCTTCAAACGATCATAAATAGCCTGGGTTTTAGCGGCGGCTGCATTGAGCTGCTCGGAGTTCGAGCTGTCCGGTGTCGGGATCAGGATGTTGGCCAGGTGCAGTTCTTCGGAAAGCTGCATCTTGCCAAGGTCCGACGCCAGAAAGTTCTTCACTTCCTGCTCGGACACTTGAACCCGCTCGGCGACACGGCGCTGACGCACACGGCTGATGATCATTTCACGGCGGATCTGGTCACGGGCGTCCTCATAGGACAAACCGTCGTGGGCCAGTGCTGCACGGAACTGATCAATGCTCATATTGTTGCGCTGGGCAATGGTGCCTACCGCCTGGTTCAGTTCCTCGTCCGAAATACGGATGCCGGAACGATCACCGATCTGCAATTGCAGGTTTTCGACGATCAGGCGCTCCAGAACCTGTTGGTCCAAGACGCTGGTCGGTGGCACGCCACCGCCACGTTTGGCGATGGTTTGCTGGACTTCCTTGACGCGTTGGTCCAGTTGGCTCTGCATGATCACGTCGTTATCGACGATGGCCACTACCTTATCCAGCTGTTGAACCGCAGCGTGTGCCGATGCGGTCCCCAGGAACAGCGCGCCCAGCACTAGCGGGCGCAGACAATCAGAAAGCTTGGTTTTCACGTTCACGATAACCTTCAATGCCTTTGTCGAGGAAGCTCTCTACCTTGGCGCCGGTCAGGCCGCCGAGTCCTTTGAGGACGATCTGCAGGAAGAGCCCGTGGTCACCCTTTTCGTTAAGCGGGGCGATCTGGCTGTATTCGTCGTTGGAAACCCAGTAGCGGTTGATGACGCGCAGTTTCCAGCAGCAGTTGTCGTACTCGAAACCACCGAAGGCTTCCAGCGTACGGTTGCGAGCGTAGTCATACTGCCAGCGGGTGATCAGGTTCCACTGAGGAATGATCGGCCACATCATCGAGAAGTCGTGTTGCTGGATTTTGTAGTAATCCTTCACGAAGTTCGCGTCGCCTGGCTGGCCGTAGTCACCGCCGAACTGCCATTTGCCGGTCAGCTGGTTGTAGACGACCTGGTCGTTACGATAGCGATAACCGACGTTGATGATCTTGTTCGGGTTGTCTTCCGGCTGGTAGTGAAGCATCGCGCTGCCGGAACGAGGACTGTGTTCCTCGGTGTCCCAGTTGTAGTCGGCCGTGGCGCGCCAATCGCGGTTGAAGCGGAACTCGTAGTCCAGGGCGACTGGCGATACGTCCGACTGTGCATCGGCACGGTCGGCGGCGAGGATGCCCGGCAGTTGAACTTCACGATCCTTGAAGTACAGCGCCTGGCCCACGGCTACGCGCTGACGCTCGAAACCGTTGTCTTCGATCCAGCGGCTGGTCAAGCCCAGCGACAGCTTGTTCTCGTCGCCGATACGGTCGGAGCCGCTGAAACGGTTGTCGCGGAACAACGACGCGTAGCTGAACGAGTACTCGCTGGTGTCGAAGACCGGGATGTCAGCCTGGTCCTTGTTCGGCACATACAGGTAGAACGCACGTGGTTCGAGGGTCTGGCGGTAGTCTTTGCCGAACCAGTTGGTATTGCGGTCGAAGTACAGGCCGCTGTCGACGCTGGCCACCGGAACCGCACGGTCCTGGGAGCTTTTGAACGTGCCGCCTGCGTACGGGTTGGCCGGGGTGGCTGCAGCTTGAGCGGCAATGATGTCGTTCTTGCCAATGCTGTCCAGGTCCAGATCGTACTTGGTGTAGACGTACTTGAGTTTCGGCGTAACAAAGCCGTAGGTCCAGTTCATCGGGTATTCGACGGCCGGCGCTACGTTCAGGCGAGTACCGTTCGCGCGGGTCAGGCCCGTGACGTAGGTATCCAGGCGGCGTGTTGCTACGCCATCCTGATCCTTGAAGAATCCGTTCTCCAGGTCACGGTCGAAGCGCACGGCTTCGGTCTCGTAGCTGAAGTTCAGGCCGCCAGGGTGGTATGGCAGCTGACCGTTGAAGGTGATCTGCGGCAGGCGGTCATACGGGGTGATCTGGGAGATCGTTGCCAACTGGTAGGCCTGAAGGTTCAGGCGAGCCTGGAAGGTGTCACCGCGATACGTCACGGAACCCTGCTGGTTGACGTAGTCTCGGCTTTCGACGCCTTCCTGGTTGGACTTGAGGTCCTGGAAGAAGTAAGGGTCGCTGATCGTTGTGTAGTCGACCTGGGTCATTACACGCGAATCCAACCCGCCCTTGTGTTGCCAGTTGAGCATGTAGCGGGTTTTTTCGTAATCGGTCTGCTTGCTGCGCTCGTCGTTGTCGTCGTTCAGGTACGCGCCGCCGAACTGGCCTTCGCTAGACTTGGTGAGGTAGCGGAATTCGCCTTCCATCATCATGCCGCGCTTGGTCATGTATTGCGGGTACAACGTGGCGTCGTAGTTTGGCGCCAGGTTGAAGTAGTAAGGCGTAACCAGGGTAAAGCCGTTTTCGCTGCCGCTGCTGAAGCTCGGTGGCAGGAAGCCGGATTGACGACGGTCGTCGATCGGGAAATAGATGTAAGGGGTGTACAGGATCGGGATGTTCTTGATCCGCAATGTCGCGTTGGTCGCCGTACCGAAGCCGGTTGCCGGGTTCAACGTGATGTTGTTGCCTCGCAGCTGCCAGGCGTTGCTGTCTGGCTCGCACGTCGTGTACGTGCCGTCCTTGAGACGGATGATCGCGTTTTCGGCACGCTTGGCGTACAGCGCGTTACCGCGGATACGCGACTTGTGCAGCACGTATTCGGCGTTGTCGATCTGGGCGGCGCCGGTGTCGAGTTGCACTTCGGCATGGTCGCCGACGATCAGTGCACCGTTGTCGCGCAGACGGACTTTGCCATTCAGCTCGCCACGGTTCTCGGCCTGGTACAGGCTGGCTTCTTCGGACTCCATCTGCATGCTGCCCTGGCGCATGACGACGTCACCGGCCAGGGTCGCGACTTGCGACTCCTGCTCGTAACGCGAGGCTTTGGCACCGATGAAGGTGGGCGCATCGCTCTTGTTCGTCTTGTCGTTCATGCCAGGACGAATCGGCTCGATGTACGCACCGCCGCAATACGGGCCGGTTTCGGCCAACTGCGCTGCGGTCAGCTTGTCGCGCGGTACCCAGTCCAGGTGGCTGTAGTCGGCGCTGCGCGAGCGCAGGCCACGGCCCTTGGAGTCGGTGACCAGTGCGGTCTGCGGCACGGCCTCGGCTTTGCCGCCAGCCTCGGCTTGCGCCGTGCTGTTGGCGGAGCTGACGGCTGCGCCGTCATGCACCGGGCGTGGTGGCAGAGGGGCTGCGGCGGTTTTCGGCGCGCAATCCCAGGCACCCGAAGCAGAGACTGAGCAGTCATACTGTTCCGCGGCGACCACGAATGAGGTGGCGAAGGGTTGCAAGGCCAGCAGACTGCCGGTTACCAGCAACGGAAATTTTCTACGAAACGCGGGGGATTTCAATGCCATCTTATTAGTCCGGGCTTCCTGCGTGCCATCTGCCCGCGGTTTGGGCCGCACGCCTCTCGATGGTCTGAAAAAGATGCGTGATAATAAAGCATGCCCCGCTTGACGGCTAGCGCCGTCGGAGACCCTTGTAATGCCAGAGCAAGATCTACGTTTACAACAGCTGGAAGTCTGGCTGGATGAGCAGTTGCCGATCCTTTTCAACGCTCAAGGCTGGGGTGCTGTACCCCCGGCCACATTGACCGCGGCCAGCAGCGACGCGAGTTTCAGGCGCTACTTCCGTTGGGAAGGCGGTGGTCATACATTCGTGGTAATGGATGCGCCACCCCCCCAGGAAAACTGCAAACCTTTCGTCGATATCGCACATTTGCTGGCGAAGTCAGGGATAAATGTTCCAAAAATTTATGCAGAAGATTTGCCGCGAGGCTTTCTTTTGCTCAATGACCTGGGCAGAAAAACCTATCTGGACGTGATTGACGACAAAAACGCCGACCCATTGTTTGTCCAAGCCATCGATGCCTTGCTGGCGTTCCAGCAGTTGCCGATGGACGCGCCATTGCCAAGCTATGACGTGGCCTTACTCCGTCGTGAGCTCGAATTGTTTCCGGAGTGGTACGTGCGTCGCCATCTGGGTATCGAACTCGATACGCAACAACAAGCGCTCTGGCAGCGCGTCAGTGACCACCTGATCAACAGTGCCCTGGCGCAGCCGAAGGTGTTGGTGCACCGCGACTATATGCCACGCAACCTGATGATCAGCGAGCCGAACCCCGGCGTGCTGGATTTTCAGGATGCGGTCTACGGCCCGGTGACCTACGACATCACCTGCCTGTTCAAGGACGCCTTCCTCAGTTGGCCCCAGGCCCGCGTGCGGGAATGGCAGCGCGGCTATTGGGAGCGCGCGGTAAGACTGGGCATCCCGGTGCAGGCCGATTTCGAAGACTTCCTGCGTGCCAGCGACCTGATGGGCGTGCAGCGCCACCTCAAGGTCATCGGTATCTTCGCGCGCATCTGCCATCGTGACGGCAAGCCACGCTACCTGGCCGATGTGCCGCGCTTCTTTGCTTATATAGACGCGGTGTTGGCGGACCGTTCGGAGTTGAGCGAGCTGGGTGAATTGCTGGCCAGTCTGCGCCCACCTGCGCAGGTGAGCGTATGAAGGCGATGATCCTGGCCGCTGGCAAAGGTGAGCGGATGCGTCCGCTCACGTTGCACACGCCCAAGCCGCTGGTGCAGGCCGGCGGCAAGCGTCTGATCGAGTATCACTTGGAGGCGCTGGCCAAGGCCGGCTTCACTGACATCGTAATCAACCATGCCTGGCTCGGCCAGCAGATTGAATGTTATCTGGGGGACGGCGCGCAGTTTGGCTTGCGCATCCGTTACTCCCCCGAGGGCGAGCCGCTGGAAACCGGCGGTGGGATTTTCCAGGCATTGCCGTTGCTGGGCGACGAACCCTTCCTGGTGGTCAATGGCGATATCTGGACCGACTACGACTTCACCCCACTCAAGCGACCGCTCAAGGGCCTAGCCCATCTGGTGATGGTCGACAACCCGGCGCATCACCCTTCAGGTGGCGATTTCTACCTTGATCAAGGTTTGCTTCATGATGCTGCGGCCGGTGCCGATAACCTGACCTTCAGTGGCATTTCAGTGCTCGACCCCACGTTGTTCGCGGGTTGCAGTGCGGGTGCCTTCAAGCTGGCGCCGCTGCTGCGGGCGGCCATGGCTAAAGGTCTGGTAACGGGGGAGCACATGGCGGGACGCTGGATTGATGTCGGTACGCTGGAGCGCCTGGCGCAAGTCGAAACCCTGCTGACAGCGGGGCAGTAACATGCTGTGGCCAGGGACGCTGATCGGCGCGGGGGCTGGCTTTGCCATAGCCAGTATTCCGGGGGCCTTGTTGGGTGCGCTGTTGGGGCAGGCGCTGGACCGTCGCCTGCAACTGCAAAGCTGGGCGCAGTTGCGCGAGCGGCTGGGCGGGCGCCCGGCGTTGCGCAATGACGAGCTGTTGTTTGTGTTGCTGGGGCGTTTGGCCAAGAGCAATGGGCGCGTGGTGGACGGCCATATTCAACAGGCGCGCCAGGAGATGCGCTCGCTGGACATGACCGAGTCAGCCCAACGTCGTGCTATCGCAGCGTTCAATCGTGGCAAGTCCGGCTCCGACCGGGTACGCCGCTATCTGCGGGTGCTCAAGGCGCAACCCCACGCGGCCGAAGGTGTATTGCGTGCGTGCTGGCGCATGGCCTGGGCAGACGGCAAGGCGGATGACGCCGAGCGTGACTTGATCGACTTGTGGGGCAAATGGCTGGGCTGGACGCCGCAACAGCTCCAGGCGTTGGCGGCCGACTACACACCGGAGCGTAAGCCGCTGGTCAGTCGGGGGCCTACCTATCAGGACGCGTTGCGCGTGCTGGGTGTGACGGCCACCACCGAACCGTCGGTGATCAAGCAGGCTTATCGCCGCCTGCTCAGCCGCCATCACCCGGACAAGGTTGCCGGCAGTGGCGCGAGCGCTGCGCAAGTGCGTGAGGCGACCGAACGTACTCGCGAATTGCATAGCGCTTATGCGTTGATTCGCGAGCGGCGGGATTTCCGCTGATTATTTTTGCGTGAAAACCCGATCTACTGTGGGCGCTCGCTTGCCTGGGATAGCGGCGGGTCAGCAATGCCTTTGGCACTGATAGTCCGCCATCGCAGGCAAGCCCGCTTCCACATTTCGACCGGGTTGCCAATCCGGTTTCAGTCAGTCGTCGCCTGCGGACTCAACCACCCGCGAACCCGTCGATACAACTGCTCCTGCTCAGCCGCGCTGTTACCGGGCAAGGTTTTCAGCGACACCTGTTTATAACCGTCATTCTTCAAACGCTTGGCCGCCTGGGCGCGGGCCAGGGCGTTTTTGCGTGTCTGAGGGTCGTCTTGATAGAACACGTCGGCGGTCGGCAGCTTCAGGCCGGGGGCCAGTTGCTGGATGTCCGGATGGCGCCCGGTTGGCGTCTGCGCCGCGACCATGACGAACTTCTGCACCTGGGACGGCTGCTTCTCGCTCAAATAGCGCGCCGCCCACCAGGCGCCGGTGCCATGGCCGAGCAGCACCACACTGCGCGCACTCTGGGTCTGGGCGAAGGCCACGGCGGCATCGATGCGGGCAAAGATGCGCGAAGCATCGGTCTTGTCCTGCTCGTCGGCCCCAGGAACCACTGCCGGGTCAGTGCCCTCGGCCTCAGCGCTGGCAGCCTGCTCGATGGGTTTGTCGGCGGTGCTCGCTTCCTTGCTGCTGGCATCGACGGTGGCCTTGGGCGCTTCCATCACACGCGGCGGCAGGGTGTCCACGCTCACGTCCGGCAACGACAGGCTGAGGCTGCCCCAGTTGGCATCCGGCAATTTGTGCCGCAACGGACTGATCGCTTGAGGCCAGTCAGCATTCTCTCCGGCGCCCGGTACGAGAATCACCACACCTTCGGGTTCGGCACTGTTGGCCGGTTTCCACAGGGCGAGGAATGAATCGCTGCCGGCCTGTAATTGTTGCTGCTCCTGTTGCGGGATTTTGCGTTCCAGGGCGCTGGCTTCTGCCAGGCTGCGCTCAGGCAGAGGCTGGCGCTCGACGGGTTTTTCTGCGGCAGGCTCTGGGGCGTCAGCGGCCTGTACAGAAAAGGCACTGGTAAAAAGCAGCGACAGGCACAATGCTGGCAGTGCCGAACGGTGGAAAAAGGGCATCGTTAATTCCCGGCCAGAAGTGATTCCAGCAGCCTAATGGGTTGGTCAGTGTTTGTCAGTGATGTGAGGCGTGGATCATGGGTTTTCGCTGTCTGCTGGTTATCGGCTGTATGTGCCTTGCCTTGATGGCAAACGCCGCCCCTGCGCCCGCCGTTCCCCAGGCGCAGCTCGATGTACAGCAACGCGAATGGCTGGCCCAGCACCCGGAGCTGCGGGTGGGCCTGGTGTTGCAGGCACCTTACGCGCAATACGACCGGCGTTTGCAGCGGCTGTCCGGGGCCAATGTCGAGTTGATGCAATGGTTAGCCAAGGCGCTGAACATCGAGCTGACCTGGCGCAACTTCCCCAACCAGGAGCAATTGGAAGCCGCCGTACGCGATGGCGAAGTGGACATCGCCCCCGGCCTGCAACAAACCCCTGCCGGTTTGCGTCTGTGGTTGTTCACCGACCCTTATATGCGCGTGCCGCAGCACATTGTCGGTATCCGCGATGGCGGTGGGGCCGTGGAGTTGGAGAAACTCGATGAGCAATCCCGCGTCGCCGTGCGCATGCCCAGCGCTGTGGCCGATTACCTGCGCAGCACCTACCCCGGCCTCAACCTTCAAGGCGTGCCCATGGAGCGCCAGGCTCTGCAGTTGCTGGTGAGCCGGCAGGCACGCTACGCGGTGGTGGACGAAGCGCAATTGAGCCGTCTGTCCGGCGAAGCGGAATTCGCCGGGCTGGCGGTGGTGGGCGATATTGGTCTGCCGCAATTGCTGCGGGTGGCTACGCGGCGGGAATGGCCAGAATTGGCCAGCATCATGGAAAGCGCCTTGCGCGCCATCCCCGCACGCGACCTTGACCAACTGCACAGCCGCTGGCTGCAACCTAAATACCCACACCTCACAGCATCCCCAGGGCTGTGGCAAAACCTCTGCCTGTTGCTGGGGCTGTTGCTGCTCGCCAGCCTGGCTGTCGTGTTTTGGCAGCGTCGCCAGCAGCGTGTGCTGGAACACGGCTTGTTGGCCGCCCGCGAAGAAAGCACGGCCCGCGCCGCCGGTGCCGAAGCCTTGCGGTTGACGCAATTTTCTATCGACCAAAGCACTGTCGGCATCCTCTGGGTCAACTGGGACAGCCATGTGCGCTACGCCAATCGTGCGGCCGAGAGCATGCTCGGCTACGGCCCCGGTGCGCTGATCGAGCGGCCGCTGGTTGACCTTGATCCAAGCCTGCATATGGACCGCTGGCTCAACCTGTGGAAGCGCGCGCGGGCCAGCGAAGACGGTCCGCAGAATTTCGCCACCGATTGCCAGCGTGCTGACGGCAGCATCCTGCCGACCAACGTGTCCTTGAGCTTCCTGCGTTTTGCCGAGGCCGAATACCTGGTGGTCTACCTCAACGATGTCACTGAGCTACGCCGTACCCTGACGGCCTTGCTGCAAAGTGAAGCGCAATTGCGCGAGCTGTCCGCCCACCTGGAAACCGTGCGCGAAGAAGAAAAGGCGCGGATCGCCCGTGAGGTGCACGACGAGCTTGGGCAAATGCTCACGGTGCTCAAGCTCGAGACCTCAATGTGCGAGCTGAGCTATGCGCAACTCGACCCCGGTTTGCACGACCGCTTGAACAGCATGAAGCGCCTGATCGCGCAGCTATTCCAGCTGGTGCGCGATGTGGCGACGGCGCTGCGCCCGCCGATTCTCGATGCCGGCATTGCCTCGGCCATTGAATGGCAGGCCCGGCGTTTCGAAGCCCGCACGCAAATTCCCTGTCTGGTACAAGTCCCGGATAACCTGCCGGCCCTCAGCGATGCCAAGGCCATTGGCCTGTTCCGGATCCTGCAGGAGGCGCTGACCAATGTGATGCGTCATGCCCAGGCGCATACTGTGGAGCTGACCCTCGCCGTCGAGGGCGCCGGTTTGCGGCTGACCATCAGCGATGATGGCGTCGGTTTCGTCCAGGTTCAGGGGCGCCCTGTGTCGTTTGGCCTGGTGGGCATGCGCGAGCGGGTGCTGATCATGGGCGGGCAACTGAGCCTGGACAGCGAATTGGGGGAGGGCACCACCCTGAGTGTCACGGTGCCGTTGGATGCATAACACCAAGAGGAAGTCCCTGTGATCCGCGTACTGGTAGCCGAAGACCACACCATCGTTCGTGAAGGCATCAAGCAATTGATCGGCCTGGCCAAAGACCTGTTGGTCGTTGGCGAAGCGAGCAATGGCGAGCAACTGCTGGAGACCTTGCGCCATGTGCCGTGTGAAGTGGTGCTGCTGGATATCTCAATGCCTGGCGTCAACGGCCTGGAGGCGATTGCACGCATCCGTGCGCTGAACAATCCGCCGGCGATCCTCGTGCTGTCGATGCACGACGAAGCGCAAATGGCCGCCCGTGCCTTGAAGGTCGGCGCCGCCGGCTATGCCACCAAGGACAGCGACCCGGCGCTGTTGCTCACGGCAATTCGCAAGGTGGCGGCCGGTGGGCGTTATATCGACCCGGACCTGGCGGACCGCATGGTTTTCGAAGTGGGCCTCACCGATACCCGGCCGCTGCATTCGTTGCTGTCGGAGCGCGAGTTCTCGGTATTCGAACGCTTGGCCCAGGGCGCCAACGTCAACGACATCGCCCAGCAGTTGGCGTTGAGCAGCAAGACCATCAGCACCCACAAGGCGCGGTTGATGCAAAAACTCCATATCACCTCCCTGGCCGAGCTGGTGAAGTACGCCATGGAACACAAGCTGCTCTAATCACATATCTAATTACGACACCTCGAAACCCCCGCCGAGCCCATTCTTGCCGCTTGCGGCTCGCCCCTTGTAGCTGCACTGTCCAGTGCGCGCCATCGTTGTAGGGCAATCCCTACCCCAAACCTTCCATCCGGCTGATGCGATTCTCTCCTGGCCCCCGATTTCCGGGGGGCTCGCGCCTGGACTACGCTTGTCTCACAGCAGTCCAAAACACAAAGGTGCGGGTATGAGCGAGGTGGATTCAAATGATGTGCTGGTCAGCTTTCGTGGCGTGCAGAAGAGCTACGACGGCGAGAACCTGATCGTCAAAGACCTCAATCTGGAGATTCGCAAGGGCGAGTTCCTCACCTTGCTCGGGCCTTCCGGTTCGGGCAAGACCACCAGCCTGATGATGCTGGCCGGTTTTGAAACGCCGACGGCAGGCGAGATCCAGCTGGCCGGACGCTCCATCAACAATGTGCCGCCGCACAAGCGCGACATCGGCATGGTGTTCCAGAACTACGCGCTGTTCCCGCACATGACCGTCGCCGAGAACCTGGCGTTCCCGCTGTCGGTGCGCGGCTTGAGCAAGACCGATGTCAGCGAGCGGGTCAAACGCGTGCTGAGCATGGTCCAGCTCGACGCCTTCGCCCAGCGTTATCCAGCGCAACTCTCCGGCGGCCAGCAACAGCGCGTGGCCCTGGCCCGTGCGTTGGTGTTCGAGCCGCAACTGGTACTGATGGACGAACCCCTCGGCGCCCTCGACAAGCAACTGCGCGAACACATGCAGATGGAGATCAAGCACCTGCACCAGCGCCTCGGCGTGACCGTGGTGTACGTGACCCACGACCAAGGCGAAGCGCTGACCATGTCTGACCGCGTGGCGGTGTTCCACCAGGGCGAAATCCAGCAGATCGCCGCGCCGCGCACCTTGTACGAAGAACCGAAGAACACCTTTGTTGCCAACTTCATCGGCGAGAACAACCGCCTCAATGGTCGTCTGCACAGCCACACCGGCGAGCGCTGCGTGGTGGAGCTGGCACGTGGCGAGAAGGTCGAGGCACTGGCGGTCAACGTCGGCCAGATCGGCGGCCCGGTGACCCTGTCGGTGCGCCCGGAACGCGTCAGCCTCAATGGTTCCAGCGAAAGCTGCGTCAACCGCTTCTCCGGGCGCGTGGCGGAATTCATCTACCTGGGCGACCACGTGCGTGTGCGCCTGGAAGTCTGCGGCAAAGCCGATTTTTTTGTGAAACAACCGATTGCCGAGCTGGACCCAGCATTGGCGGTCGGCGACGTGGTACCGATTGGCTGGCAAGTCGAGCACGTTCGCGCACTCGACCCACTTCTAGAGGCGAACTGATCGCCCCCATGGCTTCACCAACCCTGCACGTGGAGAGAACAACAATGTTGAGATCCCTTAAATATTCAGCCCTGGCCTTGAGCTTGATGGGCGCGACACAGGCCATGGCAGGCCCGGACCTGACGATCGTGTCCTTTGGTGGCGCGAATAAGGGGGCCCAGGTCAAAGCTTTCTACGCACCGTGGGAAAGCGCGGGCAACGGCAAGATCGTCGCCGGTGAGTACAACGGTGAAATGGCCAAGGTCAAAGCCATGGTCGACACCAAGAGCGTGTCCTGGGACCTGGTGGAAGTGGAATCCCCGGAGCTGTCCCGTGGCTGCGACGAGGACATGTTCGAACCGCTGGACCCAAAACTGTTCGGCAACACCGCCGACTACGTGAAGGGTGCGATCCAGCCGTGCGGCGTAGGCTTCTTCGTATGGTCGACCGTGTTGGCCTACAACGCCGACAAGCTCTCCACGGCACCCACCAGTTGGGCAGACTTCTGGGACACCAAGAAATTCCCGGGCAAGCGTGGCCTGCGTAAAGGCGCCAAGTACACCCTGGAATTCGCCTTGATGGCAGACGGCGTCGCGCCGAAGGACGTCTATAAAGTGTTGGCCGGCAAAGATGGCCAGGACCGTGCGTTCAAGAAACTCGACGAACTCAAACCGTCGATCCAGTGGTGGGAAGCGGGTGCACAACCGCCGCAATACCTGGCCTCGGGTGACGTAGTGATGAGCTCGGCCTACAACGGCCGCATCGCCGCTGTGCAAAAAGAAAGCAACCTGAAAGTGGTGTGGAACGGCGGCATCTACGACTTCGACGCATGGGCCATTCCTAAAGGCTTGGCCAAGGACCGTGCCGAAGCAGCGAAGAAATTCATTGCGTTCTCGGTGCAACCGCAGCAGCAGAAGATCTACTCGGAAAACATCGCCTACGGCCCGGCCAACACCCAAGCCGTACCGTTGCTGGCCAAGGACATCCTCAAGGATATGCCGACCACCCCGGAAAACATCGCCAACCAGGTGCAGATCGACGTGAGCTTCTGGGCGGATAACGGTGAGCAGCTCGAGCAGCGCTTCAACTCCTGGGCTGCCAAGTAACACCGCCTGCTGTGGTGGATAGGTTTGTTGTAGTGAGCGGGCAAGCCCGCTCATACAAATCAGAGCCCAGCCATAGGTGTAGTCTTTTTTCAGTTTTTCGGAGTCAGCCATGGCCATCGCCGTTCCCTCGAACGAGGTCAATAGCCCTACCCTCAAGCAGCGCCTGGCGCGTGCCGAGCGGCTCAACCGCTGGAAGGCCCAGGCCTTGATTGCGCCGTTGGTGCTGTTTTTGCTGCTGGTGTTCCTGGTGCCGATTGTCGCACTGCTGGTCAAAAGCGTCGGCAACCCGGAAGTGGTGGGCGGTTTGCCGCGCACGGTGGTGGCGGTGACGGCCTGGGATGGTCGTGGTCTGCCGGGCGAGCCGGTGTATCAGGCCCTCAGTGAGGACTTGGGCGAAGCGCGCAAAAACCAGACCTTGGGCGACCTGTCCAAGCGCCTCAACATGGAACTGGCCGGCTACCGCAGCCTGCTGACCAAAACCGCGCGGGCGCTGCCGTTCAGCGAAACGCCGGCCTCTTATAAAGAAGCGTTGGAAAACCTCGACGAACGCTGGGGCGACCCCGCTTACTGGCAGGCGATCCGGCGCAATACCAGCAGCCTGACGCCGTTCTATTTGTTGGCGGCCGTCGATCACCGCATCGACGACCTCGGCGAAGTGGCGCCGGCCACGCCAGACCAGGCGATCTACCTGGACATTTTTGCGCGCACCTTCTGGATGGGCCTGGTGATCACCACCCTCTGCCTGCTGCTGGCCTATCCTCTGGCCTATTTGCTGGCCAATTTGCCGGCGCGCAAAAGCAACTTGCTGATGATCCTGGTGTTGCTGCCGTTCTGGACCTCGATCCTGGTGCGAGTAGCGGCGTGGATCGTACTGCTGCAATCCGGCGGCCTGATCAACAGTGCACTGATGGGCGTGGGCCTGATCGATACACCTCTGGAACTGGTGTTCAACCGCACCGGGGTCTACATCTCCATGGTGCATATTCTGCTGCCGTTCATGATCCTGCCGATCTACAGCGTGATGAAGGGTATTTCGCCCACTTATATGCGTGCAGCGATTTCCCTGGGCTGTCATCCGTTCGCCAGCTTCTGGCGCGTGTACTTCCCGCAGACCTACGCCGGCGTGGGCGCCGGTTGCCTGTTGGTGTTCATCCTGGCAATTGGTTACTACATCACCCCGGCACTGCTGGGCAGCCCGAACGATCAGATGGTCAGCTACTTCGTGGCGTTCTACACCAACACCAGCATCAACTGGGGCATGGCGACGGCGTTGGGTGGCTTGCTGTTGCTGGCCACCGTGGTGCTGTACCTGATCTACAACCAGCTGGTCGGCGCCAGTCGCCTGCGCCTGAGCTAAGGAGACCTTGCGATGCTGAGCCCTTATATGTCGCCCGTTGAGCGGGTCTGGTTCTACAGCTTGCGGATCCTTTGCGGCTTGACCCTGTTGTTTTTGATACTGCCGGTGCTGGTGATCATCCCGCTGTCGTTCAACAGTGGCAGTTTCCTGGTGTATCCGCTGCAAGGCTTCTCGCTGCAGTGGTACCAGGACTTCTTCGCCTCGGCTGAATGGATGCGTGCACTCAAGAACAGCGTCATCGTTGCCCCGTCGGCCACGGTGCTGGCCATGGTGTTCGGCACCTTGGCAGCGATTGGCCTGACCCGTGGGAATTTCCCCGGCAAGGCGCTGGTAATGGCGCTGGTGATTTCGCCGATGGTGGTGCCGGTGGTGATCATTGGTGTGGCCAGTTACCTGTTCTTTGCGCCACTGGGCCTGGGCAACAGCTTTTTCTCGCTGATCGTGGTGCATGCGGTGTTGGGCGTGCCGTTTGTGATCATCACCGTGTCGGCGACCTTGCAGGGGTTCAACCACAACCTGGTGCGGGCGGCGGCCAGTCTCGGTGCTTCGCCATTGACCGCGTTTCGCCGGGTGACCTTGCCGTTGATCGCACCAGGGGTGATTTCCGGGGCGCTGTTTGCTTTCGCCACTTCGTTTGATGAGGTGGTGGTCACGCTGTTTCTCGCCGGCCCCGAGCAAGCGACCCTGCCGCGCCAGATGTTCAGCGGCATCCGCGAAAACCTCAGCCCGACGATTGCTGCTGCGGCGACCTTGTTGATTGCCTTCTCGGTCTTGCTGCTGCTGACCCTGGAATGGCTGCGTGGGCGCAGCGAGAAACTGCGCACTGCCCAAGTCTGAAGCCAACGGCGATCAAAATGTGGGGGCGAGCAAGCCCGCTCCCACATGGTCCTGTGTTGAACCAGAAATGACCATTCAGTCGCTGAATGCTAGGCAACCCAAAATCTCCAGCTATCCTTGTGCCAGCCCACCACCGATAGGAGGCCGCGCACATGAGTATTTCCTCATTCAAGATCGCCCATAAACTGCTGACCGGCGCGGGCGCCATCGAACAACTGGCCTTTGAGCTAACGCGACTGGATGTGGATAACCCGCTGATCGTCACCGACGCCGCGCTGGTCAAGTCCGGCACCGTGGCGCTGGCACTCGAACACCTGGGCGAACGCAGCTACGAAATTTTCGACCGCGTGCTGCCGGACCCGGAAATCGCCATTGTCGAAGATTGCATGCGCGTCTACCGCGACGGCGGGCATGACGGCTTGATCGGCCTGGGCGGCGGCAGTGCCATCGACATTGCCAAAAGCGTGGCCGCCTATGCCGGCTACCACGGCGCCCTGGCGGACTTGTTCGGCGTCGATCAGGTACCGCGCAAGGGGCCGCCGCTGATCGCCATTCCCACCACAGCCGGCACCGGCTCGGAAGTGACCAATGTAGCGATCCTCTCCGACAAGGTCGCGCAGCTGAAAAAGGGCATCGTCAGCGATTATCTACTGCCGGATGTGGCGCTGATCAGCCCGCAAATGACCCTGACCTGCCCGCGCAGCGTCACCGCCGCCAGCGGCGTGGATGCGCTGGTGCATGCCATCGAATCCTACCTGTCGCTGAACGCCTCGCCGATTACCGATGCATTGGCCATTGGCGCGATCAAGCTGATTGCCAACGCGTTGCCCAAGGCCTACGCCAACCCGGCCAACCTGCAGGCACGCGACGACATGGCCACCGCTAGCCTGATGGCGGGGATGGCCTTTGGGAATGCCGGGGTCGGCGCGGTGCATGCGTTGGCGTACCCGCTGGGTGGACGTTTCAATATCGCCCATGGCGTGAGCAACGCGCTGTTGCTGCCCTATGTAATGCACTGGAACAAGTTGGCCTGCGTGGAGCGCATGCAGGACATTGCCCAGGCCATGGGCGTGAATGTCACGGGGTTGAGCGTCAACGATGCCGCCGACCAAGCCGTCGAGGCTATGACGCGGCTGTGTGCCGCCGTCGAAATCCCGGCGGGGCTCCACAGTTTCGGGGTGCCCGAGGACGCTATCCCGGCCATGGCCGTGGAAGCGGCGGGCATTGAGCGGCTGATGCGCAACAACCCGCGCAAGCTCAGCGCAGCCGATATCGAGAAAATCTATCGGGCCGCGTACTAGTCATTGAGCCAGGTCACGGTGCGCGCGGCAAAGCATGAGGTATACAATGCGCGCCATCGTGATTTAGCTCAAAAAAGGTGCGTCATGCAGCCCTTCGTCATTGCTCCATCGATTCTCTCCGCCGACTTCGCCCGCCTGGGTGAGGAAGTGGACAAGGTGTTGGCCGCCGGTGCCGACTTTGTGCACTTCGATGTCATGGACAACCACTACGTGCCCAACCTGACCATCGGCCCGATGGTCTGCGCCGCGCTGCGCAAGTACGGCATCACTGCGCCGATCGACGCGCACCTGATGGTCAGCCCGGTGGACCGCATCATCGGTGACTTCGTGGAAGCCGGCGCGACCTACATCACTTTCCACCCGGAAGCCTCGCTGCACGTCGACCGCACCTTGCAACTGATCCGCGAAGGCGGCTGCAAGGCGGGCCTGGTGTTCAACCCTGCCACCCCGCTGGACGTGCTCAAATACGTGATGGACAAGGTCGACATGGTCCTGCTAATGAGCGTCAACCCAGGTTTCGGCGGGCAGAAGTTCATCCCCGGCACCCTCGACAAACTGCGCGAAGCCCGTGCACTGATCGACGCTTCTGGCCGTGACATTCGCCTGGAAATCGACGGCGGGGTCAACGTCAATAACATCCGCGAAATCGCAGCAGCTGGCGCCGACACCTTCGTGGCCGGCTCGGCGATCTTCAACGCGCCGGACTACCAGGAAGTCATCGCCAAGATGCGCGCCGAATTGGCGCTGGCACGTCCGTGAGCGGCTTTGAGCAACTGTTCCCCGGCAAATTGCCACGGCTGGTGATGTTCGATCTGGACGGTACCTTGATCGACTCGGTGCCCGACCTGGCGGCGGCGGTGGACGAGATGCTGCTCAAACTGGGACGCAAGCCCGCCGGGATCGAGTCGGTGCGCGAGTGGGTGGGCAACGGCGCGCAGATGCTGGTGCGCCGGGCTTTGGCCGACAACATTGATGCCGAAGGGGTGGATGAGGTCGAGGCCGAACACGCCTTGGAACTGTTCAACGCCGCCTATGAAGACGGCCACGAATTGACCGTGGTTTACCCCGGCGTGCGCGACACCCTCAAGTGGCTGAGCAAGCAGGGCGTGGAAATGGCCCTCATCACCAACAAGCCGGAACGCTTCGTCGCGCCGCTGTTGGACCAGATGAAAATTGGCCGGTATTTCCGCTGGATCATCGGTGGTGATACCTTGCCGCAGAAAAAACCCGACCCGGCGGCACTGTTTTTCGTGATGAAAATGGCCAATATCCCGGCCTCGCAGTCGCTGTTTGTCGGTGATTCGCGCAGCGATGTGCAGGCGGCAAAGGCCGCGGGCGTGCAGTGTGTGGCCCTCAGTTACGGCTACAACCATGGCCGGCCGATTGCCGAAGAGTCGCCTTCATTGGTAATTGATGACCTGCGCCTGCTAATCCCCGGTTGCTTGGGAGCGAGCGCTGAGATAACGTTGCCTGATACCGATCCGTCCCCTTCTGGAAATTCCATCGTGGTGGTCACTCGCAAACTCTGGATGAAAGTCATCAAGGCCCTGGCCCGCTGGCGTTGGCGCGCCTGACTGATCCTGGCCGCGCCATGCGGCACGTTTGCATACCTGACTGTTAGACCCTCAAGCCACGAGGCACATCATGACCCGCGAAGAATTCCTGCGTTTGGCCGCTGCCGGCTACAACCGCATTCCCTTGGCCTGCGAAACCCTGGCCGACTTCGACACGCCGCTGTCGATCTACCTGAAACTGGCCGACGAGCCCAATTCCTACCTGCTCGAGTCCGTACAGGGCGGCGAGAAGTGGGGCCGTTACTCGATCATCGGCCTGCCGTGCCGCACCGTGCTGCGTGTGCACGACCATCATGTGAGCATTACTCATGATGGCGTCGAGATCGAAGGCCACGATGTTGAAGACCCGCTGGCGTTCGTCGAGGCGTTCAAAGCGCGTTACAATGTGCCGAGCATCCCGGGTCTGCCGCGTTTCAACGGTGGCTTGGTGGGTTACTTCGGTTACGACTGTGTGCGCTACGTGGAAAAACGCCTGGGCAAGTGCCCGAACCCGGATCCGTTGGGTGTACCGGATATTCTGTTGATGGTCTCCGACGCGGTCGTCGTGTTCGATAACCTCGCCGGCAAGATGCACGCGATTGTGCTCGCCGACCCTTCCCAGGCCGACGCTTTCGAGAGCGGCCTTGCCAGCCTCGAAGCCCTGCTGGAGAAGCTGCGCCAGCCGATCACTCCGCGTCGCGGCCTGGACCTCAGCCGTCCGCCAGCCGCTGACCCGATCTTTCGTTCAAGCTTTACCCAAGATGACTACGAGCGCGCCGTCGATACCATCAAGGAATACATCCTTGCCGGTGACTGTATGCAGGTGGTGCCGTCGCAACGCATGTCCATCGACTTCAAGGCTGCGCCGATTGACCTGTACCGCGCGCTGCGCTGCTTCAACCCGACGCCGTACATGTACTTCTTCAACTTTGGTGACTTCCACGTGGTGGGCAGTTCGCCGGAAGTGCTGGTGCGCGTCGAAGACAACTTGATCACCGTGCGCCCGATCGCCGGGACGCGCCCACGTGGCGCGACTGAAGAGGCGGATTTGGCGCTGGAAGAAGACCTGCTGAGCGACGACAAGGAAATTGCCGAGCACCTGATGCTCATCGACCTGGGCCGTAACGACACCGGGCGTGTCTCGGAAATCGGTTCGGTCAAGCTCACTGAGAAGATGGTGATCGAGCGTTATTCCAACGTGATGCACATTGTGTCCAACGTCACCGGTGAGCTGAAAGCCGGCTTGACGGCGATGGACGCACTGCGCGCGATCCTGCCGGCGGGAACCTTGTCGGGCGCGCCGAAGATCCGTGCGATGGAAATCATCGACGAGTTGGAGCCGGTCAAGCGCGGTGTCTACGGCGGCGCCGTGGGGTATTTCGCCTGGAACGGCAACATGGACACGGCCATTGCGATCCGCACGGCCGTGATCAAGGACGGGGAGCTGCACGTGCAGGCCGGTGGCGGGATTGTCGCCGACTCGGTGCCGGCCCTCGAATGGGAAGAAACCCTGAACAAGCGCCGCGCGATGTTCCGCGCTGTTGCGCTGGCTGAACAGACCCCCAATTCTTGAGGTTTCCCCATGTTACTGATGATTGATAACTACGACTCCTTTACCTACAACGTTGTGCAGTACTTGGGTGAACTCGGTGCCGAGGTCAAGGTAGTGCGCAACGATGAACTGAGCGTGGCTGAAATCGCTGCGCTGAATCCGGAGCGCATCGTGGTGTCGCCAGGCCCATGCACGCCGACCGAGGCGGGTATTTCCCTCGAAGCCATCAAGTATTTCGCCGGCAAGCTGCCGATCCTGGGCGTGTGCCTGGGCCACCAGTCTATCGGCCAGGCGTTTGGCGGTGACGTGGTGCGCGCGCGCCAGGTGATGCACGGCAAGACCAGCCCGGTGTTCCATCATGATGTGGGCGTATTTCATGGGCTTAACCTGCCGGTGACGGTGACCCGTTACCACTCGCTGGTGGTCAAGCGTGAAACCCTGCCGGAATGCCTGGAACTGACCGCCTGGACCCAGCTGGAAGACGGCTCGGTCGATGAAATCATGGGCTTGCGCCACAAGACACTGAATATCGAAGGGGTGCAATTTCACCCCGAGTCGATCCTGACCGAGCAGGGCTACGAGCTGTTCGCTAATTTTCTCAAGCAGAGCGGCGGCACGCGCTAAGGACTTTCCATGGATATCAAGACTGCCCTGAGCCGTATCGTCGGCCATCTGGACCTGAGCACCGCTGAAATGAGCGATGTGATGCGCGAGATCATGACGGGTCAATGCAGCGATGCGCAGATCGGCGCCTTCATGATGGCAATGCGCATGAAGAGTGAGAGCATCGACGAGATCGTCGGCGCCGTGTCGGTGATGCGCGAGCTGGCGGACAAGGTTGAGCTCAAGACCCTCGACGGCGTGGTCGACGTGGTCGGCACCGGCGGTGATGGTGCCAATATCTTCAACGTGTCGACGGCGGCATCGTTTGTGGTCGCGGCGGCCGGATGCACCGTGGCCAAGCACGGCAACCGTGCAGTGTCCGGCAAGAGCGGCAGTGCCGATTTGCTGGAAGCCGCGGGCATCTACCTGAACCTGACGCCGGTCCAAGTGGCGCGCTGCATCGATAACGTCGGTATCGGCTTCATGTTTGCTCAATCCCACCATGGCGCAATGAAACACGCTGCAGGCCCGCGCAAGGACCTCGGCCTGCGCACCCTGTTCAACATGCTCGGCCCGCTTACGAATCCGGCCGGTGTGAAGCACCAGGTGGTGGGCGTATTCAACCAGGCGCTGTGCCGGCCATTGGCGCAAGTGCTGCAGCGCATGGGCAGCAAGCATGTGCTGGTGGTGCATTCCAAAGATGGCCTGGACGAATTCAGCCTGGCGGCACCGACCTTCGTGGCGGAGCTCAAAGATGACCACGTCACCGAGTACTGGGTCGAGCCGGAAGATTTGGGCATGAAGAGCCAGAGCCTGCACGGCCTGGCAGTGGAAAGCCCGGCGGCGTCCCTCGAGCTGATTCGCGATGCCCTGGGGCGTCGCAAGACCGAGAATGGTCAAAAAGCCGCTGAGATGATCGTTTTGAATGCTGGCGCGGCACTTTATGCAGCCGACCATGCCTATAGTCTTAAGGAAGGGGTCGCCTTGGCCCACGATGCGCTGCACACCGGTCTGGCTCGCGAGAAGCTGGAAGAGCTGGGAGCATTCACCGCGGTATTCAAGATGGAGAATGAAGGATGAGTGTGCCGACCGTTCTGGAAAAGATCCTGTCGCGCAAGGCTGAAGAAGTCGCCGAGCGCCGAGCCCGCGTGAGCCTCGCCGAACTGGAAGCTCAGGCAAAGATCGCTGATGCGCCGCGTGGCTTCGCCAATGCGCTTATCAAGCAGGCCAAGGAAAAGCAGCCCGCCGTCATTGCTGAAATCAAAAAGGCTTCGCCGAGCAAGGGCGTGATTCGCGAGATCTTCATTCCTGAAGACATTGCCAAGAGCTATGAGAAGGGCGGGGCGACCTGCCTGTCAGTACTGACCGATATCGACTACTTCCAGGGTTCCGACCTGTTCCTGCAGCAAGCTCGCGCCGCGTGCAAGTTGCCGGTGATCCGCAAGGACTTCATGGTCGATCCGTACCAGATCGTCGAAGCCCGTGCGTTGGGTGCTGACTGCGTGTTGCTGATCGTTTCCGCCCTGGATGACGTGAAGATGGCCGAACTGGCGGCCGTGGCCAAAAGCGTCGGCCTGGATGTGTTGGTGGAAGTGCACGACGGCGATGAGCTGGAACGCGCACTTAAAACCCTCGACACGCCGCTGGTGGGCGTCAACAACCGTAACCTGCACACCTTCGAAGTCAGCTTGGAAAACACACTTGACCTGCTGCCGCGAATTCCGCGCGACCGATTGGTGATCACCGAGAGTGGCATCGTCAACCGTGCTGATGTGGAGTTGATGGAGATCAGTGGTGTGTATTCGTTCCTGGTGGGCGAGACCTTCATGCGTGCCGAAAACCCGGGGGCGGAGTTACAGCGTCTGTTCTTCCCGGAGCGTGGTGCGGCGGTCAGTGGTTCGACATTGGACTGACTTGAACACGGTCAGGATTTGAAATGCAGTCTAAATGTGGGAGCGGGCTTGCTCGCGAATGAGGTACATCAGACACATATTCAGTGACTGACCCACCGCATTCGCGAGCAAGCCCGCTCCCACATTGGGTTTTGTGTTTATTCAGATAGGTAGGTGTTTGATGGTTAAGCCGGTGTCGATGACTGTTGAAGCTGGGCTGGCCGCCGAGCAAGCCTTGCTGGCAGCCGTTTGCGCCGGAGAGCAGGAATTCGGCCTGCTGTTCTGGCAACCCAGCGATCAAGCCTTGGTGATGCCGCGTCGTTTAAGTCGGCTACCGGCGTTCGAAACCGCCAGCCAGGTCTCGGCCGCCGCCGGTTGGCCTGTATTGCTACGCGAGACCGGCGGTGAGCCGGTGCCGCAATCAAGTGCCACGGTCAATATCGCACTGGTCTACGCGCCACCGCGCAGCGAGGGCGATCAGAACCGCATCGAAACCGGCTACTTGCGTTTATGCCAGCCTATCTGCGACTTGCTGATCGAGCTGGGTGGCGACGCCTCTGTCGGCGAAATCGACGGGGCATTTTGCGACGGTCGCTACAACGTCAACCTCAACGGTCGAAAAATGGTCGGCACCGCGCAGCGCTGGCGCCAAAGCGGTGGCCGCCCGGTGGGGTTGGTGCACGGTGCCTTGTTGCTGGATAACGACCGCGATGCGTTGATCACGGCGGTCAACCGCTTTAACGAAGCCTGCGGTCTCGAGCAGCGGGTTCGCGCCGACAGCCATATCGCTCTGCACGAAGCCTTCCCAGCACCGGATGCGATCAGCCGGCTGGATACCTTGTATCGTCAAATGCTGGCCAGCGTCCTGCCGGGTTAACGGGTGCCGAACACCACCATCGTCTTGCCTTTGACGTGCACCAGGCTGCGCTCTTCCAAGTCTTTGAGCACGCGACCGACCATCTCCCGTGAACAGCCGACAATGCGCCCGATTTCCTGGCGTGTGACCTTGATCTGCATGCCGTCGGGGTGAGTCATGGCGTCGGGCTGTTTGCACAACTCCAGCAGGCAGCGCGCTACTCGGCCGGTCACATCAAAGAATGCCAGGTCGCCGACCTTGCGCGTGGTGTCGCGCAGGCGCTGGGCAATCTGCCCGCTGAGGGCGTAGAGGATGTCGGGATCCTGCTGGGCCAGTTCGCGGAACTTGGCGTAGCTGATCTCAGCGACTTCGCACTCGATCTTGGCACGTACCCAGGCGCTGCGTTTCTGTTCCTTACCGGCTTGTTCGAACAGCCCCAACTCCCCAAAAAAATCTCCGGTGTTCAGGTAGGCGATGATCATCTCCCGGCCGTCTTCATCCTCGATCAGAATGGTGACCGAGCCTTTGATAATGAAGAACAGTGTTTCTGAACGTTCGCCGGCGCAGATGATGTTGTGCTTGGCCGGATGGCGACGGCGCTGGCAGTGCATCAACAGTTTGTCGAGATTCTTGATCTTGGATATGGGAGTAAGGGCAACCATGGTTGTGTCCCGAAAAAACTGCGCGAGGTAGTTGGAGTCGTTGTATTCGTCGGTATCGGCATTGATACACATTGCATGAATGGTGGCGAAGAGCCATCCATTTGGCGCCAGCTTAACAGACACATCCTGTCTCGATTAGCCCATTTTTGGCGCAAACCCTGCTATTGATCGCTTTTGCGTGAAACGCTGACGCGTGCGGGCCCTGTGCTAAGCTGGCGACCCTTTTTTAGCAGTGGAGTCTGGGCGATGAAGGCACGCATCCAATGGGCGGGCGAAGCCATGTTTCTCGGAGAGTCGGGCAGTGGCCATGTGGTGGTCATGGACGGCCCTCCGGAAGCCGGTGGCCGTAACCTGGGCGTACGCCCGATGGAAATGCTCCTGCTTGGCGTAGGCGGTTGCAGCAATTTCGACGTGGTCAGCATCCTGAAAAAGTCCCGCCAGGCCGTGGAAAGCTGCGAAGCCTTCCTGGAAGCCGAGCGCGCCACTGAAGATCCCAAGGTATTCACCAAGATCCATATGCATTTCGTGGTGAAGGGCCGGGCGTTGAAGGAAGCCCAGGTCAAGCGTGCTATCGAGCTGTCGGCTGAGAAGTACTGCTCGGCGTCGATCATGCTCGGCGCGGCCGGTGTGGCCATCACCCATGATTACGAAATCATCGAATTGGGCTGATCGCTCAATCGGCAAAAAGAAAGGGCGCTGTGACGGCGCCCTTTTTTTGGATTTTATACGCTTAGATACGATAGGTGCTTTTGGTCATGACCTTGGCCAAGAGGCTCATGCCTAACCTTACCGGCGCCGGGAAGCGGAAACCGCCAGCATCCAGTGCGCTTTCGGCGTGGTGTTCTTCATCGATACGCATCTGCTCAAGAATCGCCCGGGACTTTTCGTCTTCGGCCGGCAGTTGTTCCAGATGCTCATCCAGATGCTTGCACACCTGACGTTCGGTCGCCGCGACAAAACCCAGGCTGACCTTGTCGCTGATCAGCCCGGCAGTAGCGCCGATACCAAACGACAAGCCATAAAACAGCGGGTTCAGCACGCTGGGATGGCTGCCGAGTTGGCGAATGCGTTGTTCGCACCAGGCCAAGTGATCGATTTCCTCTTCGGCGGCATGTTCCATGGCGGCGCGTACCTGCGGCAACTTGGCAGTCAGCGCCTGGCCCTGGTAGAGCGCCTGGGCACAGACTTCACCGGTGTGGTTGATGCGCATTAGGCCGGCGACGTGGCGGGTCTCGGTCTCGCTCATCTGTGCGTCGGGGCGCACGATGGCGGGCGAGGGGCGATACGGTTGGCCGCTGAATGGCAGCAGCGTGCGCATGGCCGTGTCGGCTTGCAGCAACAAACGGTCAATCGGCGAGTAGTGACGTTGGGTAGTCATGCTGACCTCCGGGAAGAATCTCGGCGGCCAGTTTACCGCAAGAGAGGGGGAAGCGTTTGCGCCGCGTCAAGGGCATGGGGTCGCAGCCTGGGTCACGACCCATGTTCGAGGGCCGATCAGCCCGGCGGCCAGTTCATCTGGCGCTGACCCAGCACGTGCATATGGATGTGATAAACGGTCTGCCCGCCGTCTTCATTGCAGTTCATCACCACACGAAAACCTTTTTCGCAGCCTTGCTCAACGGCCAGGCGCTGGGCGGTGAACAGAATATGACCTGCTAGGGCTTTGTCGTCTTCTGTCAGGTCGTTCAACGTGCGGATAGGTTTCTTGGGAATGACCAGAAAATGCACGGGTGCTTGCGGTGCAATATCGTGGAAGGCCAGGACCTGGTCATCCTCGTAGATAATCTTCGCGGGTATTTCTCTGTTGATGATCTTGGTGAACAGAGTATCCACAGCTGTTTCTCCATTATGAATGTGCAGGGTGAGTGTACTCAGCCGTTCAGCGCGGGCAATAGGCCTTGTTAATGGCACCGGCGATCTTGCGGGTCAGCCATCGGGGGCTGAAACGTGGACTGAAGGCGATCCAGCGGTTGCGTCGGCCGGGAATGATGATGGCTTTGTTCTTTTCCAGGGCGCGCACGGTATAAAGCGCCACTTCTTCGGGGCTCATCAGTTGTTGGCTACGGTCGAGCTTGGCGGTGTCCATTTGCGCGGTGCCGAAGAATGCAGTGCGTGTCGGGCCGGGGCAGAGGACCGAGACCTTGATGCCGCAGGTCTTCAACTCTTCGCGCAGACCTTCGGAAAAGTGCAGTACGTAGGCTTTGCTGGCGTAGTAGGTGCTCATCCACGGGCCTGGCTGGAATGCCGCGACGGACGCTACATTGAGAATCTGCCCGCCGCCCTTCAGGGCCATGGTGTTACCGAGGGCATGGCACATACGAGTCAGGGCCAGGATGTTGACCTCTATGAGGTCTTGCTCGGTCATCCAGTCCTGAGCCAGGAAGGGACCGCTGGTGCCGATGCCGGCGCAGTTCACCAGCAAGTCGATCTGCCGTTCGCCTTCTTCAAGCTCCAGCAGGAAGCCGGACAAGCGCAGTGGCTCGCCCAGGTCGCAGGCCCGGAACAGCACCTCGACACCGAAGCGTTGAGTCAATTCGATTGCAATGCTTTCCAACTGATCACGCTGGCGGGCCACCAGAATCAAGCTGCGGCCGCGACGGGCCAGCGCTTCGGCCAAGGCCAGGCCGATGCCGCTGGAGGCGCCGGTGATCAGAGCGTAACGGGTCATGCCTTTCTCCATCGCAACACCGCCGCGCCTGTGACAAAGGCATCACAGGCCGGCGCGTTTCTTTACTGTTCTGGAGAGTCTACAGGTTCGCCCGCTTCGTCAGCACTTTGCGCTTCGTCTTCTTCTACGGCCGTGGCTTGGTCGGCATCTTCATCGGCGGTGATGGAGCTGCTTTCGTAGCTGCTGTCCATGTTGGCTTCGAGTTGGTTCAGGTAACCGTTCATGCCCAGGGTCACCACGATGGCGAGCATGACTGGGATAAACGCCAACCACAGCGTGGCCAGGACTTTTACCGCTGTGGAGTTGCGGGGTGGTGGTGCGCCGTATTGGTTGGCGCCTGCATTTCCTGGCAATACCAGCAACAGGATCGGGAAGACGCTGTTCACCAGCGGTACCAGGTTGAGGAAGTACAGCCAGCCTGACCAACCCAGATCGTGCAGGCGCTGCACACCGATTTGTACACTGACCCACACCAGCGCAACAAACAACGCGAGACCCAGCAACACCCCAAGGAGGGTACCTGCGGTTGGCGAGGCGGTGGCGACCGCAAAGCTGACGGTGCTGATGATGCCACCCGCGACCAGCATCGCTAGGGTCAACACGAGTGTCCAGGCGAGATACCGCAGTCGCCCGATGCGCCCGTGGATAGTGAAGACTTTTAGGGTGGAGTACTCCGGCAGGTTTTCACCTACGGCAGCGCGCGGCGGTGCATAGGGTGAAGCGTCCGGGCGGGAGAAGTCGGAAGCCCCGGAATCCGTCTCATGGGTTTCGGCGAGGCTGAAGGCTACGGGTTGTTCGGCTTCGATGCGTGCGTCGACCCCGGCGTTTTTCAGCGCGGTGAGGTAGGTTTCCGCATCCGGGCGCGACAGGTCACGTTTGAGCGCAACAGGGCGGCCGGTGAAGAGCTTCTCGATGGCTTCAACTTCGCTCTTGAACAGCTCGGCCAGGTTCAGTTTTGCTGTGGTGCTTTCGACGCCCGGGAGCAAGGCCCCATCAAACACAATCTTGAAACGGTTGTCGCTCATGCGGGCTTCCTTGTCACTTGTTCAGGGAGGTTGTGCAGGCCCGCTCAAGCGGCGGGCCTTGCGGTTGGGTCAGCGAGGCCAGCGCAGTTGAACTGCCTGTTCGCGTGCCTTGCGGTATTCGGCATCGAGGCGCGCAACCAGTTCATCGACACTTGGCAAATCATCGATTTCACCGACACCTTGGCCGGCAGACCATACAGTCTTCCATGCTTTGGCCTCGTCGCTCAACGGTTTGAGCTTGGAGCCAAAGTTGACTTCGCCTTTGCCTTGCAGGGCGGCGAGGTCGAAGCCGGCGTTTTCCAGGCTCTGGCGCATAAAGCTGGCGGGGACGCCGGAGACAGCAGGAGTGTGCACGATGTCGGCGGCGCGCGATGTGAGCAGCATCTCTTTATAGGCATCCGGGGCATGGCTTTCAGTGGTGCCAATAAAGCGAGTGCCGAAATAGGCCAAGTCGGCGCCGAGCAGTTGGGCGGCGAGAATCTCGTGCCCGTGGTTGAGGCAGCCGGCCAGCAGCAGCGTTTTGTCGAAGAACTGGCGAATCTCGGCGATCAGCGCGAACGGGCTCCAAGTGCCAGCATGGCCCCCGGCGCCCGCGGCTACGGCGATCAGGCCATCCACGCCGGCTTCGGCCGCCTTTTCAGCGTGGCGCCGAGTGGTGACGTCGTGGAACACCAGGCCGCCGTAGCTGTGCACGGCGTCTACCAGTTCCTTCACAGCGCCCAGGCTGGTAATGACGATCGGTACTTTGTGTTCAACGCAGATCGCCAGGTCCGCCTCCAGGCGCGGGTTGCTGCTGTGCACGATCAGGTTGACGGCGTAGGGCGCAGGATTGTCCAGCGCTGCCAGGCCCGCTTCGATTTCCTCCAGCCAGGCCTTGAAACCGCTGCTTTCGCGTTGGTTAAGCGCCGGGAAGCTCCCGACCACCCCATTGCGGCAGCACGCCAGGACCAGTTGCGGGTTGGAAATCAGAAACATCGGCGCAACCACGACGGGCAGGCGCATACGTTGTTCAAGCAGAGCGGGCAGCGACATTGGAGGTACCCCGAGTAATTGAAGTTAGAACGGTTTGACCACGACTAAAATTACGATAGCCAGCAATATCAGAACGGGTACTTCATTGAACCAGCGATAAAAGACATGGCTGCGGGTGTTCTCGCCACGGGCGAAACGTTTTACCTGAGCACCGCACATATGGTGGTAGCCGATCAGCAACACCACCAGGGTCAGCTTGGCGTGGATCCAGGCGCCCGATTGAAAGATGCCGGGGTTGAGGGCGATCAGCCAAATACCGAATACCAGGCTGGCCAGCATCGCCGGATTCATGATGCCGCGGTACAACTTGCGCTCCATGACGCTGAAGCGTTCCTTGCTGACGGTGTCCTCGCTTTGGGCGTGGTAGACGAACAGGCGTGGCAGGTAGAACAGCCCGGCAAACCAGCAGACGATGCTGACAATGTGGAAGGCTTTGATCCATAGATAGAGCATTTCTAGTTATTCCCAGGTTCACGGTAACTGAAGATAGTAGTGGCTCATGCGCCCGTACGTCACGTTGACGGTTGTCGCAGGACGATACGGCCCCTATTATCGACGGCTTTCCAGTGGTTCGTTGAGGGCAGGTTTATGGTCAAGGTCGGTATCGTCGGCGGCACGGGTTACACCGGTGTCGAATTGCTGCGTCTGTTGGCTCAGCATCCGCAAGCTGAGGTTGTGGTCATCACCTCCCGATCCGAGGCCGGCCTGGCCGTGGCCGACATGTATCCGAACCTGCGAGGCCATTACGATGGCCTGGCGTTCAGCGTTCCGGACATCAAGACCCTGGGCGCCTGCGACGTGGTGTTCTTCGCCACCCCTCATGGTGTTGCCCATGCCTTGGCTGGTGAGCTGCTGGCGGCGGGCACCAAGGTGATCGATCTGTCGGCGGACTTCCGTTTGCAGGACGCTGATGAGTGGGCCAAGTGGTATGGCCAGCCTCACGGTGCGCCTGAACTGCTGGAGGAAGCTGTCTATGGCCTGCCGGAAGTCAATCGTGAGCAGATCAAGCAAGCGCGTTTGATCGCGGTACCCGGTTGCTATCCAACAGCCACTCAACTGGGTTTCCTGCCATTGCTGGAGGCTGGGTTGGCGGACGCTTCGCGCTTGATCGCAGACTGCAAGTCGGGCGTGAGCGGTGCTGGCCGTGGCGCGGCGGTCGGTTCGCTTTATTCCGAGACGTCAGAAAGCATGAAGGCCTATGCAGTAAAAGGGCATCGCCACTTGCCGGAAATCCGCCAGGGGCTGCGTCGCGCGGCCGGTAAAGACGTGGGCCTGACCTTCGTACCGCACCTGACGCCGATGATTCGCGGCATTCACTCTACGTTGTACGCAACGGTGGTTGATCGCTCGGTAGACCTTCAGGCGCTGTTCGAAAAACGTTATGCCAACGAACCGTTCGTCGACGTTATGCCAGCCGGCAGCCACCCGGAAACCCGCAGCGTGCGTGGCGCCAATGTGTGCCGGATTGCTGTGCATCGTCCGCAGGATGGCGACCTGGTCGTGGTGCTGTCGGTGATCGATAACCTGGTCAAGGGCGCGTCGGGCCAGGCGGTGCAGAACATGAACATCTTGTTTGGCCTGGATGAGAAGCTGGGCCTGTCCCACGCAGGCATGCTGCCTTAAGGGCAGCGGCAAGCTTCAAGTCATCAGCGGCAAGCTTGAAGCTAGTAGCTCGAAGCTTGCCGCTGCTCCCATAATAGTTGACCGCTTTTCTAGGAGAAGCGGATAATGCCTGCCATTACGCATATGGCGGCGGTGCGCCGGGAGATTATTAGCATGAGCGTTGAATCCTTCACCCCCACGGCTTTGCAATTCACCCACGGTGCTGCGCACAAGGTGAAGAGCCTGGTCGATGAAGAGGGTAATGATCGCTTGAAGCTGCGCGTATTTGTTACGGGCGGCGGTTGTTCAGGGTTTCAGTACGGTTTTACCTTCGATGAAGATGTAGCCGATGATGACACCATCGTTGAACGCGAGGGCGTGAGTTTGGTCGTGGACCCGATGAGCTTCCAATACCTGGCAGGAGCCGAGGTGGATTACCAGGAAGGTCTGGAAGGTTCGCGTTTCGTGATCAAGAACCCTAACGCTACCACCACCTGTGGTTGCGGGTCTTCGTTCTCGATCTGATCGACAGGGCATGTTAAAACGCCGCTTGGCTGTGATAGGCCAAGCGGCGTTTTGCTGTCTGCGGATTCTGGAGGCGGTCAGGCAGGGTAGATCGCGCCCAGTACCCGAAGCCCGCGTGCACCGGTGACGCTGGGGCGGTTGGCGGCAATGCCTTCAAGGCAGCAATGGGCCAACCAGGCGAAGGCCATGGCTTCGACCCAGTCGGGGTCCACGCCGTAGGTGGCGGTGCTGCTGACCTGGGTTGATGGCAACAACGCGGCTAGCCGACTCATCAGCGTGGCGTTGTGAGCGCCGCCACCACACACCAGCAGCGTTTCTGTCTGGGGCTGGGCGGACCGTAGGGAATCGACAATGGTCAGGGCGCTCAGCTCCAGCAGCGTGGCTTGCACATCCTGAGGCTCGAACGCGGGCAAGTGGCTGAGGTGTTGGTGCAGCCATCCCAGGTTGAACACTTCGCGCCCGGTGCTTTTAGGGCCCTTGGTCACGAAGAATGGGTCACTGAGCAGGTCGTTGAGTAGTTGAGCCTCTACCTTGCCGCTCGCCGCCCACTGCCCATCACGATCAAAGTGTTCGCCGCGTTGTTGGTGTATCCATGCATCGAGCAGGACATTGCCCGGGCCGCAGTCGAAGCCGGCTACAGGTTTGCCGGTCTCGATCAGGCTGAGGTTGCTGAAACCTCCTACATTCAATACTGCGCGGTTACCGGTGTGGTCACTAAACAGTGCTTCATGGAATGCGGGCACCAGTGGGGCGCCCTGGCCGCCGGCGGCAACATCACGACTGCGGAAGTCGCTGACCACGGTGATACCCGTCAGCTCGGTGAGCAGGGCTGGGTTGCCGATTTGCACGGTAAAGCCCCGGGCGGGTTCATGGCGGATGGTCTGGCCATGGCTGCCAATTACGCGAATGTCCTGAGGCTTGAGGTTTTGTTGCTTGAGCAGAGTGTGAATGCCTTGAGCGGCAAGATTCACCCAGTTCTGTTGGGCAATGGCTGAACGGGCGATCTCATCTGGGCCGCTGGCGCACAGAGCAAGCAGCTCGGCGCGCAGGGTTTCCGGCATGGGAATGTAGTGCGTGGCGATCAGCTTGATCGCCGGATATTGCTCGATCAAGGCAATGTCCAGTCCATCGAGGCTGGTCCCGGACATCACGCCTAAGTAGAGCGCCATACTTTAACGCTTCGCCGAAGCCAGCAGGGTGGAGCGCTCCTGGTCCATGCGTGCCATCAATGGCTGGCTCTGTTGCATGAACCGTGCACGCTCGGTCTTGGCGATCGGGTCGGCCATCGGTAGCTTCTGACCCAGCGGGTCGACGTGTACGCCATTGACCTGGAACTCATAGTGCAAGTGCGGCCCGGTAGAGAGGCCAGTGGTACCGATATAGCCGATCACTTGGCCTTGCTTCACGGTGCCGCCAGTGTGCACACCCTTGGCAAAGCCCTGCATGTGGCCATACAGCGTACGGTAGGTGTTGCCGTGCTGGATGATCACGGTATTGCCGTAGCCACCACGACGGCCGGCCAGCAGCACTTTACCGTCGCCTGCTGCCTTGATCGGCGTGCCACGTGGCGCGGCATAGTCGACGCCTTTGTGGGCGCGGATTTTGTTCAGAATTGGATGCTTGCGACCCATGGAGAAACGCGAGCTAATGCGAGCGAAGTCTACCGGTGTACGGATGAAGGCCTTGCGCATGCTATTGCCGTCGGCGGTGTAGTAGCTGCTATTGCCTTGCTTGTTGGTGTAGCGCACGGCGGTGTAGGTCTTGCCGCGGTTGGTAAAGCGCGCGGAGAGGATGTTGCCAGTGCCCACAACTTTGCCGTTGACGACTTTCTGCTCGTAGATCACATCAAATTCGTCGCCTTGACGGATGTCTTGGGCGAAGTCGATGTCGTAGCCAAAAACACTGGCCATGTCCATGGTCATGCTGTGGGACAGTCCGGCGCGGGCGGCAGATTGCGACAGGGAGCTGTTGATCACCCCGTGAACGTAGGCCGAGCGCGTCACCGGTTTGGTGGTGATGCGGTTGAAGGCAAAGCCTTTGGCGCCTTTGGTCAGCGTGATGCTTTCAAGGTCGCTGACGGTACTGTGGAGCTTGTTGAGTTGGCCGTCGGGGGTCAGTTCGAATTCAAGCTTTTGACCGCGTTTGAGCTGGGTGAATTGCTTGGCTTGTTTGTCGCTGGCCAGTGCGTCGTTGAGGGTAGCGGCAGGCAGGCCGACTTTCTCGAACAGTGTCGATAGTGTATCGCCCTTGCCTACGATGATTTCGCGGTGCAGAGGACTCTTGGCCACCTCTACAGTCGGCGTCTCGCCAGCTTGCTGTGTGTCTTTCGGGCTGTTTTCTATCTGGGCGAAGGGTGAGCCGGCGGGGGCGTTTGTGGCTTGTTGCGCATCGGAAGCGTCTTGATCTTGTGTCAGTTGTTCAACTGGGCTTTCCAGGTCAAGGCTCAGGGATGTTCGTTTGGCTTCTACGTCACTGGAAGGGAATACCAGGAGTGCCAGGCTGAGAAGGGCGGCGATGCCACTTGCGGCGAGCAAGTGGGTCTTCGGGTAAAGCGGCGGCGCTTTAGACGGTTCAGTGGTCATAGGTAATTTTGACTTTGAAGATGAAATGGAAAAGATGAATGACATGATGAAGATGAAATAACTGTATAAAATATAACCAAATCATCTGTGGCGCAAGCTCGCGAACGCTGGGCTTGCTGAACGGTGTCCGTTCGCAGGGCAAAACTTGTAATTAGTCCCTGATCTTGTATGGTTGGTTCCCTTTTGAATCTGAGCCTTGCGGGTCTGTTATGAAGTCGGTTGAAGAACAGCTAGCGCTGATAAAACGTGGTGCGGAAGAACTGTTGGTCGAAGCTGAGCTGATCGAAAAGCTCAAGCGTGGTCAACCCCTGCGTATTAAGGCTGGCTTTGATCCGACGGCGCCGGATCTGCACCTGGGTCATACCGTGCTTATTAATAAGCTGCGTCAGTTCCAGGAGCTGGGGCATCAGGTCATCTTCCTTATAGGTGATTTCACCGGGATGATCGGTGACCCAAGTGGCAAGAGTGCCACGCGTCCGCCGTTGACTCGTGAGCAGGTGCTTGATAACGCCGAGACCTACAAGACACAGGTGTTCAAGATTCTTGATCCGGCCAAGACCGAGGTGGCGTTCAATTCTACTTGGATGGATCAGATGGGGCCGGCGGATTTCATTCGCTTGACCTCCCAGTACACCGTTGCGCGCATGCTTGAACGTGATGACTTCGACAAGCGTTACTCCACCAACCAGCCGATCGCCATTCATGAGTTCCTCTATCCGCTGGTTCAGGGCTACGACTCGGTAGCGTTGCGTGCTGATGTTGAGCTGGGTGGCACTGATCAGAAATTCAACCTCTTGATGGGGCGTGAACTGCAGCGTGCGTATGGGCAGGAGGCTCAGTGCATTCTGACCATGCCGTTGCTGGAAGGCTTGGATGGCGTCAAGAAGATGTCCAAGTCCTTGGGCAACTATGTCGGTATCCAGGAAGCGCCGGGTGTGATGTACGGCAAGCTCGTTTCGATTCCTGATGCGCTGATGTGGCGCTACTTCGAGTTGCTGAGCTTCCGCTCGATGGATGAGATCAATGCGCTGCGTGCTGACGTAGAAGCAGGCACTAATCCGCGTGACGTGAAAATCAAGCTGGCGGAAGAGATCGTTGCGCGCTTCCATGGTGAAGAGGCTGCGGCCAGTGCTCACCGTGCGGCGGGTAATCGTATGAAGGATGGCGAGCTGCCGGATGATCTGCCGGAGATTGAGCTGTCCGCTGTCGAGGCGATGCCGATCGCTGCTGTCCTTAATAAGGCGGGCTTGGTGAAGAACTCGGCGGTTGCGCGTGATTTGTTGGGTTCCGGTGGTGTGCGTATAGATGGTGAGGTTGTAGACCGCACCTTTATATGCGAGCTGGGTGCTACTCACGTTTGCCAGGCTGGAAAGAAGGCATTTGCGCGTATTACGCTTAAATCCGAATAAACCTGAAATTAAGTGTTGACGGCGATTTATATCTGTCTATAATTCGCCCCACTTCCGGCGCAGTCGAAACGGAAAACTCCTTGGTAAACAAAGAGTTATGCGAGATTCGACAGCGAGTTGCTTCAGTTCATCGAAGCCCAGAAGGAGTTGGTAGAGCAGTGTTGTTTGGCTCTATTAACGTTTCGATCCTCTCGGTCGAAAGCGGAGAAAAAGAGGTGTTGACAGCAGCG
>NZ_CAXAOJ010000012.1:0-184509 GCF_963970945.1 Pseudomonas sp. RA_5y_Pfl1_P24 | reverse complement strand
AAGAAGAGTATCCAGGCACCACCAACCCGTTCCCGTGGATGAGCGAGATCATGGACTTGAAGAAAGAGAAGAATTTCTTTGAGACTCGTGTGATCGAGTATCAGACTGGCGGCGCGTTGAGCTGGGACTAATCAACGACACAGACCTAACTGTGGGAGCAAGCCCGTTCCCCCATTGGGTCTGCGGTGTTTTACAGACTTTGCAAATTGCCACTTATGCCCAATCAAACCATCAAGACACCTTGCGTCGGCCTGTGCTCTACCGTTTACGGTGATCTGGTGTGCAGGGGCTGCAAACGCTATCACCACGAAGTGATCCAGTGGAACGGCTACAACGCCGACGAGAAGCAGGCCGTGTGGCTGCGCCTTGAGCAATTGTTGGTGCAGGTGATGACCAGCAAACTGGAAGTGTTTGATGCGCACCTGCTGCGCCAGCAGCTGGAAAGTCGCACGATCCGCTTTATGCCGCACCAGTCGCCGTATTGCTGGGCGTACCAACTGATAGCCCGGGGTGCGCGGGTAATTTCCAAGTTGGATGCGTATGGCCTGGCCTTGTTGCCGGAGTTTCGTGAGCGCCATTTGGCGGACCTGCGCGACGCGATTGATCGGGAGTTTTTCCTGCTGTCCGAGGCGCATTACGAGCGGTATATCGCGCCAGGGTTTATTCGGGACGTGTTTGGTTCACCCTTGATCGCTGCATTCTAACGACGCAATTGTGTTTAAAATGCCGCCCGCTCAATGACCGACGTTTAACGATGAACCCAGACGCACTCACCACCCTGCACACTCACTTGCTCACCGCCCTGGCCAGCCCACCGGCTGAAACCCGGCGCCTGTTCCACGGCCGTGGCCGCTGCTGGCCGGGCCTTGAGCAATTGACGGTGGACTGGCTACAAGGCGTGCTGCTGGTGTCGTTGTTCAAGGCGCCTGATGCAGAACACCTGCACGCCCTGAAACAGCTGCTGCAGACGCAGTTCAATGCCTACACCGTCGCGCTGCAACACCGCTACTTGCCGCAAAGCACCACCGAATGGCTGGTGGGCAACCCGATCGACGAGCTGACCATTATTGAAGGCGGGCTGCGTTACCTGATCGACCTGGGTAAAAAACAGAACAGCGGGCTGTTCCTCGACATGCGCTACGGCCGCAACTGGGTTCGCGAACACGCCAAGGGCCAGCGGATACTCAACCTGTTTGCCTACACCTGTGGGTTTTCCGTGGCCGCCATCGAAGGCGGCGCCGACCACGTGGTCAACCTGGACATGGCGCGCGGCGCCCTGAGCCGCGGCCGCGACAATCATCGCCTGAATGGTCATGACCTGAGCAGGGTCAGTTTTCTGGGCCACGACCTGTTCAAGTCCTGGGCCAAGGTCACCAACAGCGGCCCCTACGACCTGGTGATCATCGACCCGCCGTCGTTCCAGAAAGGCAGTTTCCTGCTGACCAAGGATTACCAGCGCGTATTGCGGCGCCTGCCGGACTTGCTGACCCCACAGGGCACCGTGTTGGCGTGCATGAACGACCCAGCCCTCGGCGAGGACTTCCTGATCGACGGTGTGACACAAGAGGCACCCGGGTTACGATTCGTCGAACGGCTGCAAAACCCGCCGGAATTTCCTGATATTGATGCGCAAAGCGGCTTAAAGGCCTTGGTGTTCAGCCAGGGCTGATGCCGAAACGGCTTACGCTTGCTACGCTAAGTGATGCACCAGGTTGGTGAACCTTCTGACCCCCTTCCCGGTCGATACCTGCATTCCCCGGCCAGACTCGACAGCGTCACGTTGTCGGCTGCCCCGTTTCACCTTTTGGAGAACCGCCCGTGATATCGACCCTGCATGTAGCCAGACTCAAAGCCTGGGGCGCCCACGGCTTTACCGCCACCGGTGTGGTATTGGCCTTCCTGGCCACCCTGGCGCTGCTGGAAAACTCACCCAAGGCTTGCCTGCTGTGGCTCGGCCTGGCGCTGGTGGTGGACGGCGTCGACGGTTCACTGGCGCGACGGGTCAACGTGAGCACGGTCTTGCCGAGCTTCGACGGATCGGTACTGGACCTGGTGATTGATTACCTGACGTATGTGTTTATTCCGGCGCTGTTTATCTACCGTTATATCGACCTGCCGGAATTTACCCACCTGTTGACGGTGTCGGTGATCCTGGTCTCGTCGCTGTTCTGCTTCTGCAACGTGAACATGAAAAGCAAGGACAACTACTTCGTCGGCTTCCCCGCAGCATGGAACGTGGTTGCACTGTGTGTCTATATCATCCAGCCGCAAGCCTGGGTCACCTTGCTCACAGTGATTGGCCTGGCGCTGCTGACCGTAACGCCAATGAAGTTCTTGCACCCGTTCCGGGTTAAGCGATTCATGCCGATCAATATCGCGGTGACCACGATTTGGTTGCTGTGCAGCTTTTTGATGGTGGTGGATTATCCGAACACCAACCCGTGGACGTTTGGGTTGTGGTCGGTGATGTCCGCGTACTTCCTGGGGATTTGTGTCTGGCGCACCGCCCTGGAGTGGATCGAGGCACGCCGCTAGTAAGTCGGCACGGTTAAAAATGTGGGAGCGAGCAAGCCCGCTCCCACAGTTGGATTTGCATACCTCGGGCGAGTAAGATGGCGGCCTTTCGCTTAGCGCCCTGCCAATAATAAGTCCTGCCCATGCCCTTCGAACTCAGCGTAGACCTCACCACCCTCGCCATCCTGGCCGTCGTCGCGTTCATCGCCGGCTTCATCGACGCCATTGCCGGCGGCGGCGGCTTACTCACCACGCCGGCCCTGCTCACCGCCGGCATGCCACCCCATCTGGTACTGGGCACCAACAAGCTCAGCTCCACGTTCGGCTCGGCGACCGCCAGCTTTACCTTTTACCGCCGCAAGCTGTTCCACCCGCGCCAGTGGGTGCACGCCATCGTCGGTACGCTGGTGGGTGCGCTCGCTGGCGCAGTAGTCGCGCACTATCTGCCTGCAGAAACCCTCAACAAAATGCTGCCGGTGATCGTATTTGCCTGTGGTGTGTACCTGCTGTTCGGCGGTACACCCAAGGCGCCGCTGGACGCAGATGCGCCGATCAAGAAGAAATGGCAAGCCACCCAGGGCTTTGGCCTGGGCTTCTACGATGGCGTAGCGGGCCCCGGCACCGGGGCGTTCTGGACGGTGAGCACGATGCTGCTGTACCCCATCGATCTGGTCAAAGCCAGCGGCGTGGCGCGCAGCATGAATTTCGTCAGCAACGCGGCGGCGCTGTCGGTATTTATCTTCAACGGCTCGGTGGATTGGATCGTCGGCCTGGCGATGGGCATTTCGGTAATGGGTGGCGCGTTCTTCGGCGCACGCAGCGCGATCAGCGGCGGCGCCAAATTCATTCGCCCAGTGTTTATCACCGTGGTACTCGGCCTGACCGTGCGCCTAGCCTGGCAGCACTGGTTCAGCGTGGCCTAGACGACGGGCCAGGTAGAGGTCGATCAGGTAACGCGCAATCGAACGTGACGCCGGCAACGGCGGCAGGTCGTGGATATTGAACCACTGCGCGTCCTCAATCTCGTCAGCCTGAGGCACGATATCGCCACCCGCGTATTCAGCGTGGAAACCCAGCATCATCGAATGCGGGAACGGCCAGCACTGGCTGCCCATGTACTGGATGTTCTTGACCTCCACCTGCACCTCTTCGCGAACCTCGCGGATCAGGCAATCTTCGGCGGACTCGCCCGGTTCGGCAAATCCCGCCAACGTGCTGTACACGCCTGTGACAAAACGCGGCGAACGCGCCAGCAGGATCTCGTCGCCACGGGTCACCAGCACGATCATGCTCGGCGAGATTCGCGGGTAGCTGCGCAGGTCACAGGCCTCGCAATACATCGCCCGCTCGCGTGGCACCTGGACCATGGCCTGGCCGCAACTGCCGCAAAACCGATGCTCCCGTGCCCACGTGCCGATCTGCGCCGCATAGCCCAACACTTTGTACAGGGTGTGATCACCTTGCAGCATGAAGCCGCGCAAGCCCTGCCAACTGCAGCCCGGCACTTCAGCCGCCGCGTTGAGTTCCAGCAGGTACACCGGCTCGCCGTCGAGGTGGCCGATGCCGTGCTCGGCAAACACCGAAAGGTCCTGGCGCTTTAGCCATTCACGCGGGAACAGCGGGCCATTGGTGTCATGCAAAAAGCCCTCACGGCTGCGGGCAACGGCCCAGCCACCCGGGGTGTCGTTGTCCAGCAGCGTTGTGGTAATCCAGCCTGGGGTCATGTCAGTCAATCCACGAATTCGGGTTTCTGCTTACTCATGTGGGCCGCGATGGCCACGCGAAGGTCGTTGGATTGCAACATAGCCGAGTTCCAGGTGGCAACGTATTCCAAGCCATCATTGACGGTGTGGTCACGCATGTAGCTGATCATGGCCTTGGTGCCAGTGACCGCAATCGGTGACTTGGCGGCGACTTCATGAGCGATTTCCATAACGCCGGCCAACAGGCTGTCCTGATCGGGATACACACGGTTGACCAGTCCGATGCTGCGCGCTTCCTCGGCGCCAAACTGGCGGCCGGTGTAGGCCAGCTCACGCAGCATGCCGTCGCCAATAATGCGTGGCAGGCGTTGCAGGGTGCCAACGTCAGCGGCCATGCCGATATCGATTTCCTTGATCGAGAATTGCGCGCCTTCGGCGGCGTAGCGCATATCACAAGCGCTGATCAGGTCGATGGCACCGCCAATGCAGTAACCCTGGATTGCCGCCAGCACTGGCTTGCGGCAGTTGTCGACGGCATTGAACGAGGCCTGCAGTTCGAGGATCTTGCGTCGCAGCAGGCGCGCGTTGCGGCCCACGTCCTTGCCGAAGTCGTTGGCGACCGAGGCCAGCATCATCAGGTCTATCCCTGAGGAGAAGTGCTTGCCGGCGCCACTGAGCACCACGGCGCGCACGGCGTCGGTGTCTTCGACCCATTGGAAGATGTCGATGATTTCGGTCCAGAACGCCGCGTTCATCGCGTTGATCTTTTCCGGGCGGTTTATCTGCACATGGGCAACGTTGCCAGTGAGTTCGACGACGAAAGCTTGGTATTCGGGCATGGCAGTGATCCCTGGCTGGCGAGTAATTAGGCCCGAACTATAACAAGGGTGCGCAAGGACGCATCGGCCAAAAGCGGGACTGTACACCGTGAAGGAAAAGACGCTGGATAAAACCCTGCGTACACGCCATCCTTCGGGCTTTAAGCCGCCCCCTCAGCGGCGCTCGACGTTTAAAGGATATGCCCATGCACGCCCACCCCCTCACCTGCGCCGAATTTGAATCGATCGAAGATGCCCTGCTCAAATACGGCGACGACCATTGCGTATTGAACCTGGCCGAACTCGACGGCTACTTCACCGCGCTGGTATCCAGCCCGGTCCAGGTGGATGTGGCTGAGTGGTTCCCGGCCATCTGGGGCGGCCAGAACCCGGAATGGGACAACATCGACGAAGCGCAACGCTTCCTCGACCTGTGCGTGCGCCATCTCAATACCCTGGCCGAACAACTGGCGACTGATGCCAACGGCTTCAAGGCCCGCTTCGATGAAACCGAACACCAGGGCCAAACCGTGACCCTCGCCGAAGAATGGTGCTTTGGCTACATCCGCGGCGCCGCCATCGGCAACTGGCCGGAACTGCCAGCCGTGCAAGCTGCAGCACTGGAGAAAATTTCTTGGTGCGCCGAACAAGACAATTTCGAACTGCCGGCAGACCTGAACGTGCAAGCGCACCAGCAGCGCGTCAGCGAAATCGAACCGGCAGCGCGGGCGCTGCATGATTACTGGCTGACAAAACGATAATTTGGCTTTGGCTTTTGATCTTGATCTCAGGCGCCCCGTCAAACACGCTGGCCGAACGCAGGCGAGGTGCCGAGTGTTGGGGCAAGAGCCCTTTGGTTACTTTGGGGCTCTTTTCCAAAGTGACCCGCCGTAAGGGCGGAACCAATACCCGCCGTTACCAAAAAAACGGATATGTACCCCGATAGACCGCCATCGCAGGCAAGCCAGCTCCCACAGTTAGATCGATGTACACCCAAAAAATACCTGCGGTCATGACCCCATGGCTCGACAAGCACCGCATCTATACCCGATTATTCAAATCCGCCCACCGCCCGTGCCTTGAATCAGGAGCCCTGTACCTTGAGTTCGCAGAAAACCGTGACCGTTACACCGCCCAACCTCCCCCTCAATGGCAAGGTCGCGCCCCCCGGTTCCAAATCCATTACCAACCGCGCCCTCCTGCTGGCGGCACTGGCCAAGGGCACCAGCCGCCTCAGCGGCGCGCTCAAAAGCGATGACACCCGCCACATGTCGGTAGCCCTGCGCCAAATGGGCGTGACCATCGACGAGCCGGACGACACCACCTTCGTCGTCACCGGCCAGGGCAAACTGCAACTGCCGGCCCAACCGCTGTTCCTCGGCAACGCTGGCACCGCCATGCGCTTCCTCACCGCCGCCGTTGCCACCGTCGAAGGCACCGTGGTGCTGGACGGCGATGGCTACATGCAAAAACGCCCGATCGGCCCGCTGCTGGCGACCCTCCGCCAGAACGGCATCCAGGTCGACAGCCCCACCGGTTGCCCACCCGTCACCGTACACGGCGTAGGCAAAATCAAAGCCAAACGCTTCGAGATCGACGGCGGCCTGTCCAGCCAATACGTATCGGCCCTGCTGATGCTCGCCGCCTGCGGTGAAGCGCCGATTGAAGTGGCGCTGACCGGCAAGGACATCGGTGCGCGTGGCTATGTGGACCTGACCCTGGACTGCATGCGTGCCTTTGGTGCCCAGGTTGAAGAAGTCAACGACACCACCTGGCGCGTCGCCCCAACCGGCTACAGCGCCCATGATTATCTGATCGAACCCGACGCCTCCGCCGCCACTTACCTGTGGGCCGCTGAAGTGTTGACCGGTGGCCGCATCGACATCGGCGTAGCCGCGCAAGACTTTACTCAGCCGGACGCCAAGGCCCAGGCGGTGATCGCGCAATTCCCAGACATGCAGGCGACCGTGATCGGCTCGCAGATGCAGGACGCCATTCCGACCCTGGCGGTGCTCGCCGCGTTCAATAACACCCCGGTGCGTTTCACTGAGCTGGCCAACCTGCGGGTCAAGGAATGTGACCGCGTACAGGCGCTGCATGACGGCCTGAACGAGATCCGCCCGGGCCTGGCGACCATCGAAGGCGACGACCTGCTGGTGGCTAGCGATCCAGCGCTGGCCGGCACGTCGTGCAGCGCGCTGATCGACACCCACGCCGACCACCGCATTGCCATGTGCTTTGCCCTGGCCGGGCTGAAAGTGTCGGGCATCCGCATTCAGGACCCGGACTGCGTAGCCAAGACCTATCCTGAGTACTGGAAGGCGTTGGGCAGTCTTGGGGTTGCACTGACCTACTGAGCGATCCGCGTCGGAATGGGGAGGCAGTGCACATGACGATTCGCCAACCCTGCCCACCCGGCGCTTGCGTCTGCGACCGCGAACAACTGCTGCACGCGCCAGCTGCCGATCTGCGCATCCTCAACCTGACGCGCCAGGAAGAGAAGAAACTGCTCGACCGCCTTGAAGACCTCAAGAGCCTGCAAGACCTGGAGCGCCTGCAACAACTGATGTACCAGCAATTGGGCATTCGCGTCCATATCGCGCCAGGCCATACCGAAGTCAAGAGCATGCGCGGGATCCAGATTGTGATCGATGAACTGCCGGGCATGTGCCGCAAAACCCGACAATCGATCCCTGCCGCGATCCGCCGAGGCCTGGAGAAACGACCAGAGATCGCCTACCGCCTGCTGGATGCCCACGACCTGTTCCGCGAAGGTTGAGTCAACCGGCGACCGTCTCCCGCTCGAACAAACCCTGGCCCACGGTCTTGGCCTTTTGCAGATGCGCCTGCGCCCCGCCGCTTTCCGATTCCAGCATCAGCGCCGACGTCACCACCTGCGCGCCACAGTAGTCGAAGATCCCGTAGTCGATCTGCGTGCGCATCGCCTTGGCATAGCCGTGTCGGTCGAATGCATCGTCATCGGCGGCGCCCAAGGCCAGTAGGTGCACCTGTAAGTGCCGCAGCTTCTTCACCACCGGCGTATCGGGGCGGTAGTCGATCGCCCACCCATTGATGAAGACGCGGTCGATCCAACCTTTGAGCAGGCCTGGCAACGACCACCAGTAAATCGGAAACGCCAGCACCAAGGCGTCGGCGCGGTCGATGCGGGCCTGTTCGGCCAGTACGTCGGCCGGTGGCGTGGCGCGAGTGCGGTGCACCAAATGGTCGACCGCGGTATAGCGCGGGTCAAAACCCTCGGCGGCGATGTCGGCAATTTCAAAGGTGTGGCCTGATGCAGCCAGGCCAGCAGCCACCTGCGCGGCGACGCTATGGGTGAGGGATTGCGGATCGTGATGAGCAACAACGATGAGTGCGTGCATGACATTGACTCCCTTTGGGGTTACGCTGGGCTTAAGTTACGATTAGTAAGTTACTTTTGGTATATAAGCATGTCAAGCAGCGAATCCCCTACCCCACGTCGTCGCCTGTCTCGTGAAGATCGGCTGCGCCAATTGCTGGATGTGGCCTGGCAACTGGTGCGTGATGAAGGCACCGAAGCCCTGACCCTCGGCCGCCTGGCAGAACTGGCGGGTGTGACCAAGCCGGTGGTCTACGACCATTTCGTCACCCGTGCCGGGTTGCTGACCGCGCTGTATGAGGATTTTGATGCGCGCCAGGATCGGGTATTTGCCAACGCCATAGCAGCCAGCAGCGCCACCCTTGAAGGGCGGGCGTGGGTGATCGCCGAGTCCTATGTGGATTGTGTGTTGTTGCAAGGCCGGGAAATTCCGGGGGTGATTGCGGCACTCAGCAGCTCGCCGGAGCTGGAAGCCCTGAAGCGCCAGTACGAGGCGATCTTCCTCGACAAGTGCCGCGCCGCGCTGTCGCCTTTTGGGCGCTTATCCCAGGCCGGTTTGCGCGCCATGCTGGGGGCGGCGGAAGCGTTGTCTCAGGCGGCGGCCAGTGGCGAGATCAGCCGTGAAGAGGCGCAACAGGAGTTGTTGGCGACCATACTGGCGATGGTTAATCGCGGCCGCCTTTAGATCAGTGTCGGTTGGCGTGTTGTGGGGGTGGGCTTACCTGCGATTGCGGTGGTTCAGTCACCGAAAGGCTGACCACCAAGGCCACATCGCCCCCCTAGTGAGCGGGTCAGTGCCCAGCCACAAACAACTGAACCTTACGCGCCAACTGATCAAGATGCCGATCGCGCTGCTTCTCTGCATCCACCATCGCCCGCTTGCCGTGCTTTTGCAGCAGATACGTATGAATCTGCCGCACTTCCAGCGAGTTGTAGATCGCCGCCACATCCAGCACCCCCATCAAGCCATCGGTGCCGTAGTCCCGCGTGTTCATCAGCACCTGGGTACCGCGCGCGCCGCGCACTCGAAAGCCCATGCCTTCAAACGCCGGCACCTTTTCCACTGAGCACGCCAGCTCCGCATGGGGATAACGACTCAGCACGTCACGCATCATTGCGCGTGCCACGCCCTGGCGCCGGTAACCGACTTGCACCGCCATGAAAGCGACGCCACACGCCTCGGGGTCATCCTTCACTGGCAGACACAGCACAAAGCCAATGACCTTTTCCGGGTCCTGCGCATCGGTCGCCACGACCAACTCGACGGCAATGCCTTTTGAACCGTTCAGTGCTTCGAGGTACAGGTGCACCTCAAAGCCGGTGGCGTACTGGTAGATGTTGTACAGCAGGTTGCTCGGCGGCAGTCCCACGCTGCTGATGTCGGTGAGGTTGTCCACCACCATCTGCAGGATCTGGCCATTCACAGGCTCGGGGCACGGTGTGGTATAGCGGGTAAGGCTGAACATGCAAATTCCTGGGTTTAGCATCAAGGCAGCGGCGATTGTACCCGTTGCAGCCCGCACACCTCACGCAAACATCCGCGCAACCAGCGATGGGCAAGGTCGGCATCCAGCCTGGGGTGCCAGAGCATCGCCACGGTAAACGTGGGTAACGCCAGCGGGAGCACAAAGGTGTGCAAGCCTTCACGTTGATGGACGGTGTAGCGCTCGGGCACGCTGGCGATCAGGTCGGTGTCGCGAGCCAGGGCAATGGCGGTGGCGAAACCGGCGACGAGGGTGCTGATCTGCCGCGTGAGGCCCATGGCCTCAAGTACGTCATCGATCTGCCCCCGCGCCTGGCCACGGCGCGATACGTAGACATGCTGGCCACTCGCATAGCGTTCGACAGTCACCTCGCCCTGGCTGAGCGGATGGCCACTGCGCACTACGCCAACCAGACGGTCACGAAACAATGCCTGGGTCAGCACTTCCGGGCTGGCGGCGGGGTCAACCACGCCAGTTTCCAGGTCGACGCTGCCTTCGCGCAGCAACGCGCTGGCCTTGTCGGTCTTGTTGATGAACCGCAGGCGCACGGCGGGTGCATCCTGAGCGATGCGGGCCAGCAATGCCGGGCCAAAATTCTCGACGAACTCTTCGCTGGTACGCAAGGTAAAGGTGCGTTCGACCTGAGCCATATCCACCGATTGCACCGGACGCAACACCGCAGTGGCCTCCTGCACCAGGCGGCTGACCTGTTCGCGCAGCTCCACTGCCCTTGGCGTCGGCACCAGGCCGCGCCCGGCGCGTACCAACAACGGGTCGCCGGTGGTTTCGCGCAAGCGTGCCAATGCACGGCTCATGGCCGAAGGGCTCAGGCACAAGCGCCTGGCCGCAGCTGCGACGCTGCCTTCCGCAAGCAGTACATCCAGAGTGATCAACAAATTGAGATCGGGCATCGGCGCTCCTTATCAGGCGTCACACGCAGGTATTAACTGCAACCCATGCGTCTTCCGCCATGTTAGGCCACGCAGTAGCTTTGTGACAGTTGCCTTCATTCAAGGATTCACCATGCAGAACGCCTCACGCGGCAGTCTCGTCAGCCTGTCGATTTCCATGTTGCTGGCCTCTCTCGGCACCAGCATTGCCAACGTCGGCCTGCCGAGCCTGGCGCGGGCGTTCGATGCGTCTTTTCACGCCGTGCAGTGGGTGGTGCTGGCCTACCTACTGGCAATCACGGCGGTGATTGTGAGTGCCGGACGCCTGGGCGACCGACTAGGTCGTCGACGGTTGCTGCGTGCGGGGTTGCTGCTGTTCGCCGTGGCGTGTGGGCTGTGCGGCATGGCACCTGGGCTTGAATGGCTGATTGTCGCGCGCGTCCTGCAAGGGCTGGGCGCGGCAGTCATGATGGCGATGGCGTTGGGGATGGTGGGTGACACGGTGAGCAAGGAACGTACGGGGCGAGTGATGGGCTTGCTGGGCACGATGTCGGCTGTCGGTACCGCCATGGGGCCCAGCGCCGGTGGCCTGTTACTGAGCGCGTGGGGCTGGCGCTCGATTTTTCTGGTCGGCGTACCGTTGGGGTTAGTCGCGGTCGCCCTCGCCTATCGTTATTTACCGGTCGATCGGCAGCATGAGTCATCGTCCACAGGTTCAACATTCTGGTCGTCATTGCAGGACGCCTCGTTGTGCGCCGGCCTGGCCATGAGTGCCTTGGTGGCCGCCGTGATCATGGCCACCTTTGTGGTGGGGCCATTTTATTTGTCCCGTGGCCTGGGGCTTGCACCCGAGTGGATGGGGCTGGCCATGGCCGTCGGGCCCTGTATCGCGGCCGTGACCGGCGTACCCGCCGGCCGCCTGACCGACCGCCTCGGCAGCCGACGCATGACACACGCCGGGCTGGGCGTGCTGGCCTGTGGCGCGCTGCTGCTGTCATTCACCGCAGGGCTGTTCATGTACCTCGGTGCGCTGGTCATTCTGACCACCGGCTACAGCCTGTTCCAAGCAGCGAACAACACCGCTGTGATGAACAATGTGCAGCCAGCGAACCGAGGCACTGTCTCCGGCCTGCTCAACCTGTCGCGCAATCTCGGCTTGATTTTCGGCACGTCGGCCCTCGGCGCAGTGTTCGCCTGGGCCACGCCGGAGGTGACGCACGCTACTGCACAATCAGTGGCCAGCGGCCTGCACGCCACTTTCGGCGTGGCGCTGGTTTTGATCCTGCTCGCAGGAGCGATACGACACAGATATTGACAAGATAAAATCGTAACGACTATTGCCTGACAACCTGATCAACAAGGTTCTCCCATGCTTGAGGCCCAGCCCACCTATTCGCTTGTCGTACGGGTTCTCAGCGCCATTCGCGCAGAAAATCACGACTTCGTGGCCTTCCATGACTTCCTCAGAAGCCAATTAGCCAGTGCGTGTGCCTGCTGACCATCAACGGCAACGAGTTCCTGTTGGCCGGCGATTGGCGCATTCCACTGATGGCGTTGTGATTATTCTCGCCATTTCTGCAGCGCTGGTGGTGGGGTTCGCGTTGTGCGATCAGGGCCGTAAACACTCGGCATGCAAAAACTTAAGGAAAAAGTTCGGACTAACGGGTGCATGGATGCACCCGGATCGCGCATCATGGGCACTTTCAAGCTCAAGGGTAACGTCCATGCGCGTTCTGTCATTGATGATGGGTCTTACGACGCTGGCCGCCACTACGGTGTTCTGCGCCACCGCGATGGCGAATGAAGAAAGTCAGTTAGTCCAACAGATCAACCAATACCGCAGCCATGTGCAACGCTGCGGTGACCAGGGTTCCCAGGAACTGCCACCGCTGGCCAGCGACACGCGATTGGTGCTGCCCGCCAACAATGTGGGCGACTTGCAGCAAGCGCTGGCGCGGGCGGCGTACCCGATGGTCAACGTGCAGGCCATCAGCTTGTCGGGGCCCAAGGATGCGCAGTCAGCCATGAAGGCAGTGCGCGAAAGCTTCTGCCGTGTGGTGCTGGACCCGCAATTTGTAGACATCGGCGTGAGCAACAGCGGCCAGGACTGGCGCATCGTGCTCGCCCGCCCGCTGCTGACCAGCGGCCTGGGCGATTGGCAGACCGAAGGTAAGCAATTGCTCAACCTGATCAATACCGCCCGCGCCCAACCGCGTCAATGCGGTACCCAGGCGTTTACCGCGACCACGCCATTGTCCTGGAATGAAAACCTGGCCGGCGCCGCCAACAGCCATACGCGCAACATGGCCAACGGTAACTTCTTCGACCACCTCGACCATGACGGCCGTACCCCCGGCGACCGCGCCGAACTGGCCGGGTACACCGCGAAGGCCATCGGCGAAAATATCGCTGCCGGCCTGGACACGCCACGCAAGGTCGTCGACGGCTGGCTTGCCAGCCCCAGCCATTGCGCCAACCTCATGAACCCGCAATTCCGCGAGCTGGGTGCGGCCTATGCGATGGACCCGAAGAGTGACGCAGGCATCTATTGGACGGGGGTTTTCGGCGCACAATAAACGCGGTATTGGCAGATTGAAATGCAGGAAGCATCAAATTGCCATCTCATGGATAATCCCGTTGAACTGGCAGCGGCCATCCCGGTCTGTAGCTTGGCAGCCTGACATAGGGGGCGGATAAACAGACCGAGGCAAACAAGGTGCTCTTGCAATGATGAAATGGCTGCAAAGCAGCAGCGACATGGCTGAGCGGGTTCGCCAGCATGATTGGGCGAAAACGCCCCTGGGGCCGCCGGGGCAGTGGCCGGACGTGCTCAAGACCACCGTCGCGTTATGCCTTGCCTCGAGTTTCCCCCAATCCATCGTGTGGGGGCCTCACCTGACCATGTTGTATAACGACGCCTTCATTCCGATCCTGGGCGATAAACCCGATGCCTTGGGCCGCCCGTTCAGCGAAGTCTGGCGTGAGGCCTGGGCAGACATCAGCCCTATTGCCAACGCGGCATTCGAAGGCCGTGCCACCTATATCGAGAACTACCCACTGCAGATCGAGCGCGGCATGGGTGTCGAACAAGCGTACTTTACCTTTTGCTACAGCCCCATCCGCGATCCCAAGGGCAACGTCGTGGGGATGCTCGATACCGTCACCGAAACCACCGCCACCGTACTCCTGACCCGCCGCCTGGCCGTGTTGGACGCAGTGGGCAGCGCCGTGGCGAATGCTGCCGACGCCGAAAGCATCATGTCGATCACTACGCGACTGCTTGCCGAGCACTTGCAAGTCTCCAATTGCGCCTACGCCGATATGGACGACGATGAAGACGGCTTTACCATTCGTGGCAATTGGGCCGCGCCCGGCTCGCCAAGCACCGTGGGGCGCTACCGCCTGGCCTCGTTCGGCGCAAGGGCGGCGCAACAACTGCGCGGCGGTGAGCCGTTGGTGGTCGAAGACAGTCGCATTGAGTTCGCCCCCGAGGTTGCCGCCAGCTATCAGGCCCTGGGTGCGCTGGCGACCGCGTGCTTCCCACTCATCAAGAATGGCCGCCTGACCGCGTTGATGGCCGTGCACCACAAAACCGCCCGGGTCTGGTCGCCTGATGACCTGGCATTGGTCGGCCAAGTCACCGAGCGCTCCTGGGCGCATATCGAGCGGGTGCGTGCCGACGCCGCCGTACGCGAAGGCCTGGCCGCCTTCGCCGAGCTGAACGCGACCCTGGAACAACGCGTGCAAGAGCGCACCGCTGCCCTCACCCAGGCCGAAGCCGCGCTGCGCCAGTCGCAGAAGCTGGAAGCCATCGGCCAATTGACCGGTGGCGTGGCCCATGACTTCAACAACTTGTTGACCATCATTCGTTCGTCCGTGGATTTCCTGCGTCAGCCCGGGCTCTCCGAGGCGCGACGCCAACGCTATATGGGCGCGGTTTCCGACACCGTCGAGCGCGCCAGCAAGCTCACCAGCCAACTGCTCGCCTTCGCTCGGCGCCAACCCCTGAACCCGGAAGTCTTCGATGTCGGGCAACGGGTCAAGAACATCGGCGAAATGCTCGAAAGCGTCACCGGCGCGCGTATCCATGTGCAGGTACAACTGCCCGAGCGGCCTTGCTATGCACGTGTCGACACCAGCCAGTTCGAGACCGCACTGATCAATATCGCCCTGAATGCCCGGGATGCGATGGAAGGCCAAGGTACCCTGACCTTGCGCGTGGCCGATGTAGACGCAATGCCGCGCATCCGCGGCGATGAGCAAGTACGCCAACCTTTTGTAACCGTCTCCTTGGCTGACACTGGCAGCGGCATTCCGGCTGACACCTTCGAGCGCATTTTCGAGCCGTTCTTTACCACCAAGCCGGTAGGCAAAGGCACGGGACTGGGGTTGTCCCAGGTATTCGGGTTTGCCAAGCAGTCCGGCGGTAACGTTGACGTGGCCAGCCACCCAGACCAGGGCACGGTGTTTACCCTGTACCTGCCCGAAGTGGCGCCGCAGATGACGCACCACACACCGACACCGACAGGCCAGCAACTGCCCCAAGATACGACCCAGCGCCATATCCTGATCGTGGAAGACAACCTGGAAGTGGGCCGCTTTGCCAACCAGATCCTGCAGGACCTGGGTTACCAGACCACCTGGGCCACCGATGCCGAACAGGCACTCGCGCTGGCCGGTACGGATGCCCTGGCATTCGATGGGGTATTTTCGGATGTGGTGATGCCTGGCATGACCGGTGTGGCGATGGTCAAAAAGCTGCGTCAACGGCGCCCGGACTTGCCGGTGGTGCTCACCTCCGGCTACAGCGAAGAGCTGGCCGAAAGTGGCTATGAAGGCGTCGAGTTCCTGCCCAAGCCCTATTCCGCCGACCAGGTTGCACGGGCACTGACCACGGCAATGTCCAGGACTGAGCCCTACTGCGCCACCGCCACCTGATTGCGACCTTGTGCCTTGGCGCGGTACAGCGCCTTGTCGGCGGTATTCATCAGGCCGTGCAGGTCTTGGTCCTTGGCATGGGTGGACGCCACGCCCAGGCTGGCGGTCAACCCTTGCACGGGTTCAGAGTCCAGGCTGGAAATGGCCTTGATCAGTTGCTCGGCAATACCCCGCGCCGTTTCCAGTGAAGTGTTGGGCAGCAATACCGCAAACTCCTCACCGCCCACGCGCCCATACACGTCCGCCTGGCGAAAGGACGCGCTGATCACCCCTCCAATCTGGCGCAACACCTGGTCCCCGGTCTGGTGGCCGTAGGTGTCGTTGATTTCCTTGAAGTGGTCCATGTCCATCATCAGCGCGCACAGCGGCTGCTGGTTGTGAAGGCATTGTTCATGCAGCCGCTGGGCATGTTCGAAAAACGCACGGCGATTCATCAGACCAGTGAGTTCATCGGTCTGTGCGGCGCGAGTGGAGATATTGTGGGCACGTTCCATTTGCCGGGTCAGGCGAAACGCCTTTTCCAATGCATCGGACAACTTGCGCGTGGCGCTGACAACAAAGGTGGAGAACACCAATACGGCGATGGCCACGCCCACTTGCATCGAAGAAGGCTGGAACAGCAGCCACAGCGTACATGGCAGCAGCACCAGGCCCATGGAGGCCAGGGTCATGTAACGATAAGCCGAGTAACAGGATACCGCGCTGACCGACATGCCCACGGTAAACAACATGACCAGCACCTGGGACAGGCGATCATCCGTCGGCATCACCGCCAAGGCGCCGAAGCCCCAGATCCCGGCGGAAAACACCAGCGTCATCCAATAACGGCGCTCCCACAGATCCGGCGTGCGCTCGGCGTTGGGGCAGCGAAACCACTCTACAAACATCTTGACGCGCAACAGAGATGACCCCGCCAACACCACCAGCCAGACAAGGATGACCTGATGGTCAAACCGGTCCCAGCAGAGCCAGCAGAGCATGACCGCTGCCAAGAAACTGCCGAGAATGGCGGCAAATGACTGCCGAAACAGCTGGTGCAAACGGTCAGTTCGCACCAGCTCCTCTATAACGCAATCCTGGTCCTGCCCACGCCCAAGGCCATTCATTAAATCCGCCTGATCTACTGCCCCCGAGAATGGCGCTATTGTGGCACCCTGCCACCAGCATGGACAACAGAATCGAGCACGGCAGCGACTTTAAAGCGTTTCTGGCCGCAGAATCAGCACCCCAAGTGGCGGCACGTTCAACGACATTGACACCGGTTGACCATGGAGTGGTTCATCCTGTGTAAACACCTCGCCGCCGTTCCCATAATTGGAACCTGCGTACATGTCGGCGTCGCTGTTGATCACCTCACTCCAGCGCCCGCCAAACGGCACACCGACTTGATAGCCCTGACGCGGCACCGGGGTGAAGTTGGCCACCACCAGCACCGGCTTGCCGTCCTTGCTCCAGCGCAGCCAGGCATAGACGCTGTTGATCGCATCGTCGCCAATCAGCCACTGGAAGCCCTGCGGTGCGTCGTCCTGCTCATGCAGGGCCGGCTCCTCCCGATACAAGCGATTCAAATCGCCGACCAGCTTCTGCACGCCCTTGTGTTCCGCGTACTGCAGCAGGTACCAGTCCAGTTGCTGATCATGGTTCCACTCGCGCCACTGGCCGAATTCGCAGCCCATGAACAGCAGTTTCTTACCGGGGTGCATCCACATGAACGCCAGGTAGGCGCGCAAGTTGGCAAACTTCTGCCAGCGGTCGCCGGGCATCTTGTCGATCAACGAGTGCTTGCCGTGCACCACTTCATCGTGGGAGATCGGCAGGATAAACCGCTCGGACCAGGCATACACCAGGCCAAAACTCAGTTCGTTGTGGTGATGGGCTCGGTACACCGGGTCCTGCTGGATGTAATGCAGGGAATCGTGCATCCAGCCCATGTTCCATTTGTAGTTAAAGCCCAGACCGCCCTGTTGGGTCGGCTGGCTCACACCCGGCCAGGCGGTGGATTCCTCGGCAATCACCAAGGCGCCCGGCGCTTCCAGGGCCACCACATCATTGAGGTGACGCAGGAAGTCGATGGCTTCAAGGTTCTCGCGCCCACCATGGCGGTTGGGCACCCATTCGCCGGCCTTGCGCGAATAATCGCGGTAGAGCATTGACGCTACGGCATCAACGCGCAGGCCGTCGATATGGAAGTGCTTGAGCCAATGCAGCGCTGAGGCCAGCATGAAGCCATGCACTTCGGTGCGACCCAGGTTGTAGATCAGCGTGTCCCAATCCTGGTGGAAGCCTTCCAACGGGTTGGCATATTCGTACAGCGCGGTGCCGTCGAATTGCGCAAGGCCGTGGGTATCCGTCGGGAAATGCGCCGGCACCCAGTCGAGAATCACGCCAATATCGGCCTGATGCAGGGCATTGACGAAATACGCGAAATCTTGCGGCGAACCGAACCGTGCCGTCGGCGCGAATTGTGACAACGCTTGGTAGCCCCAGGAGCCACCGAACGGGTGCTCCATGATCGGCATCAGCTCGATGTGGGTGAACCCCAGTTGCTGCACGTAAGGAATCAACCGCTCAGCCAGCTCGCGCCAGTTGTATTGGCGGGCTACTTCGCCCGCCTCGTCCAACTCGCACTGCCATGAGCCCACGTGCAACTCGTAGATCGACAGTGGCGCGGTGGATTTTTGCTTGTCGAGGCGTGACTGCATCCATTCGTGATCCTGCCAGTCGACCGCCAACGGTTCGGCAACCTTGGATGCGGTGTCGGGTGGCAGTTGAGTGGCCAGCGCCATCGGGTCGGCCTTGAGCGGCAGGATTCCATTGGCGCCAAGTATTTCATATTTGTACGCTGCCCCCGGTTGCAGACGTGGGATAAAGATCTCCCACACGCCGGAAGGATGGCGCAGGCGCATCGGGTGACGGCGACCGTCCCAGACATTGAAATCGCCCACCACCGATACGCGCCGTGCATTCGGTGCCCATACGGCAAAGCGCACACCTTGCACGCCGTCGACCGTGGTCACTTGGGCACCCAGGCAACTGCTGAGGTCACGGTGATTGCCTTCGGCAAACAGGTAAAGGTCCATTTCACCGAGCAACAGTTGTTGGAAGCTGTAGGGGTCTTCGGTGATCTGTTCACCACCGGCCCACTGGACTTTCAGCAGGTACGCCTGACGTGTAGTGAAGTGCCCGACAAACAACCCCGGCACCTGGCTCGCGTCCAGGCTGCCGATCTGCTCGCCACTGTCACGCGCCAGTACCTGGACGCTCAAGGCCTCCGGCAGGAATGCGCGGATAAACTGGCCGCCGTGCTCATCATCGTGTGGCCCGAGCACCGAGAACGGGTCATGGTGTTCGGCGCGTACCAGTGCGTCGACGTCCTTGGACGCCGGCAGTGCAGTCAACTTCGGTTGCAGCGGTTCTTTATGTGTAAAGCTCATGACGATTCCCCACCGCGTGCAGTTTTCGATATTGGTGTTAGCCCACTCAATAGGCCGTGTAACCCTTGCAAGGGCACCGGCAACCAGGTCGGACGGTTTTCCGCTTCGTAAGCCACTTCATACGCGGCCTTCTCCAGGCTGAACAAGGTCAGCGCTGCGTCCTGGCCTTTGGCATCCTGCCAGTCATGCGCCAGTGTAGACGTAGCCGACTGATAAGCCTCGACAAAGGCCTGGCGTGCTTCTTTCAGGTAACGATCGGTCACACGCTTGCGTGATATGCCCGCCTCGGGTGAGTGATCCACCCCTTGCACATTCAACGCCATGGCCGCCGCGTAATCGAAGGAGCGCAACACGCCGCTCACATCTTTATACGGGCTGTGCTTGCCGCGTCGTTCGTGCAGCGGTCGTGCCGGTTCGCCTTCGAAGTCGATCAGGTAGGCATCGCCCTTCACCACCAGCACCTGGCCCAGGTGCAAATCACCATGGACGCGGATACGCAGCCCGCCTGCCGTGGCTTTCGCCAGGGCTTGCACATGGCTGGCGATGGCCTTTTTCTGCGCCAGCAAATCACTGACCAGCGCTTGCTCCACAGGGTTCAAATGGTTTTGATGCAGCTGTAGCAACTGCAGCGCGCGGTCGAGCTGCGCGCCGACATCCTTGGCCCAGGCCTGAGTGTCCTTGGCCGTGGTCACTTCGGGCTTGAAGTCTTTGTCTGTGGTTTTTGCACCCAGCACCACGTGCATTTCACCCAGGCGCTGGCCGAGCAATCCGGCAAAGTCGGCCAGTTCGCCCAGGGCGTTGTAGTGCTGTTCCTGCTCCGAGATGGCTTGGGCAAGCTCGTCGCGGATCGCCCGTTCCAGGTTGTTCTGCGTCCAGCTCCATGCGTCGCCCTGGTTGCTCAGGTAACCCTGGGCAATCATCAGCAGGTTGTCATGGCCGTCGGCGTCGCGGCGAATCACCGAACCCAGCAGCGGCGAAATATTCGGGTAGTCGGCTGCGGTGAGGTAGGCGCTCATTTCCAGCTCCGGGTGCACACCGGCGCTGACTTTGCGGATCAGCTTGAGCACCAGGCCCTCGCCCACCACCACTGAGCTGTTGGACTGCTCGGCGGACAAATAGCGCACTTGTGCTTCGTCCGTCAGTTGCAGCGCGTCCAGATGTTTTGTGGCTTCAAACCGCAGGTCGCCTTCGCTGGAGTTGAGCACCGTGCCAGCCTGCAGGCCCTGGATCACCGCGCGGATGAAGTGCTCAAGGCTGAACGCGTCGGTCACCAGGCCCACCTCGCGTGCCCGACGCACACGGGCCATCGCGAGTTGCTGCGGCAATGCGCTGGTGAACTGGTCCTCGCCAAGGAAGCCAAACGGCAGTTGATAGCGACTGACCTGACCACCTGCGGTCACCTCCAGCTCGCTGAGCAGTACCGGGTGTTGCGGGTCGCCAAAACGTACCCCATAGGCAATGCGCACGCTGTCGATAGCCGTGTCCTTGCCGGCAAACCAGCGGCGCTTGGGCAGCCAGGCCGGGAGCGCAGTCTGCTCCAGCGAGTTACGGCAGGGTTCTTCCAACAGTTCTTCCATACGCTTTTTCAGTACCAGTGTGGTGAAGTCCGGCATCCCTTGAACAGGCTCCACATGCCAGCTGGGCATTTGATTCTCGGCCGCCAAGACAAACCAATAGAAACCATAAGGCGCCAGGGTCAGCAGGAAATTCAGCTGGCCAATGGGCGGGAAGGCATTGCCGCCGAGCATCTCCACCGGGACCATACCAGCAAACGCCGACAGATCCAGCTCGGCCGCCTGGGCACTGCGTGACACGTTGGCCACGCACAGGATGATCTCGTGGCGTCCGTCTTCGCCGGTGAATTCGCGGGTATACGCCAGGATGCGGCGGTTGCTCGGCGAGAGCATTTTCAAGCTGCCACGGCCAAATGCCTTGGACTGCTTGCGCACCGCCAGCATGCGCCGGGTCCAGTTCAGCAACGAATGCGGGTCCTGGGCCTGGGTCTCAACGTTGACCGACTGGTAGCCATATTGCGGGTCCATGATCGGCGGCAGCACTAGGCTGGCCGGGTCGGCGCGGGAAAAACCGCCGTTGCGGTCGATGGACCATTGCATCGGCGTACGCACGCCATCGCGGTCGCCGAGATAGATGTTGTCGCCCATGCCGATTTCATCGCCGTAATACAGAGTTGGCGTGCCAGGCATCGACAACAACAGGCTGTTGAGCAACTCGACACGGCGACGGTCTCGCTCCATCAACGGCGCCAGGCGGCGGCGAATGCCCAGGTTGATGCGCGCGCGACGGTCGGCGGCGTAGTAGTTCCACAGGTAATCGCGCTCTTTGTCGGTGACCATTTCCAGGGTCAGCTCATCATGGTTGCGTAGGAAGATCGCCCACTGGCAATTGGCGGGAATCTCCGGCGTCTGCCGCAGGATGTCGGTGATCGGGAAGCGATCTTCCTGGGCAAGCGCCATGTACATACGCGGCATCAACGGGAAGTGGAAAGCCATATGGCATTCATCGCCGTCGTCGCCCTTTTTGTCACCGAAATACAACTGCGTATCTTCCGGCCACTGGTTGGCTTCGGCCAGCAGCATGCGGTCCGGGTAATGCGCATCGATCTCCGCACGGATCTGTTTGAGCACATCGTGGGTTTCGGGAAGGTTTTCGTTGTTGGTGCCGTCGCGTTCGATCAGGTACGGGATGGCGTCCAGGCGCAGGCCGTCAATGCCCATGTCCAGCCAGTAGCGCATGACCGACAGCACGGCTTTCATGACTTGCGGGTTGTCGAAGTTGAGGTCCGGCTGGTGGGAATAGAAGCGGTGCCAGAAGTACTGGCCGGCGACCGGGTCCCAGGTCCAGTTGGATTTCTCAGTGTCGAGAAAAATGATGCGCGTACCGTCGTATTTCTGTTCGTCATCCGACCAGACGTAGAAGTCCCGCGCTGCGGAGCCGGGCTTGGCCTTGCGCGCACGCTGGAACCAAGGGTGCTGGTCGGAGGTGTGGTTGATCACCAGCTCAGTGATCACACGCAGCCCGCGCTTATGCGCCTCGGCGATGAAGCGCTTGGCGTCGGCCATGGTCCCGTAATCGCCGTGCACGCCCCGGTATTCGGCGATGTCGTAGCCGTCATCGCGCCGTGGCGAAGGGTAGAACGGCAGCAACCAGATGGTGTTTACACCCAGGTCGGCGATGTAGTCGAGCTTGGCGATCAGCCCGGGGAAGTCACCGATGCCGTCGTTGTTGGAGTCGAAATAGGATTTGACATGAACTTGGTAAATCACCGCGTCTTTGTACCAGAGCGGGTCTTTGATAAAGGTGGCAGCGTTGGGTTTCTTCGCCATTGGAAACTCCTGGAAATTCTGAAAAAACCGGCTGAATGAACGCGGTTTAATGTGGGAGCTGGCTTGCCTGCGATAAGGGTGTGTCAGCACAGCACGTGTTGACTGATGTACCGCTATCGCCGGCAAGCCAGCTCCCACAGTTGATCTTCACTTGGCTCAGGATGTGGTGATACGCCAGATTCCAAACGGCATCTGCGGTTCAAGGCGCATCCACTGGGTCTTGCCATACCAAGTCCAGCGATGGCCGTTCATCAGGTCTTCGCCTTCGGTCTCGGCGTCATCCGGCAAATCCAATTCCCACAATGGCAACTCGAAACTGGCCTCCTGGGCATTGAACGGGTCAAGGTTGACCGCCACCAGAATGAAGTTGCTGCCATCCTCACTGCGCTTGCCGAAATACAGGATGTTGTCGTTCCAGGCGTTGTAAAGCTTCAAGCCCAGGTGCGTTTGCAGCGCCGGGTTTTGCCGGCGGATGCGGTTGAGCTGAGCGATCTCGGCGATGATGTTGCCGGGGGCGGTGAAGTCTCGCGGGCGGATCTCGTACTTCTCTGAATCCAAGTATTCCTCTTTGCCCGGCACCGGCGCCGCTTCGCACAACTCAAAGCCCGAATACATGCCCCACAGGCCCGAACCCATGGTGGCCAGCGCGGCGCGGATCAAAAAGCCCGGGCGGCCTGACTCATGCAAAAACGGCGGATTGATATCCGGCGTATTGACGAAGAAATTCGGCCGGTAGCATTCGCGCCATGGCGACTCGTTCAACTGCGTCAGGTATTCGCTCAGCTCGGCCTTGGTGTTGCGCCAGGTGAAATAGGTGTAGCTCTGGGAATAACCGACCTTGCCCAGGCGCGCCATCATCGCCGGCGTGGTGAACGCCTCCGCGAGGAAAATCACGTCCGGGTGCTTGGCACGCACGTCGCTGATCAACCATTGCCAGAATGGCAGCGGCTTGGTGTGCGGGTTGTCGACACGGAAGGTTTTCACGCCCTCTTCCACCCAACCCACCACCACGTCGCGCAGTTCGGTCCACAGGCCTGGAATCGCGTCCGCCGCGTAAAAATCGACGTTAACAATGTCCTGGTACTTTTTCGGCGGGTTTTCCGCGTATTTGATCGTGCCATCGGGGCGCCAGTTGAACCAACCCGGATGTTCCTTGAGCCAAGGATGGTCTTGGGAACACTGGATGGCGAAGTCCAGGGCGATTTCCAGGCCATGGTCGGCAGCGGCCTGCACCAAGCGACGGAAGTCATCGCGGCTGCCCAGTTGCGGGTGAATGGCCTCGTGGCCGCCCTCTTCGCTGCCGATCGCATACGGGCTGCCCGGATCATCAGGGCCAGCAGTCAGGGAGTTGTTCTTGCCTTTGCGGTGGCTGCGCCCGATCGGATGGATGGGCGGGAAGTACAGCACATCAAAACCCATGTCATGGATCATCGACAGCCGCGAGTGCACATCATTAAAGGTGCCATGACGCGCAGGATCGTCAGTGATCGAGCGCGGAAACAACTCATACCAACTAGCGAACAGTGCGGCCTCGCGCTCCACATCAATCGGGTACACGGTGCTGACGCTCAAATAAGCGCGGTGATCGGCCTGGGTCATCAGGCGTGCACTGTCTTCGTGCAGAAACTGCGCGACCTGCTCGGCTTCCAGCAGGCCGGAGAGTTCGTGGTGTAGCAGCATCAGGCGTTCGCGCAGTTCATTGTCACTGCGTTCGGCGGCCTGCAGCACCAGGCTGCGGCCTTCCTGCAATTCCAGGCTGACTGGTACGCCGGCTTCATGCTTCTTGCGCAGCTCGTAGCAGAAGCTGGCGAAGGTATCGATCCAGGCTTCAATGCAATATTCGTGGGGGCCTTGCTGGGTGACGGTAAATGCGCCCTCCCAGCCGTTGTTGCCCACATCAGTCATCACCACGCTGTGCCAGCTCTCTTCCTGCAGCGGGCGCCAGCGGATCAGCACTGCGAGCTTGTCATGGCCATCGGCGAACACGTTGCTGGTGACATTGACCCTTTGCCCCACCACGGCCTTGACGGCGAATTCGCCGCCGTCAATCACGGGGGTGGTGCTTTCGATAGCGATCCTGGGCAGCAACAGTGCCTGGGACAGCGGCAATATGGCGTTTTCTGGAACCTGTGCTTCAGCAGTCATCGAGCATCTCCCCTTACGCCCTATGGACGCTCTTTGCTTGATCCGAATTCTGATGCGGCCATGCTCTCCCTGAGCAGGGCCGCTTATAGGTCCGAGCCTGCGCCACTGTTAAAAGTTCAGGTGAATGTGTCGCCATTGGGCGGGAATCAATTCGGCCCGGCGGCTGTCCACCGCTAGAGCCAAGCACAAAGGAGGCCACACCGATGAATATCCCAATCCCGGCTGAAACGCCGGACCCCAATATCGACAACCCGACCCTGCCGCCCACCGAGCCGGCGCCAATTCCGGAAAAGGAGCCGCCAGAAAATGAGCCGCCGCCGGTCGAAGAACCGCCGACGACCATGCCCCCGGTGATCGTCAGTCCTTCTCGAAACGCTTGACGATTTTCGGCATCACGCTGAACACCACCAAGGCCAGGAATGTGCTCAGAACCGCTGTCGATTCCCGGCCCAACCCGGCCGAGACCCCAATCGCAGCGGTCATCCACAAGCCGGCTGCGGTGGTCAGGCCTTTGACATGGCCGTCTTCATCATCCTTGCCCTTGATGATCGTGCCAGCGCCGAGAAAGCCGATCCCGGCGATCACGCCCTGTACCACCCGGCTCATGGCATCCGCCTGGTTGCCAGACATTTGCGGCACCATGACAAACAGCGCAGCGCCCAACCCCACCAGCATATGTGTGCGCACCCCGGCGGCCTTGCCCTTGCTCTCTCGCTCAAAACCGAGAATGCCGCCGAGGATCGCGGCGATCAGCAGCCGCACAGTGATCTGGGTGAGCTGCCTGGCGTCGCCGATGTCGGCAAATTCAGCCTGCAGGGTTTGCCACACTTCATGCCACCAAGCGTCCATCTCAGCTGTCCTTTGTCATTGTTGGTAAAGGATGGACAGCGGCGACCGCCAGTCAGTTGCCTGGAACCCCTGCGCAGCGCCGTCCCCTAACCTTCAATAGCTCACAAAACAGGAGATCGGAATGCCCATACGCATCGAAAACCAACTGTGCTACTTCATGCTCGATGACAACGGCCAGGAACAGAGCGTGCCAGCGACCCGGGTCAATATTGTTACCGACATCGACAAATCCATGTCTTACGTGGAATTGGCGGCCGAGCGGATCTATATCACCGAAGCCGAGGCAGACGCGCTGACGGTCGCGGGCGCCCACGATGAGCGTCAACATGTAAAGGCAGACGACCCTGGTTCGTTGATTTGATTGATCTGCATCAGCACACCTCAGACAACGCTGCGCCGCTTGTTCCACGGGGTGCAGCAGATTGTCGCAGCGACTCTCTCATAGTCCATCTGATCCGCTTTTTATCGCCCTAGCTGAGTCTGTTATGCAAACAGAGCCGCGCGCATAGTTCATCCGCCTGATGGAGGCTGATGAGCGAACTACCATGAGCGAACGAATCCCCACCGTGGAAACCTTTGAGCCCATACACCCAAAGAAGGTGAAGGCCAAATCCAGCGACAACCTGGTTCATACCCGCAGCTTTACCGGCGTGTTCCGCACTGTGCGCGTGTGCGGTGCAGGCTTTCTGTTCCTGGCCTTTTTTGGCACCGTGTGGCTGAACTGGGGTGGCAGGCAGGCGGTGCTGTGGGACCTGGCGGACAGTAAATTCCACATTTTTGGCGCCACGTTCTGGCCGCAGGACTTCATCCTGCTGTCGGCCTTGTTGATCATCTGCGCCTTCGGCCTGTTTGCGATCACCGTATTTGCCGGCCGCGTGTGGTGCGGCTATACCTGCCCGCAAAGCTCGTTTACCTGGCTGTTCATGTGGTGCGAGAAGATCACCGAAGGTGAACGCAATCAGCGCATCAAGCTGCAAGCCGCGCCCTGGAGCCTGAACAAACTGGCGCGACGCTCGGCCAAACACATGATGTGGTTGGGCATCAGCGTGCTGACCGGGCTGACCTTTGTCGGCTACTTCACACCCATCCGCCCGCTGGCCGCCGAATTGCTGACCTGGCAAATGGGCGGCGTCAGCCTGTTCTGGGTGCTGTTTTTCACCGGTGCCACCTATCTCAACGCGGGATGGCTGCGTGAAGCGGTGTGCATGCACATGTGCCCGTATGCGCGTTTCCAAAGCGTAATGTTTGATAAGGACACCCTGACCATTTCCTACGACGTGGCCCGCGGCGAACACCGTGGCCCGCGCAAACGTGAGGTCAAACCCGCCGACGTCGGTCTGGGCGATTGCATTGACTGCCAACTGTGCGTGCAGGTCTGCCCGACCGGCATCGACATCCGCGATGGCCTGCAAATGGAATGCATCGGCTGCGCGGCGTGCATCGACGCCTGCGATTCGATCATGGACAAGATGGGCTACGCGCGCGGTTTGGTGAGCTACACCAGTGAACATCAACTGCAAGGCGGCAAGACCCACCTGCTACGGCCGCGCCTGATCGGATACAGTGCCGTGCTGTTAGTGATGATTGCGGCGTTGGTGGTGGCGCTGGTGGAACGGCCGATGGTGTCGCTGGATGTCACCAAGGACCGTGGCATGTTCCGTGAGAACGCCCAGGGCCTGATCGAAAACATCTACAGCCTCAAGGTGATCAACAAGACCCAACAGCACCAGGACTACCGCCTGGAACTGGTGGACGCCGATGGCTTCCAACTGCAAGGCAAGACCGAAATCAGCCTGGCGCCGGGGGAAATCAGTGATGTACCGGTGTCGGTGGCCTTGCTGGCGGATAAACCGGCGAGCAGTTCGCAAACCCTGCGTTTCAAGGTAACGGATGTGGATGAACCGTGGATCTACAGCGCGGCCGATAGCCGCTTTGTGGCGCCGCTGAACCGCTGAGGCCTGTCAGGCACTGAAGATCCCATTTAGCCCTGCGTACAATTTAAGAAAGTGATTAGGCCCCATGAAACGCTACGAAAAATTCGCCGACGACATTGCAGAACTGATCCGTTCCGGCGTGCTCGGCCCCGGACAGCGGGTGCCGTCGGTGCGCTATGCCAGCCAGACTTACGGCGTCAGCCCGTCTACGGTGTTCCAGGCCTATTATCTGTTGGAGCGCCGCGGCCTGATTCGCGCGCGACCGCGCTCTGGCTACTTCGTCAACACCCATGCGCCCAGCCCGTTCTCCGAGCCGGTGGTGAGTGAACAGGTGCATGAATCCACCGAAGTGGACGTCAGCGAACTGGTGTTCTCAGTCCTCGACTCGATCAAAGACCCCAACACCGTGCCTTTCGGCTCGGCCTTCCCCAGCCCGATGCTGTTCCCGCTGCCGCGCCTGGCACGCTCCCTGGCCAGCGCCAGCCGCGAGATGGACCCGCGCCTGGTCGTCACCGACATGTCACCGGGCAACCCGCAACTGCGCCGGCAAATCGCGCTGCGGTATATGGTCGGCGGGCTGATGCTGCCTATGGAAGAGCTGCTGATTACCAATGGCGCGCTGGAAGCACTGAACCTGTGCCTGCAGGCCGTCACCGAACCGGGCGACCTGGTGGCAATCGAAGCCCCGGCGTTCTATGCCTGCCTGCAAGTGCTGGAGCGCTTGAAACTCAAGGCGGTGGAAATCCCCGTGCACCCACGCGATGGCATTGATCTCAACGCACTGGCGCAAAGCCTTGAGCGCTACCCGATCAAGGCCTGCTGGACCATGACCAGCTTCCAGAACCCCATGGGCGCGACCTTGCCGGAAGCCAAGAAACAAGCGCTGGTGGAGCTGTTGCGCGGCCATCAGGTGCCGCTGATCGAAGACGATGTGTACGCCGAGCTGTATTACGGTCAACAGGCCCCCAAACCGGCCAAGGCTTTCGATACCGAAGGCCTGGTGATGCATTGCGGTTCCTTCGCCAAAAGCCTGGCCCCTGGCTATCGCGTGGGCTGGGTCGCAGCCGGGCGCTTTGCGCAGAAGGTCGAACGCTTGAAGTTAATGACCTCGCTGTGCCCATCGATGCCCGCCCAGGCAGCGATTGCCGATTACCTGCAACACGGCGGCTATGACCGGCACCTGCGCAAATTGCGCTATGCCCTGGAAGAACAGCAAAGCGCCATGCTGGCTGCCATCGCGCGCTACTTCCCGGCGCAGACGCGCGTCAGTCAACCGGCCGGCGGCTATTTCCTGTGGCTGGAATTGCCGGAGCAGACGGATTCGTTGAAGTTGTTCCAGATGGCGTTGGCGCAAGGTATCAGCCTCGCGCCGGGGCCGATTTTCTCGGCGACCCAACGGTTCAGGAACTGTATTCGCTTGAACTACGGCAGCCCGTGGACTGAAGCGTCGGAAAAAGCCATGGAGACGCTGGGGCGGATTGTGCGGTCATTTTGATCAGGCTGCTCACTGCGTCTCTCTTGTACAGTGCCGTGCCCCGCCGTTAGCGAAGATGTTTCACTCTTGTTACACTTACCGCCCTCTCACTGCTCATGGATGACGCCGATGCTTCGCCCACTGCTATCCGGAATTTGCTTGTTGGCGCTTGCCAGCCAGGCGCAGGCCCAATCCGCCACCAGCCCCGAACAGCTGTTCAGCGACTTTTCGCGCTGTGACGCACGCTTCTTCGAAACCCTCAACACTGCCTCGCTGCCCGCCGGCACCCTGCGCGTGGCCAAACAGGGCGCCGTCACCGCCCCAGTGGTCATGAACCCGCTGCAGGAAGGTGGACGCTATCAGCCGTTCGAGCAACCGTTGGTGGTGAACGGCGTGCGCCTGGTGGGTTATCAGAACGAAGCCATGGTGCTGCAAGGTGTTGGCAAGATCCTGTTCTGGGGCTTTGTCGCAGAAGGTTCAGTGAAGGATGTCACCGCGCGCCTCAAACCGTTGATCGCCGATAACGCGCGCGTGGCGCCTGATAGAGGCAGCTTCAGCCGCGTCGATATTCGCCGGGTCGGCGACCCTATCGGGCAGTGGCGCACCGAAGGTTTGGCGGGACCGGGCGTGGCCACGCCCTTTGGCTATGTGGAACGCATCCTGAGCCTGGAAAAAGGTACGACCGAGACGCGGACTAAGATTTTCTGCTCCTTGCAGGGCACCGTCACGCCCCCGCTGCTGCAAGTCTATCGCCCCGACCTCAACGCCAACCTGCTGGACTGACCAAGATGCCTATCGCCCTTATCCGTGGTTTTTCCCTACTGGCGGCCGCCGCCGTCCTGGCCGGTTGCGCACATCAGCCAACCGCTGCCCAACGTGACCTGCAGCATTGCGCCAACGCCCTTAAGGCCATAAAAACCGACCAGAACCAGCTGGTTATCCAGGAAGCCGACCTGTGCCTGGCCAAGAACACCCTGCCGGCCAAAATCCAGAGCACGGTGTACCTGCTCAAGTCCGCGGCCTATAGCAACCTCAAGCAGTACCCCGAGGCCATCATCGCGCGGGAGAAATCCATCGCCACCAACCCGCAAGTCGAACCGCGAGCGACGTTGGAACTCAGTTATCTGTATCGCCTGAATGGCAACCCACGCAAAGCGCTGGAACTGGTGCAGTCCAACCTTGACGCCGGCCTCGGCGAGCTCGGCAAGGGCGGCGGTTTCAACATGCCGACGTTCTATCACCTGGGGCTGGCGCTGCTCGACCTCGGCGAATACCGCGAAGCCGCCGAAGCGTTCAGCGCAGGGCTGGTCAAACAACCTGACTACGCCTGGGCCTTCTACCAGCGCTCGCTGGCCTATGACCGGCTGGGTGACAAGGAGAATGCCCGACGCGACCTGATGCAGTTCGCCAAATTGGTCGACCAGAGCACCGTGGAGCCGGAGCATAAAGCGCAACTGGCGGCGTACCAGGTCAAGCTGCCCTGACGGTCAACCGTGAGGCCTCCAGGCGGGGCCTCACGCGTTCCACCGGCTGCTGATCAGCGGCCGCCACCCAGGTCTAGGAATGTGCCCGTCGCATACGAAGCCTTATCCGACAGCAACCAGATAATCGCCTCCGCCACTTCATCCGGGCGCCCGCCCCTGGCCATGGGGATGCCGGACTCGAGTTTGCTGACGCGGTCCGGGTCGCCGCTCAGGGCGTGGAAGTCAGTGAAGATGTAACCGGGGCGCACGGCGTTGACACGAATGCCCTCGCCCGCGACTTCCTTCGACAAGCCCAGGGTGAACGTGTCGAGCGCGCCTTTGGAGGCCGCATAATCGACGTATTCACCCGGCGAGCCCAGTCGGGCCGCCACCGATGAGACGTTGACGATGCTGCCGCCCTGCCCGCCATGCTTGGGCGACATACGCAGCACCGCGTGCTTGGCACACAGGATCGGCCCGAGCACGTTGGTTTTCATGATTTTGAGGATGCGGAACTCGGACATCTCATCAACCCGCGCCTTGTGCCCCACGGTGCCAGCATTGTTGGCCAGTGCAGTCACGCGGCCCAATTCGGCGTCGACACGGTTGAACAAGGCGATCACTTCATCTTCGCTGCTCACATCGGCGCGCACGGCAATCGCCTGGGCGCCCAGCGCACGGACTTGCTCGAGCGTGCGGTGAGCAGCCTCTTCGTCGGACTGGTAGTTGATGCAGATGCGGTAGCCCTCGCGAGCGGCCAGCGATGCCGTCTCGGCGCCGATCCCACGGCTGCCCCCGGTGATGATGACGACTTTGTCCATACGTGCGTTCTCCTGATTCAACCTGACAGTTAGGGTCGTATCCGAGAATACCCGTCACTCACGGCTTTTGTCAGGCGCAACGCCTTTTTCGGCGTGCCGGATATCGGCCATGAACCCCTCCGCCGGCAACGGGTGCCCCAGCAGGTAACCCTGCAGGGAATCACACCCCAACCGAGTCAGGAAACGCTGCTGCGCATTGGTTTCCACGCCTTCGGCGACAATGCGCAACCCCAACGCCTGGCCGAGTGCGACGATGGCCGAGACGATGGCGGCGTCATCGCTGTCGTGCTCCAGGTCGCGGACAAACCCACGGTCGATCTTCAGCTCATTGGCCGGCAGACGCTTGAGGTACATGAGGCTGGAGTAACCCGTACCGAAGTCATCGATGGACAAATCGACCCCCATGTCCGACAGTGCCTGCAACACGGTCATGCTCGCATCGGCATCGCTCATGGCGGTGGTTTCGGTGATTTCCAGGGTCAGGTTGTTGGCGGGCAACTGGTGGCGCTCAAGGGCCGCGGCCACGCTCTTGACCAGTCCGGCATGGCAGAACTGCATGGCCGAAAGGTTCACCGCTATGCGCCAGTCTTCGTAGCCTTGGGCGTACCAGATACTCATTTGGCGACAGGCTTCATTGAGCACCCACTCGCCGATGGGAATGATCAGCCCGGTCTTTTCCGCCCGTTCAATGAACATCGCCGGCAGCAGCAGCCCCTGTTGCGGATGCTCCCAGCGCAACAGCGCTTCGGCACCCACCGGAATACCGCTCACCGCGTCGAACTTGGGCTGGTAGTAGAGCTGGAACTGCTGCTGTTCCAGGGCATTGCGCAGGTCTTGCAATAACTGCAACTGCTTGCGCGCATTGGTGCTCATCGATGCATCAAAAAAGCTGTAGCCGTTTTTGCCCACGCCCTTGGCGTGGTACATCGCGGCGTCAGCGTTCATCAGCAGTTCCCGGGGGTTGCCACCATTGCCCGGGAACATGGCGATACCAACGCTGGCGGAGATCTTCAGTTCATGTTCGGCTACCTGGAACGCGCGATTGATCAGCATCACCTGGCGTTCGGCAAGGCCGAGCGCGTCATCCGGCTGGGTCAGTTGCACCAGCAATACGAACTCATCCCCGCCGATACGCGCCAAGGTGTCCTGGCTACGCAAATCTTCACGCAGGCGTTGGCCTACTTCACGCAGCAACTGGTCGCCCATGTGGTGGCCGAAGGCATCGTTGACCGGTTTGAAGCCGTCCAGATCGATAAACATCAGTGCGAAGCAACCGCCCTGCTCCTTGACGGCCTGCATGGCTTGTTGAATACGGTCGGCGAGCAAGGTGCGATTGGGCAAGCCGGTGAGCATGTCGTGCAGGGCCAGGTGGGTCAGTTCCTGATTGGCTTGGGTCAGGGAGTCAGCGAGCACCGCCGTGCGGGCTTCCAGCCGCGCGTCGAGCAATGAGGTCAGCAAGGCGATGGCGAGCACGGCCAGGGTCGTGACCAGTACCAGATTGTCCAGGCCATTGCTGCTCAAGCCATCCAGCGCGGCACCGCAGAAACTGTCATCGGCGAACTGCGCCGCCGCCATACCGGTGTAATGCATGCCGACGATGGCAAACCCCATGACGACAGCTGCGCCACCCCGTGCCAGGCGCACGTATGGGGTATTACGACGCAGGTTGAAGGCGATCCACAGCGCTGCGCCGCAGGCTCCGACGGCAATCAACAAAGAAGCGCCAAACAAGGCCGGGTCGTAGTCGATACCCGGCGTCATGCGCATCGCGGCCATACCTGTGTAGTGCATGCAGGCGATGCCCGTGCCCATGATCAGCGCACCAAATGCCAGTTGCCACGCAGGTAAACGCGGCTGGCTGACCAGCCACAATGCAAAGCCGCTGGAGAGCACCGCGATCAACAACGACAACGCGGTGATGCCGCTATCGAAGCCCAGCGCAAACGGTAAACGCAGCGCGAGCATTCCGATGAAATGCATCGACCACACCCCGATCCCCATCGCCATCGCGCCGCCGGCTATCCATAGATAGACCGCGCGACCTTTGGCGGTGGCAAGGCGGCCGGATAGGTCCAACGCGGTGTAGGAAGCAAGGATCGCGACAAACAGTGAGATCGCGACCAGGGAGGGTGAATAACTACCGATGAGCATGGGACTTCTCGTGCGCAGCAGGCCTGAGAGGCCCGTGCAAATTGGCAAAGCGGGCGATTGTAGCGACAGTAATTCTTGTACAGTTGATTAATTATTGTATAGCCATTACTGGCATTTTGACGTCAATTGGCCAGCTCGACAACACCTTAAATTTTTGCTTAGGTTGAGTCCAAATGTGGGCGCGGGCTTGCTCGCGAAGGCGGTGAATCAACCCACTAATCCGGTGGCTGACACACTGCCTGCGCGAGCAAGCCCGCGCCCACATTGGCCTGAGTTCACACTCACTCTTTCTCGGCAATGGGTGTTTGCCCATCCCAACCACCGCCAAGCGCGGCGATCAGTTGCACACTGGCCACCAGGCGCGTCTGCAGCAAGGTCAATACGGTGCGTTCGTTGCTCAGGGCTGTCGCTTGCACGGTGACCACGTCGAGGTAGGCAATCAGCCCGGCCTTGTACTGGTTCTGGGTCAGCCGTAGCGATTCACGCGCGGCCTCAAGCGCTTCATTGCTCACCACCGCCTCGTCTTCCAGCACCTTGAGCTGCACCATGTAGTTTTCCACTTCGCGGAAACCATCCAACACGGTCTGGCGGTACTTGGCGACGGTCTCATCATAGCTGGCCACGCTGCGGTCAACTTCCGCCGAACGCTGGCCGCCGTCGAACAGGGTCATGGCGAGCTTGGGGCCTACCGACCAGAAGCGGTTCGGCAGGCTGATCCAATCGGAATAGGTGCTGCTCGAATAACCCCCGGCGAGGCTCAGGCTCAGGTCCGGGTAGTAGGCGGCCTCGGCCACGCCGATATTGGCGTTGGCGGCGATCACCGAGCGTTCTGCCGAGGCGATATCCGGGCGACGCTCAAGCAGTTGCGAGGGCAGGCTCAGCGGAATCTGCGGCAGTGCCGGAATATCTTTGCTCACCGCCAGGTTGAAGTTGGCCGGCGCCTCGCCGATCAGCACGGCAATTGCGTTCTCCAGCTGGGCACGCTGCCAGATGAGGTCGATCAGGCTGGCCTGGGTGGTCTTGAGCTGGGTTTGCGCCTGGGCCACCGCGTCCTTGCCGGAGACCCCGGCGCGGTATTGGTTCTGGGTCATTTGCAGGGAGCGTTGATAGGCCTCCAGCGTGGCTTGCAGCAAACGCGTCTGTTCATCCATCACGCGCAGTTGCAGGTAGCTTTGCACCAGTTCCGACTGTTGGCTCAGGCGCATCGCCGCCAGGTCCGCCGAGCTGGCTTCGGCGCTGGCCTCGTTGGCTTCCAGGCCACGGCGCAATTTGCCCCAGATATCCGCCTCCCAGCTCACGCCCAACTGTGCGTTCAGGGTGTCACGGATACCGCTGCTGGAACTGCTCAGGCTGGCGCTGCTGCTGCCGGTGCCTTGGCTGGCGCGGGTTTTACCGACGCTGAGGTCAACAGTGGGGTAAAACGCACCACGGGAACTGCGCACCAGCGCCTGGGCCTGGCGAAAGCGCGCTTCGGCCTGGGCGACGGTTTGGTTTGAGTGGTTGAGGCGCAGCACCAGGTCATTGAGCTGGCGGTCGCCGTACAGCTCCCACCAGGCGCCACGGGCCAGGGCGTCGCTTGGGGTTGCCTGGCGCCAGCCCTGGGCTTCTTTGAACTGGGCGGGCTCGACGACTTCCGGACGCTTGTAGTCGGGACCAACGGCGCAAGCGCTGAGCAACACGCCACACAGCACCAGGCTCGCCACGCGGCAACCGCGGAACAGGGCCAATCGGGCAAAGGTTGAATCGGTCATAGCGCAGTGTCCAGGGCAGCATCGGTACGCACGCCGCGCCATTTATTGAAGCGATGGCGCGCGCGGTCGAGATAGAGGTAAACCACCGGGGTGGTGTAAAGGGTCAGGACCTGGCTGAACACCAGGCCGCCGATGATGGTCAGGCCCAGGGGGCGACGCATTTCCGCGCCATCACCACTGCCCAACAGCAAAGGCAACGCACCGAGGATGGCCGCCAGGGTCGTCATCAGGATCGGTCGCAAACGCAGCAGGCAGGCGCTGCGAATCGACTCCATCGGGCCCATGCGGTCGTTACGCTCCAGCTGCAGGGCCAGGTCGATCATCAAGATCGCGTTCTTCTTCACCACACCAATCAGCAGGAACAGACCCAGCAAGGAGATCAGGCTGAACTCGCCCCCCGTCAGGTAAATCGCGAACATCGCGCCAACACCGGCCGACGGCAGGGTCGAGAGGATCGTCAAGGGGTGGATGTAGCTTTCATACAGAATGCCCAGCACCAGGTACACCGCCACCAACGCGCCGAGGATCATGAACGGCTGGCCCTTCTGTGTGGCCGCGAAGGCATCGGCGGTGCCGGCCATCTTGGCGATGACATCTTCTGGCAAGCCGACCTTGGCAATCGCCCGCTCGATAGCGGCCGTGCCCTGCTCGACTGTCACACCGGGCGCCATGTCGAAGGCAATGTTTTCCGAAGCGAACTGGCCTTCGTGGCTGACGCGGTCGTCCGCCAGGCTGTTCTCGTAATGGGCAATGGTCGATAACGGTACCCGCGCGCCGTCAGCGGTGATCACCTGCATCTGGTTCAGGGTGATCGGGTCCTGCGCGTATTTGGGATTGACCTCCATCACCACCTGATACTGGTTGAGGCTGTCGTAGATGGTGGAAATCTGCCGCTGGCTGTAGGCGTTGTTGAGCACCGCCGTGACCATATTCATGTCGATACCCAGGCGTTTGGCCTGGTCGCGGTCGACAATCAGCGTGACCTGCGCCGCACCCCGGCCTTCTCGGGCGTCGATGGCGGTGAGTTCCGGCAGCTCACGCAGGGCCGCGACGACCTTCGGATACCACAGACGCAGTGCCGCCAGGTCGCCACTTTGCAGGATGTAGGAATACTGCGCACTGGTCTGGTCGCGGCTGCCGCCGAATTGCAGGTCCTGGTCGGCCATCAGGAACAGCCGCCCGCCCGGCACCAACGGCACGTCCTTGCGCAGGCGCTCGATCACCGCCTGGGCGGAAATCTTGCGTTCGCTGATAGGTTTGAGGCGTACCAGCATCACCGCGTTGTTGGTGCCACTGTTGCCGCCGATAAAGCCGGCCACGCTGAGCACTGCAGGGTCCTTGAGCACGGCTTTGCGGAAGGTTTCCATCTTCGGTTGCATCACGCTGAACGACAGGCCGTCATCGCCTCGCACAAAACCGATCAACTGGCCGGTGTCCTGCTGCGGCATGAAGGTTTTCGGTACCACCACGTAAAGCACCACGTTCAAACCAATGGTCAGCAACAGGCTGAGCAGGGTCAGGCGACGATGGCGCAGCACCCAGTCCAGGCTGGTGGCATAGCCGGCGACCATGCGGTCGTTGACCCTTTGGCTCCAGCGCTGCAAACCGGTCATTTCGCCTTTGACATGGGGCTTGAGCCAGCGCGCGCAAAGCATCGGCGTGAGGGTCAGCGAGACAATCAGCGACACAATGATCGCCGCCGACAAGGTGATGGAAAACTCGCGGAACAGGCTGGTGACAATCCCCCCCATGAACAGGATGGACAGGAACACCGCCACCAGCGAAACGTTCATCGACAGCAAGGTAAACCCGACTTCCTGCGCGCCCAGGTACGCCGCCTTCATCGGCGGCACGCCTTCGTCGATATGCCGGGAAATGTTCTCCAGCACCACAATGGCATCGTCCACCACCAGGCCGGTGGCCAGGATCAACGCCATCAAGGAAAAATTGTTCAACGAAAAACCGTACAGGTACATCACCGCGAAGGTGCCCACCAGCGACACCGGCACCGCCAGGGTCGGGATCAGCGAGGCGCGGAAGTTACCGAGGAACAGGTACACCACCAGAATCACCAGGCCCACGGCGATCAGCAGGGTCATCTCGGCTTCGTGCAAGGTGGCCGTGATCACCGGCGAGCGGTCCATCGCAAGGCTCAGCTTGACACTGGACGGCAGCACCGCTTGCAACGCCGGCAACTGCGCCTTGATCTGCCTGACCGTCTCGATGATGTTGGCACCGGACTGGCGGTTGATCACCAGCAGCACCGCCGGTTCGTTGTTGAAGAAGCCGCTGTTGTAGCGGTCTTCCACGCCGTCGCTGATCTTCGCCACATCACTCAAGCGCAAGGCGGCACCGTTCTGGTAGCGGATCAGCAGCGGCTCGTAGTCCTTGGCCTTTTCCAGCTGGTCGTTGGCCTGGATCTGCCAGTTGCGCTGGCTGTCTTCCAGGGACCCTTTGGGCCGCCGCTGGTTAGCATTGGCAATGGTGTTGCGCACATCGTCGAGGGCCACGCCGTACTGGTCGAGGGCCTTGGGCTCCAGCTCGATGCGCACCGCCGGCAGGGAGCTGCCGCCGATCTGCACTTCGCCTACGCCCGGCACCTGGGACAGGCTTTGCGAAAGAATGGTCGAGGCCAGGTCGTACAGCTCGCCCTTCTGCAGCATGTCCGAGGTCAGCGACAGCACCATGATCGGCGCCTGGGACGGGTTGATCTTTTTGTAGGTGGGCATGCTGCGCATGCCGCTGGGCAGCAGGTTGCGCGAGGCATTGATTGCCGCCTGCACTTCCCGCGCAGCGCCGTTGATATCACGGTCGGAGTCAAACGCGAGGATCACCCGGGTGGAGCCCTGGCTCGACGAGCTGCTCATGGTGGTAATGCCGGCAATCGAGCCAAACGAGCGCTCCAGCGGTGTGGCCACGGTAGACGCCATCACCTCGGGGCTCGCGCCAGGCAAGCTGGCCGACACCACAATCACCGGAAAATCGATCTGCGGCAGCGGGGATACCGGCAGCAGGTTGAAGCTGACCCCGCCCAGCAACATGATCGCCAGGCTCAGCAGCATGGTCGCTACCGGCCGGCGAATGAAAGGTCCGGACAGGTTCATGACTCAACCGGCTCCAGGCTTTGCGGCTCTTTGCGCCAGCGACGGCCCAGGCGATCGAAGTACAGGTAAATCACCGGCGTGGTGAACAGCGTCAACACCTGGCTCACCAGCAGACCGCCGACCATCACCAGACCCAAAGGTTGACGCAATTCAGCGCCGGAACCCGTGGCGAGCATCAACGGCACCGCGCCAAACAGCGCCGCCAGCGTGGTCATCAGGATCGGCCGGAAGCGCAGCAGCGCCGCCTGGTAGATCGCGGTCTGTGGGTCGAGGCCCTGGTTGCGTTCGGCATCGAGGGCGAAGTCGATCATCATGATCGCGTTCTTCTTGACAATACCGATCAGCAAAATGATGCCGATGATCGCAATCATGCCCAGGTCATTGCCACTGAGCAGCAACGCTAGCAAAGCGCCGACGGCCGCCGACGGCAAGGTAGAGAGGATGGTGATCGGGTGGATATAACTCTCGTAGAGCACACCCAGCACGATGTACATGGTGACCACCGCCGCCAGGATCAGCAGCAAGGTGCTCGACAGCGAGGCTTCGAACGCCTGGGCCGCGCCCTGGAATTGGGTCTGCACGCCCACCGGCATGCCGATGTCTTTCTGGGTCTGGTTGATCAGCTCAACGCCTTTGCCCAACGCGACACCAGGCGCCAGGTTGAACGACATCATCACCGCCGGGAACTGGCCGATGTGCGCAATCGCCAGTTGCGCCTGGCGCTGTTCCACATGGGCCAGGCTGGACAAGCGCACCTGGCCGCCATCGGTGGTTTTCACATGGATCTGGTTCAGCGCATCCGGACCCAGGGTTTCGCCGGACTGGGCCTGCAATACCACGCGGTACTGGCTGGCCTGGGTGTAAATGGTAGAAATCTGCCGTTGGCCGAAGGCATCGTAGAGCGCATCGGTGATGCTCGATACGCTGACACCCAGGCGTGACGCCGCATCGCGGTCGATCATCAGGTACACCTGCAGGCCCTTGTCCTGCAGGTCGCTGGCAACGTCGGTGAGTTCGGGCATCTGGCTCAACGCGTGGACCAGTTTTTTGCTCCACAACGCCAGCAGCTCGGCGTCCGGCGACGACATGCTGAATTGGTACTGGGTGCGGCTGACGCGGTCTTCGATGGTCAAGTCTTGAACCGGCTGCATGAACAGGCGGATGCCCACCAGCTTGTCGATTTGCGGCTGCAGGCGGTTGATCACTTGGGCTGCGCTCAAGTCGCGCAGGCCGTGAGCCTTGAGGTTGATCAGCAAGCGCCCACTGTTGAGGGTAGCGTTGTCACCGTCCACACCAATGTAGGACGACAGGCTTTCCACCGCTGGATCGGCCAGGATGATCTTCGCCAGCGCCTGCTGGCGCTGGCTCATGGCGGCGAAGGAAATCGACTGCGGCGCTTCGGAAACACCCTGGATCACGCCCGTATCCTGCACCGGGAAGAAGCCTTTGGGCACCACCAGGTACAGCACCACGGTCAGGCCCAGGGTCGCGATGGCGACCAGCAGGGTCAGCGGTTGGTGCCGGAGCACCCACTGCAACATGCTTCCATAACGCGCGATCAACCAATCGATCCACGCACCACTGGCTTTGTAGAATCGGCTTTGCTCCTCTTCCTTGGGTTCACGCTTGAGCAGCCGCGCGCACATCATCGGCGTGAGGGTCAGGGACACCACCAGGGAAATCAGGATCGCCACTGCCAGGGTGATGGCGAACTCACGGAACAGGCGCCCCACGACGTCGGCCATGAACAGCAGCGGAATCAATACCGCGATCAGCGACAGGGTCAGGGAAATCAGGGTAAAACCGATTTGCCTGGCGCCCTTGAGCGCGGCGGCAAGCGGCGTTTCGCCCTCCTCGATATAGCGCGAGATGTTCTCCAGCATCACGATGGCATCGTCCACCACGAAACCGGTGGCGATGGTCAAGGCCATCAGCGTGAGGTTGTTGATGGAGAAACCCGCCAGGTACATCACGCCAAAGGTACCCACCAGCGACAGCGGCACGGCGATGGACGGAATGAGCGTGGCGCTGACCCTGCGCAGGAACAGGAACGTCACCATCACCACCAGGGCGATGGCGATGAGCAGTTCGTGTTGCACGTCTTTCACCGACGCCCGGATGGTTTGGGTGCGGTCTGTAAGCACCGTCACGTCGAGGCCGGCCGGCAGGTTGTCGGTGATGCTTGGCAGCAGCGCCTTGATGCGGTCCACCACCTCGATCACGTTGGCCCCCGGCTGGCGCTGGATATTCAGCAGCACGGCCTGGTTTTCATTGGCCCAGGCGGCAAGGCGCTCGTTTTCGGCGCCGTCGACGATCTGTGCCACGTCTTTTAGGCGCAACGGCGCGCCGTTGTTGTAGGCCAGGATCAACTCGGCGTATTGCGCAGGCGAGACCAACTGATCATTGGCATCGAGCATCGACACGCGGGTGGGGCCGTCGAAGTTACCCTTGGGCTGGTTGACGTTGGACGCCGCGATCAAGGTGCGCACGTCCGACAGGTTCAAGCCGTTGGCCGCCAGGGCCTCGGGGTTGACCTTGATGCGCACGGCCTGGCGCTGGCCACCGGCGATGCTGACCATGCCGACGCCGCTGATCTGCGCGATTTTCTGCGCCATGCGCGTGTCGACCAGGTCATTGAGCTTGGGCAGCAACATGGTTTTTGACGTGATGGCCAGGGTCAGCACCGGGGTGTCCGCCGGGTTGACCTTGTTGTACACCGGCGGCGCCGGCAAATCCTTTGGCAACAGGTTGGTCGCGGCGTTGATCGCGGCCTGCACCTGTTGCTCGGCGACATCCATATTGATGTCGAGGTTGAAACGCAGGGTCAGCACCGACGCGCCGCCGGAACTGGTGGACGCCATTTGCGTGAGGCCGGGCATTTGCCCGAACTGGCGCTCCAGCGGCGCGGTGACCGCACTGGTCATCACATCTGGGCTGGCGCCGGGGTACAGGGTCATCACCCGAATGGTCGGGTAGTCCACTTGGGGCAAAGCCGATACCGGCAACAAGCGGTACGAAATGATGCCGGCCAACACAATGGCCAGCATGCTCAGCGTGGTGGCGACCGGGCGAAGGATAAACAGTCGCGACAGGTTCATGAACCGACCTTTTGCGCCTTGCCGTCAGCAGCGCCGGTCTCCCCTTTCGCGGCGGGCTTGCCTTGCAGGTGTTCGGTCGGCGTGGTCGGCACTTCGCTGCTCTCATTCACCACTTCGACTTCGCTGCCGTCCTTGAGACGGTCAGTGCCTTCCAGCACCACGCGGTCGCCGGCCTTGAGACCTTGCTTGATCACCGTGTTATCGCCATCGGTATCGCCGACCACCAGCGGCTGCACCTTGACCTTCTTGTCGCCGTCGAGCACGTAGACGAAGGTGCCGGTGTTGCCGAACTGGATCGCCGCCGACGGCGCCAGCACTACGTTATGCAGGGTGTCAGCCAACAAGTGCACATTGACGAACTGATTGGGGAACAGCGCCTGGTCCTTGTTATCAAAGCGCGCCTTGAATTTCAGGGTGCCGGTGGTGACGTCGATCTGGTTGTCCAGGCTTTGCAGTACACCGGTGGCTTGTACTTTCACATCGCCGCGGTCCCAGGCTTCCACAGGAAGTTTGTTGCCAGCGTGGTAGCGAGCAAGCACGGTTTCCAGGGTATTTTCCGGCAGGGTGAAGACGACGCTGATCGGTTGGGTCTGAGTGATCACGGCCAGGGCGGTGGTGTCGTTGGCCGCCACCAAGTTGCCAACGTCCACCTGGCGCAGGCCTACGCGGCCGCCGATCGGCGCGCGGATCTTGGTGAAGTCGAGGTTGAGCTTGGCGTCATCCACCGCGCCCTGGTTGGTCTTGACCGTGCCCTGGTATTGCAGGACCAGCGCTTCGGCGGTGTCCAGGGTCTGCTTAGCGATACTGTCCTGGGCGAACAGGTCGCGATAACGCTGCACGTCGACCTGGGCGTTTTTCAGTTGGGCCTGGTTCTGCATCAGCGTGCCCTGGGCCTGGAGCAAGGCGTTCTGGTAGCTGCGCGGGTCGATCTCGGCCAGCAGGTCGCCGGCCTTGACCCTCTGCCCTTCTTCAAACGCGATCTTCACCAACTCGCCGCCTACCCGGCTGCGCACATTGATCGTGTTCAGTGCGGTAACCGTGCCCAAGGCCTTGTAGTACACCGGGAACTCGCCAAGCACCGCAGGCGCCACGCGTACCGGCACCGGGCCAGTGGAACCACCAAACCCAGGGCGCGCCATACCGGTCTTGCTCGCATGGCCGGCCGGCGCGTCTTTATGGGCGGCACCGCTGGGCCAGAATTTCCAGCACAGGCCGGCGATAGCCAGCAGCACAAGCAGGCCGAACAACCAGCGGCGGGAGTTGCGGGGGGAGGATTGCATGGAGTGATCAACCATTGGGCGCGAGAGCTTCTTCTTTGGGAGGCTGAAAGATAAGCACTGGAGCGCGTTAAGAAAAGCGCCTTTACCGGCTATTTACCTTGGGCTTAAAACTGTAAACATCTGCGCTTAGTCCGTTCGCTATTTCGCTAAGCACCTGAGCGACAAATAAAAACGGCCTGGACTAGGCCAGGCCGCAAGCATGCATCATACGTCTTACTGCCAAACGACAGTAACGTACCGAAACAGTTACTTCAAAACAGCCAGGGCTGCCTCGTAGTTTGGCTCCTGGCCGATTTCGCTGACCAGTTCGCTGTGCAGCACATTGTCATGTTCGTCCAGCACGACAACGGCGCGCGCGGTCAGGCCTTTGAGCGGGCCATCGGCAATCGAAACACCGTAGTCCACCGCGAAATCCGAGTCACGGAAGTCGGACAGGTTCTTCACGTTTTCCAGGCCTTCGGAGCCGCAAAAACGCGCCTGGGCGAAGGGCAGGTCGGTGGAGACGCACAGCACAACAGCGTTGGTCAGCTCGTTGGCCTGGGCGTTGAATTTACGCACCGACGTGGCGCAGGTCGGGGTGTCGACGCTTGGGAAGATATTCAGCACTTTGCGCTTGCCGGCAAAGGTCGCCAGGGTTGCGTCCGACAGATCGCCGGCAGTCAGGGTGAAATCAGGGGCTTGGGTACCGGTTTTCGGCAATTCGCCTTCAACCTGGACAGGGTTACCACGAAGGGTGACTTGAGCCATGAACGGAATCCTTATGCTGTGTTGGGTTTAACGAATTCGAGAGGCCGAAGTTAACCACAAACTGCTCAGAGGACCTATGGCAAACACATTATTTATAGAAATACGGGCGCCGGCATCTGCGATGCCAGACGCCCACTCGACTGTTAAATATCAAAGCGCTGACTGACTGTCCTGCGGTCATCAGGGCCCCCCATGTCAAAAATGAACGTCACGAAGATCTCAATCCAGATGGAGCCCCCCACGGCCATCGTATGGGTGGTATCCCAGACATGCCATTTTCCGTCCTGCCGCCTGTTATCAGGGGAATCGACCTTCCACTCTGCACCATTCTCGGCTTTTACCTCGAAATTGATATTTGCACTGTGGCGATTACCATTGGCGGTGAACATGTACCTGAGCGTTTGTACTGTCAGACTGCTGCCCACTCGATTCCAGCGCATGTCGAGATTGCCGGTGTAGCCGCTGGCACTTCCTGAAAATGTATCGCCTACCCAACTTGCGGGTGCCGAAGTTTTTTTGTCCATTTTAGAGGTGCTCCTCGGACCATGGTGAATTCCTCCCATGCCAGAGGCCAGGGAGACGCATCACCACACTGCCTGCCCCGCTCACGCTGCATAACTGTGATAATTGACAGTCAGTTAGTTCATTTCGCGATCATCGACCAGTCAATCTCTGACGTTCAGGAAACGCGTAGGTGTCGTCACTCCATGTTTTAATGCTGAATTTTGCCGGCCATGCAGCCGGAACACGTCAAGGATTCGAGTTAATGAACCACCGCGCCACCAAAGTCCTGGTCATTGGTTATGTCTGGCCGGAGCCCCGCTCTTCAGCCGCAGGCGGGCATATGATGCAGATTCTTGAGAACTTTCTTACGCAAGGTTGGGACATTACCTTCAGCAGCCCTGCGACCATTGGCGAGCACAAGGCCGATCTGCCCGCCCTGGGCATAGCCGAATGCGCGATCGAATTGAATAACAGCAGTTTCGACGATTTTATACGCGAACTCGCGCCGGACATCGTGCTGTTTGACCGTTTCATGATGGAAGAGCAATTCGGCTGGCGCGTCGAGAAATGCTGCCCCAACGCTCTGCGCGTACTGGAAACCTCCGACCTGCAAAGCCTGCGCGATGCGCGACATCAGCGCCTCAAGGATCACCTCAAGGCCCACCCCGACAGCGACGACTTCAGCGCGCTGTTTTCCCCGGCATTGCACGAAGAATTCCAGCTGATGGCCGACACTGACCTGGCCAAGCGCGAAATCGCGGCGATCTACCGCTGCGATATCAGCCTGATGATTTCCGACGTGGAAATCCGTCTGCTCACTGAGCACTTCAACGTGCCAGCCGCCCTGCTCCACTGGTGCCCTTTGATGTTGGAATCGCCAACCGAGCGTTTTGCGCCGTTTGAAGACCGCGCGCACTTCCTCAGCATCGGCAACTTCCGCCACGCGCCCAACTGGGATGCGGTGCTCTGGATGAAAAACAGCCTGTGGCCGCTGATACGCCAGCAATTGCCGGGGGCGCAGCTGCATATCTATGGTGCCTACACCCCGCCCAAGGCCACGGCACTGCACAACCCGGCCCAGGGCTTTCATGTGATGAACTGGGCCGAAGATGCGTTACAGGTCATGACCGCTGCACGCATCTGCCTGGCGCCCTTGCGTTTCGGCGCCGGCATCAAGGGCAAACTCGCGGACGCGATGCTCTGTGGCACGCCGAATATCACCACGCCCATCGGCGCCGAGGCCATGGGTGATGGGCAACCGTGGCCCGGGGTGATTGAGCAAAGCGCACCTGCACTGGCCACCGCCGCCGTGGCGCTCTACCAGGACCGCGAACGCTGGACCCAGGCCCAGGAAAACGGTCGCCAACTGGTGGCGCGCCGCTATGACCAGAACATTCATGGCCCCGCGCTGGTGGCATGCTTGCAACACTGCCGCAGCCATCTCGCTGCCCATCGCCGGGACAACTTCACCGGCAGCATGCTGCGCCATCATGCCCATAAAAGTACCCAATACATGTCCCAGTGGATCGAGGCAAAAAACCGCAGCGTATAAGCACCAGCGCTGGCGAGGTCGCGTGCGAGGGGGCATTATCCAACGCGACAACCACAATAAAGCGACGGCAGCATGACCCGAGCAACACGAATCACCGACCCTTCCTACGAGCTCATGGACGATCACAACGGTCTGTCCATCATCTATCGCCAGCATGGCTTCCCCTGCCCGCTGGTGCGCTGGCACTTTCACAAGGAATACGAGCTGCACCTGATCGTCGCGAGTTCCGGCAAGGTGTTTATCGGCGACTATATCGGCAACTTCTACCCGGAAAGCCTGTTCCTCACCGGCCCCAACCTGCCCCACAACTGGATCAGCCAGGTCGAGGAAGACGAGGTGGTGCCCAAGCGCGACATGCTGGTGAACTTTACCGATGAGTTGCTGGAGAACGGCAGCCACATTTTCACCGAGCTCAAGACGCTGGCACCGCTACTGGAACGGGCGCAGTACGGCATCGAATTTCGCTGCAAACGCACGATTGCCCAAGCGATGACCTTGATGCAACGCATCGAGGATGCCCAGGGCATTGCGCGCCTGGGGCACTTCTTTATTTTGCTGGAAGTGCTGAGTGCCTGTGAGGACTACCAACTACTGTCCGGTGCAACCACCCCGCAGCTGGCCGACGAGCACAGCATCGACCGAACCAACCGTGCAGTGGATTACATATTTGCTCACTATGCACGCGAGTTGCCGCTGGAAGAAGTCGCGGCCTACCTCGGGATGAAGCCCACGTATTTCTCCCGGGTGTTCAAGCAAGCCACCGGACGCACCTTCATCGAGTTCGTCAATCGGCTGCGTATCAGCAAATCCTGTGAACTGCTCGCCGACGGCGACAAACCGGTGACCGATGTGTGCTTTGAATCGGGCTTCAATAATATTTCCAACTTCAATCGGCGCTTCCAGCAGCTCAAGGGCATGACGCCATCGCACTACCGGCGGTTGGCGGTGCAGCGCTTGACGGAGCAGAACCTGGGTTGACCGCCCGTCGCTACTGTCAACTTTGACAGCTATACGCGCCACACCCAGGGGTGTGTGATTTCCTTACTCAGCTTTACGCTGCATAAGGAGCGCTCGCTATGAAAAAATTCACGTCCTCCAACTTGCCTTGCCCTGTCTGCAAACCCCATCGCCATGGGCCAAAGCCCCCCGTCATTGTCGACCCGCTGGACCCACCCTTTGTCAGCGACGCAGTACGACCGATTCCAGGCGCTGATAGCGGCTTGAATATTCGACTGGTGGAGCCCTGGCTTACGGTGCGTTTCAGCAAGTGGTTCAACTTCAACGAGGGCGACACGTTCACGTTATTCATGGGCAGTTTCACCTACGCCATTGCTGCCGATGAGGTCAGGTTCGAGGACTTGGATCCGGATAAGAATTTTTTAACGCTGGTGATCCCTGAGGGATTGGTTCCGAGGGGCTTTGTTTATCCGTGTTTTGGCCAAGTGAAGAGAGTGGGCAGCGGCACCCCGAGCACCTCCCCTTATGAAACCTGGCTTGTCAAAACCGACCGTCCCGGCGGCGTCAGCACCAATCCTTACTATCACTCGCGCCTGGTCATCCATCTACCGCCTGATCTGGTGGGGGGTGTACTCGACCCCGAGCGCGCTGAGCAAGGCGTTGACTTGACGGTTGATCCTTACCCGAACATGGCGTTGGGAGACACTGTCGAGGTGTGGTGGAACGGTCACCCAGTGTTCCTAGAGATTGATCAAGACCACCTCGACGGCATCAAGCCGATTGTCGTGCATGTACCGGAAGCGATCATCATCGCCGGAGGCAGCGGCGTGGTGGTGATTTACTTCCGGATCTTCGACATCGTGTTCAACTATTCGGGGGAAGTGCCGCAGTGGTCGAAGCCTGAGAAGGTGGAAGCCGATCTGGACCTATATGCGCTCGAACGGCCACACTTGGTGGTCAACGGGGATTCAGTGACTGAGGTCAATGTAGACCTTGTTGGTGATGGCCCCTATGAAGGAGAGGTCTTCGTTCCCAGAAAGCTACCCAATGGCACGACCACGCCTGGCGGCACGTTGATCCACCTGACGCTCGTCGTGTTCGATGATAATGGCGCAAATACCGTCACCCCATTACCCCCGTTTCCCGCTCGAATCGGCCTGTCGGCCACCACTGACATTGACCCCAAATATATTCAAATGGCGGTTAACGGCCACGTCCAATTGTTCTACACACTGACCACCGCCACTGGCACGCCCCTCGGCACCTCGCGACGCTTGAACGTCCCGGTTTCAGGCACGAGAAAGTCGATGCCGGCAATGACCATCGATAAAAGCGAAGGTGGCTTTATCGATCCATCGATCGAATATTTCCAGGCTTTTTTCCCGAATTTCTTCCCCTATAACGCTGACTGGAGCGTCATCTTCCGCATGGAGGCCCTGGACTCGACAGGCCGGCTGGTCGAGTACCAAGAAGAATTGCTGGCTGGCGCAAAAGAGCCACCCCCGCCCCCTCGCACAGTGCTCCAGGAGCAGTTTTCGCGTTTCATCGGACTGGGACTGGTCCGCGTGTTCTACCTCGTCAACGACGGCCAGATGCGGATCATGGGGGCAGGCATTAAAACGGTGCGCAAATCCGAGGTCCTGGAAGTAACCTTCGGCGCAGCAGTACGCTCAATGCCCGAACCAAAACTGCAATACGCAGACCTGTTCAAGAACTTGGACATTGATAGCATTATCGGCACCACGCTCAACTTGACCTTGACCGAAACACGTACGTTCCCTGGCGACATTCTCGAGTGGTTTTGGAGAGGTTCTGCCAGCAACGGCTCCGTCAGTGATGACGTGACACTCAACTCATCGACAGCGGGCAGGCAGGTCGTGATACCAGTAGAGGCGAAATACGCCATTGCCAATAACGATGGAGAAATTCGTCTCAGCTACACACTCCAACCGGCGGATGGCAGCGCGAAACGCTTTTCGGATGTTCTGCTCATCACAGTGGGAAAAGCACTCGAACTGAAACGACCGGAAGTCGCAGAAGCAACCCGCTATCCCGACCAACTGGCGGCAGTTGCCGCGACGCAGGGAGCGACAGTCGTGGTCGATATTGCGCAAATGCGACCCACTGACCAGATCGAGACCTGCTGGAGCGGAATCCCAGGCATTGGGACCTATTGCGAAACCCAGTATGGCAATACATCGAAAGTCCTGCATATCGACATCGACCCCGATGTAGTGGGTGCCAACATCCAGGCGCAAGGGCGCTTTATCACAGTGCAGTATTTCGTAATCCGGGGCCGGCACAGAACGCCTTCGCCCGTGTTGAACCTGGAGTTGTTACCACCGCCATTCCCCAAACCCTATCTGGAGGGCCATGCATTGGATGCGGTGCTGGACCTCAGCACACTGAAGGGCACCGAACGCGCCTTTGTCGATCGCTGGTTCTTCATCCAGCACTTTCAGCGGGCGTGGTTCGAAATGCTCGGTACCTATGCAGACGGCAATCAGTTTTACCATGCCTTCTACTATGGGGACCTGGTGGGACTGGACGGCGAGCAGAACGGTCTTCATCCACTTGCACCCATTGCGCAATTACGCAAACTCTTGGACGGGACGCAATTGACCATGCGCTGCGCAGTCACCTTCGACCAGAGCGCGGACCTGTCCAATGCGGTAAGGTTTTTGCAGCGCGACTACACCGTCAGGGCCTTGCCTGCGCAGTACCCGGTGCCCCTCTTGGAAGAGGCAAGCGGGTCCGGCACGTTGGTGACATTGGCGCCGCTGAACGCACAATACGGTGCGAATCTGCGGGTGAGCTATGGTCCGATGAGCACCACCGACAAGATCTATGTGGAAGTTCTAGGCAGTGCCGGCGCCGGCTCGGCTACCATCGGGCCGATCTACGGGGAAACCGATGGCACCGTCATTGTTCCCCTGGACGCCCCACTGATTGCCGCCAATATCCGCAGCACCACGAGCCAATTCACAATCAGGTACACGGTAACCAAAGGTACGGATACCCGGCCCTCTGTCTTGCTCACGGTGAATCTTGAACCGTTGCCTCAATCCGAGTTGAAAAAGACCGTGATCAGGATCGATGAAGCCACACCCGCCGGCGTGATCGATTTGGACACATTGATCGGTAATGCCACCGCCAGGGCGACGACCTGGCCATTTATCGCACGGCACCAGCCCGTATGGTTCAAATTGTTCGGTACCGACCGCGACGGTAAGGCGCACAACTTGACCCTGCTGGACGGTACGGTCGATGGCGAGGTTGATGCTGCCTGGATCAGCCAGGGTTATCACCTGGAAACGGTGTTGAGCAGTTACCTGCACGACCTAGGAAGCAACAGCCTGCTGACCCTGCAGTTCAAGGTGGCGTTCAACGGCGTCAGGGATGAGGGGCAGGCGATTGAGTTTCCGCCAACGCGTTACACAGTAAAAAGCGTGATGGTTCACGACTGCACGACATTCACCAACAATTACGTGAATTACTGGCTCAGTGAGTGGCCTGATGTGGGCATCCGACGCGAACCCAATGGCAACTTCTTTTGGCAGGCAGGCCCCCTTACTGGCAACGGGGCCCGCCTGTACAAAACCTTGACGCCTGCCACGGCAGGCTATTACCGGATCAGTTTCAGGTATCGGATCAACAAGTTTGCTGCCATTGGCGCGCCAACGTTCATTGAAATCCGGCTGGGCACACTGAAAAGCACGCCTCAGGTCCCCGCCATCAATACCTGGCTGAATGTCGACATCCCGCTCAACTACTTACCCGCTAATCCGTTTGTCGCCTCGATAGCCTTCAAAAACCCAACCACCGGCGGGATCTACGACCTGGATGATATTTGCATCATCCAGACCCCCTATCCGATTTGAGGTAGATGCAAAACAGGGATCAGTACCTGTACTGATCCCTGCGCACTCACTTGTTTATCCTACCGATGAATAGACCCTGGGGGGAAAATCAAGGCCTTACACATCTTTGTAACTGCTCGCTGAATTCATGCCCCGCGGGGCAAGTGTAAGGGAATTGAAGCCATCGGTTAGATTGAGCGCTCCATACACACCGGTAGTACCCCCCGACTCTATCAGTACTTTTAAAATAACCGGCCTTAGTACAAGCAGGCTCTCGTGACTCCGGCGGTTCCGTTGTACAAGCACCGAGAGAAACAGCAATGATAAAGCCCAGTACAGTCTTATAGACTGCGTTGTTTTTGAGAGTTACGCGAGAACCGTTCATAAACATCTCCTGGTTGGGTTGTGCCGAACCATTAACCCTCCAGTGCTCATAAGCGTCTACTGTCAGAACTAACAGGTCGGCGCCACTGTAGGCGCCGTTGAACATTTTGCAGACCCAGTGCAAAAAAGTATCAGTCCCAGTGCTCCCAAGGATTTGTCACAGCGCCATTTGAGGGCTGTAATCAACGCACACTCTTCCTGCTGTCGTGGAAGACACAACAACAATAACTGTCCTTCTGTAGCCCCTGGGCGCAGAAATGGAGTGCGCGATGAAGTTCACAGCAAAAGCTCTAATTGCCTTTTCTTGCATGACCCTCAGCGCCGTCAGCCTTGGCGCGCAAACCCTGACGATTGCGACCGTCAACAACAGCGACATGATCCGCATGCAAAAGCTTTCGAAAACCTTCGAGGCCGAGCATCCGGAAATCAAGTTGAACTGGGTGGTGCTCGAAGAAAACGTACTGCGCCAACGCCTGACCACTGACATTGCTACCCAGGGCGGACAGTTCGATGTGTTGACCATCGGCATGTACGAAGCAGCACTTTGGGGTGCCAAGGGTTGGCTGGAGCCGATGAAGGACTTGCCGGCGTCCTACGACCTCGATGACGTATTCCCTTCGGTGCGTGACGGTCTGTCTGTCAAAGGCTCGCTGTATGCCCTGCCGTTCTACGCCGAAAGTTCGATCACTTATTACCGCACCGACCTGTTCAAGGACGCCGGGCTGAGCATGCCCGAGCACCCGACCTGGACCCAGATCGGCGAATTCGCCAGCAAACTCACCGACAAGACCAAAGAGCAATACGGCCTGTGCCTGCGCGGCAAAGCCGGTTGGGGTGAGAACATGGCGCTGATCACCACCCTGGCCAATGGTTACGGGGCGCGCTGGTTCGACGAGAAGTGGCAACCGGAATTTAACGGCCCTGAATGGAAGGAGGCGCTGAACTTCTACGTCGACAACATGAAGAAATCCGGCCCGCCGGGTGCCTCCAGCAACGGTTTCAACGAAAACCTGGCGCTGTTCAACAGCGGCAAGTGCGCAATCTGGGTCGACGCCAGCGTCGCCGGCTCGTTTGTGACCGACGACACCCAAAGCAAAGTGGCTGACCATGTCGGCTTCACCTTTGCCCCGCACGAAAAAACCGACAAAGGTACGTCGTGGCTGTACTCCTGGAGCCTGGCAATCCCTACCAGCTCCAAGGCCAAGGACGCCGCCAAGGTGTTTACTACCTGGGCCACCTCCAAGGAATATGGCGCATTGGTCGCCAAGACCGACGGCGTTGCCAACGTACCCCCTGGCACGCGCAAGTCGACCTACAGCGACGCGTACATGAAGGCCGCGCCGTTTGCCAAGGTAACCCTGGAATCGCTGAAAGTGGCGGACCCGACCAAACCAACGCTCAAGCCGGTGCCGTATATCGGTATCCAGTTGGTCACCATTCCTGAGTTCCAGGCAATTGGCACCCAGGTCGGCAAGTTCTTCTCGGCCGCTCTGACCGGTCAGCAGACGGTGGATGCTGCACTGACCGCCGCGCAGACCAACACCGAGCGTCAAATGAAGCGGGCGGGTTACCCCAAGTAAGGTGAGCCTTCCACTGTAAATGTGGGAGCAAGCCTGCCCCCACATTTGACCGCACTCCGATTCTTGCTCTGTACCGGTCTCGAATACCATGAATACAACACCCAAAAACCGTCTGGCCAACCCCAGCTGGTTCCTCGTCAGCCCCTCGGTGGCCTTGTTGCTGCTGTGGATGATCGTGCCCCTGAGCATGACGCTGTACTTTTCGCTGATCCGCTACAACCTGCTCTACCCCGGCGAAAACCAATTCGTGGGGCTGGAGAACTTCACCTACTTCATCACCGACTCGGGCTTCCTGCCAGGTGCCACCAATACTCTGTTGCTGGTAGGCAGCGTGCTGCTGATCAGCGTGGTGTTCGGCGTATTGATCAGTGCCCTGCTGGAGGCCAGTGAGTTCTTCGGTCGCGGCCTGGTACGGGTGTTGTTGATTTCGCCCTTCTTCATTATGCCCACCGTCGGTGCGCTGATCTGGAAGAACCTGATTTTCCACCCGGTGTCGGGGATTCTCGCCGCCGTGTGGAAGTTTTTCGGTGCCGAGCCGGTGGACTGGCTGGCGCACTACCCCTTGCTGTCGATCATCATCATTGTGTCGTGGCAATGGCTGCCCTTCGCGATCCTGCTGTTGATGACTGCCATGCAGTCCCTCGACCAGGAGCAAAAGGAAGCCGCGCGCCTCGACGGTGCCGGCGCCATCGCGATCTTCTGGCACCTGACCCTGCCCCACCTGGCCCGCCCGATTGCCGTGGTGGTGATGATCGAAACGATCTTTTTGCTCTCGGTATTCGCCGAAATTTTCACCACCACCAACGGTGGCCCCGGCTACGCCTCGACCAACCTCGCCTACCTGATCTACAACCAGGCGCTGGTGCAGTTCGACGTGGGCATGGCCTCGGCCGGCGGCTTGATTGCCGTGGTCATCGCCAATATCGCGGCGATCATCCTGGTGCGGATGATCGGCAAAAACCTGACTGACAAGCCTTGAGGGCCGCGCCATGACGCTTCAACAATCCCGCCGGCTGCAAAGCCTGCTGCTTGGCACATTGGCCTGGGCCATCGCGATCCTGATCTTCTTCCCGATCTTCTGGATGGTGCTGACCAGCTTCAAGACCGAAATCGATGCGTTCGCCACGCCGCCGCAGTTCATCTTCACGCCAACGCTGGAGAACTACCTGCACATTAACGAGCGCAGCAACTACTTCAGTTATGCGTGGAACTCGGTGCTGATTTCCTTCAGCGCCACGGCCCTATGCCTACTGATCTCGGTGCCGGCCGCCTACTCCATGGCGTTCTACGAAACCAAACGTACCAAAGGCACGCTGTTGTGGATGCTCTCTACCAAGATGCTGCCGCCGGTAGGCGTGCTGATGCCGATCTACCTGCTGGCCAAGAGCATGGGCCTGCTGGATACGCGCATTGCGCTGATCATCATCTACACCCTGATCAACCTGCCGATCGTGGTGTGGATGGTTTACACCTACTTCAAGGACATTCCCAAGGACATCCTCGAAGCCGCCCGCCTGGATGGCGCCACTCTGTGGCAGGAAATGGTCCGCGTCCTGCTGCCGATCGCCAAGGGCGGCCTGGCGTCCACGGTGTTGCTGTCGTTGATCCTGTGCTGGAACGAGGCGTTCTGGTCGCTGAACCTGACTTCGTCCAGCGCCGCGCCGCTGACCGCGTTGATCGCCTCCTACTCCAGCCCTGAAGGCTTGTTCTGGGCCAAATTGTCCGCCGTCTCGACCCTGGCCTGCGCGCCGATCCTGATCTTTGGCTGGATCAGCCAGAAACAGCTGGTGCGCGGTTTGTCCTTCGGCGCCGTGAAGTAACGGCTGCCTAATAAAAAATTCAAAGCGGAGGCCCATCCCATGGCCCACCTGAAAATCAAGAATCTGCAAAAAGGCTTCGAAGGCTTTTCCATCATCAAGGGCATCGACCTGGAAGTGAACGACAAGGAATTCGTCGTATTCGTCGGCCCCTCGGGCTGCGGTAAATCCACGCTGCTGCGCCTGATCGCGGGCCTTGAAGAAGTCAGCGAAGGCACCATCGAGCTGGATGGCCGCGACATCACCGAAGTCACCCCAGCCAAGCGTGACCTGGCCATGGTGTTCCAGACCTACGCGCTGTACCCGCACATGAGCGTGCGCAAGAACATGTCGTTTGCGCTGGACCTGGCCGGTATCGACAAGAAGCTGGTGGAGAGCAAGGTCAGCGAAGCGGCGCGCATTCTCGAGCTGGGCCCGTTGCTGGAGCGTAAGCCCAAGCAGCTGTCCGGTGGGCAGCGTCAGCGTGTGGCGATCGGCCGCGCGATTGTGCGTAACCCGAAGATCTTCCTGTTCGATGAGCCGCTGTCCAACCTCGACGCCGCCCTGCGCGTGCAGATGCGCCTGGAGCTGGCGCGCCTGCATAAAGAGCTGCAGGCGACCATGATCTACGTGACCCACGACCAGGTTGAAGCCATGACCCTGGCCGACAAGGTCGTGGTGTTGAACAGCGGCCGTATCGAGCAAGTCGGTTCGCCACTGGAGCTGTACCACCAGCCCGCCAACCTGTTTGTCGCGGGTTTCCTCGGCACGCCGAAGATGGGCTTCCTCAAGGGCACGGTCACCCGTATCGAAAGCCAAGGCTGCGATGTGCAGTTGGACGCTGGCACCACCATCAGCCTGCCGTTGAGCGGTGCCAGCTTGAGCGTCGGCAGTGCAGTGACCCTGGGCATCCGCCCTGAGCACCTGGAAATTGCCGCACCGGGGCAAACCACGCTGACCGTCACCGCCGATGTCGGCGAACGCCTGGGCAGCGACACCTTCTGCCACGTCATTACCGCCAACGGCGAGCCGCTGACCATGCGGATTCGTGGCGACATGGCCAGCCAGTACGGCGAGACGCTGCACCTGCACCTGGACCCGGCGCACTGCCATCTGTTCGACACCGACGGTGTTGCCGTGGCCCGCCCACTGCGCGCTGCCGCCTGATCTCGCGAGTATTCCGTCATGAAGCTGAATAAACAGAACCTCACCCAGTTGGCACCGCAAGTGAAGCTGCCAACCTATGCGATTGCCAGCACGTCCCAGGGCATTGCGCACATCGGTGTCGGCGGCTTTCACCGCGCGCACCAGGCGTATTACACCGATGCGCTGATGAACACGGGCGAAGGCCTGGACTGGAGCATCTGTGGCGTCGGCCTGCGTAGCGAGGACCGCAAGGCGCGTGACGATCTGGCTGGCCAGGACTACCTGTTCACCCTGTATGAGCTGGGCGACACCGACGACACCGAGGTGCGCGTGATCGGTTCGATCAGCGACATGCTGCTGGCTGAAGACGGCGCCCAGGCGCTGATCGACAAACTGGCCAGCCCGCAGATTCGCATCGTCTCGCTGACCATCACCGAAGGCGGCTACTGCATCGACGACAGCAATGGCGAGTTCATGGCCCACTTGCCGCAGATCCAGCACGACCTGGCGCACCCCACGTCACCGACAACCGTATTTGGCTTTATCTGCGCCGCCCTGACCAAACGCCGCGCCGCCGGCATCCCGGCGTTTACCGTGATGTCCTGCGATAACCTGCCGCACAATGGCGCTGTCACGCGCAAAGCGCTGCTGGCCTTCGCCGCCCTGCACAATGGCGAGTTGCATGACTGGATCAAGGCCCATGTGAGCTTCCCGAATGCCATGGTCGACCGCATCACGCCCATGACCAGCACCGCCCACCGCCTGCAACTGCACGACGAACACGGCATCGACGATGCCTGGCCCGTGGTGTGCGAACCCTTCGTGCAGTGGGTGCTGGAGGACAAATTCGTCAACGGACGCCCGGCCTGGGAAAAGGTCGGCGTGCAGTTCACCGATGACGTCACGCCTTATGAAGAAATGAAGATCGGCCTGCTCAATGGCAGTCATTTGGCACTGACCTACCTGGGCTTTCTCAAGGGCTATCGGTTTGTTCACGAGACCATGAACGATCCGGTGTTTGTCGCTTACATGCGTGCCTACATGGACCTTGATGTCACGCCGAACCTGGCGCCGGTACCGGGTATTGATCTGACGGACTATAAGCAGACCTTGGTGGATCGCTTCTCCAATCAGGCGATTGCCGATCAGTTGGAGCGCGTGTGCTCGGACGGCTCGTCGAAGTTTCCCAAGTTCACCGTCCCAACCATTAACCGGTTGATCGCCGATGGCCGCGAGACCGAGCGCGCCGCGTTGGTGGTGGCGGCCTGGGCGCTGTATTTGAAAGGTGTGGATGAGAACGGGGTGAGCTACAAGATCCCGGATCCGCGGGCTGATTTTTGCCAGGGACTGGTGAGCGATGACGCGCTGATCAGCAAACGCCTGTTGGGGGTGGAAGAGATTTTTGGTACAGCTATTCCCAACTCGCCTGCGTTTGTGGCAGCTTTCGAGCGGTGCTTTGTCAGCTTGCGTGACAACGGTGTCACCGAAACACTGCAACACCTACTGAAGAAACCGAATTAAAAATGTGGGAGCTGGCTTGCCTGCGATAGCAATCTATCAGCCACATCATGGCTAACTGGACCACCGCCATCGCAGGCAAGCCACACACACAGTTGATAGGGTTTCCAATTCAAAAAATAATACTGCTGAGCAAATCCTCATGACCCAGCAAAACCTGTTTCTCGGCATCGACTGCGGCACCCAGGGCACCAAAGCCATCGTCCTCGACGCCTCCAGCGGCAGGGTGCTGGGCCTCGGCGCGGCGGCGCACACGCTGATCAGCGGCGCCAATGGCCGTCGCGAACAGCACACCCAGGAATGGTTGGACGCTTTCACCGAAGCCACCCACCGCGCCCTGCAACAGGCCGGTGTGGATGGCCAGGACATCCTCGGCATCGGTGTTTCCGGCCAGCAACATGGCCTGGTGCTGCTGGACGAGAAAGGTCAGGTGCTACGCCCGGCCAAGTTGTGGTGCGACACCGAAACTGCGTCGGAGAACGACCGCCTGCTGCACCACCTCGGTGGCGAAAGTGGTTCGCTGGAACGCCTCGGCGTGGCGATTGCGCCGGGCTACACCGTGTCCAAGCTGCTGTGGACCCGCGAACAGCATCCGGACATTTTCGCGCGCATCGCGCACATCCTGCTGCCTCACGACTACCTCAACTACTGGCTGACCGGTCGCGCGGTCGCGGAATACGGCGATGCGTCCGGTACGGGGTATTTCAACGTGCGCAGCCGTGAGTGGGATGTGGCGCTGCTCAAGCACATCGACCCGAGCGGTCGCCTGGAACACGCCTTGCCGGAACTGATCGAGGCCGATCAACCCGTCGGCACTCTCTTGCCCGCTGTCGCCGAACGCCTGGGCATCAACCCCAACGCCATTGTCTCGAGCGGCGGCGGCGACAATATGATGGGCGCCATCGGCACCGGCAACATTGCCCCAGGCGTGATCACCATGAGCCTGGGTTCGTCGGGCACCGTGTATGCGTTCGCCGACCAGCCTAACGTGAGCCCGCAGGCGTCGGTCGCCACGTTCTGCTCGTCCAGCGGCGGCTGGTTGCCACTGATCTGCACCATGAACCTGACCAATGCCACCGGGGTGATCCGCGAGCTCTTCGACCTCGACCTGGCCGCGTTCAATGCGTTGGTCGAACACGCCCCTGTCGGGGCCGAGGGCGTGAGCATGCTGCCCTTCCTCAACGGCGAACGCGTGCCCGCCCTGCCCCACGCGACGGGGAGCCTGCATGGCCTGACCATGACCAACCTGACCCGCGCTAACCTGTGTCGCGCGGTGGTCGAGGGCACCACCTTCGGCCTGCGCTACGGCCTCGACCTGCTGCGCCAGACCGGCCTGCAAAGCCACAGCATCCGCCTGATCGGCGGCGGTTCGAAAAGCCCTGTGTGGCGGCAGATGGTCGCCGATATCATGAACACCGAAGTGATCTGCACTGAACAAAGCGAAGCCGCAGCCCTGGGCGCGGCGATCCAGGCGGCGTGGAGTCAATCCGGCGAACCCCTGGCCAGCCTGTGCGACAAATGCGTGAGCGTCGACCCGGCCAGCCGGACCCTCCCGGTGGCGGCCAATGTCAGCGCCTATCAACAGGCATACGAGCGCTATCAGCAGCTTGTGGCAACCCTTTAAGAGCGAACGACTATGTATCTGGTGTGTGGCGAAGCGCTGTTTGATTTTTTCAGCGAAGAAGATGCCAGCGGGCAGGCTTCCAAGGTCAATTACAAGGCGATTGCCGGCGGTTCGCCGTTCAACGTCGCCGTCGGGTTGCGTCGCCTGGGTATCGAAGCCGGGCTGTTTGGCGGTTTATCCAGCGACTTCCTGGGGTGCCGCTTGTTGCAGGTGCTCAAGGATGAAGGCGTGAGCGAGCAGTTCCTGGTGGAATTTGCCGCGCCGACGACCTTGTCGATGGTCGCCGTCGGCGCCAATGGCTCACCGCAGTACAACTTCCGCGGCGAAGGCTGTGCCGATCGATTGTTGGAAATCGCCCACCTGCCGGAGTTGGGCGATGACATTCGCGGCCTGCATATCGGCTCCTTCTCGCTGGTGGTGCAGCCGATTGGCGACACCCTGCTGAGCCTGGTCAAACGCGAAAGCGGCAAGCGCCTGATCAGCCTCGACCCCAACGTGCGGCTCAACCCGCAACCGGACATCCAACTGTGGCGCGACCGTGTCGCCGAGCTGGCCAAGCATGCCGACCTGATCAAGGTCAGCGATGAAGACCTGCACCTGCTCTACCCCGACCAGTCGCCCGAGAGCGTGCTGCAGGGCTGGCTGCAACATCGTTGTCAGTTAGTGTTCCTGACACGCGGTGGCGATGGCGCCAGCGTATTCAGCCGTCAGCATGGCACCTGGTCTGCACCCGCAGTCAAGGTTGTGATGGCCGACACGGTGGGCGCCGGCGATACCTTCCAGGCCGCCTTGATTGCCTGGCTGACCGAGCAGCAGCTGGATTCAGTGCAAGGCCTGCAACAGCTCACGCGCGCGCAGATTGATGCCATGCTGGGTTTCGCCATTCGCGCCGCTGCCCTGACCTGTGCCAAGACCGGGCCCGACCTGCCGTATCGCGAGCAGCTCTGATGAAGGTTTTGTCAGCCAAGTAACATTAATCGATGGTTAATCCCGCAAGTCGGCAGCCAAGTCGTACCCACTTGCGCAGTCCCCCTATGACACTACGCACTTCAATGCTCGGCAGCGCTTTGGCGCTGGCCGCAGCCTCAGGCCTGGCCCAGGCCGACGATCAACCCGCCACTGCCAAACCCGCGCCTTACCAGTACGGCATGCCGATGAATATCGACAAGGTCCTGGCGATGAACGAAACCCCGACCGACGAATGCAAAGTCATCAAGGCCGATATCAAGTTTTTGGATAAGGCGGGCAAAGTCTAAGACGTGAGCTACAAAAAAATGTCCGAGGCTTGCCTGTTCCTAAACTGAGCAGGCTGCAGATAAGGGCGGCGTAATGCGTCAACACGGGATATCCTTGCGCGCTCGTCAAACGGCTGAAAGGACTCGCCATGCAACTGCGCTTTCACACGCTCGCCCTCTGTACCGCCTTGCTCTGCTTCGCCCTGGCCTTGATATGGGGCCTGCGCCCCGAATGGATGTTGTGGCTGTGGAGCGTGGAGTACACCAGCCCCACGGGCCTGGTTGCCCGACGTAACGCGGCGCTGTTCCTGGCCATCGGCGTGATGTTTTATCTCGCTCGCTATGCACCGCCCTCCCATACGCGACGCGCCATGACCACCGGTTTTATCACCGGATGCCTGGTGTTGGCGGCGCTGGGGTTCAGTGAATGGATAAACGGCAATGCCGGACCCGGCATTCTGCTGGCGGTGGGAACGGAAACCGTATTGGGCCTGGCGTTTATCCAGGCCCACAGGTCTGCGGTCGTCCAACCTCAGGCGTCACGTTAGTTGTAGCTTCGCCCTGACACTTGTTTCAGGACGGGTGCCTGGGTGTGCTTGAGGTCTTCACGCAAACCGGTGATCAGGTTGCAGAGGGCTCGGCTGCTGTCGAGTTTGTCAGCGTTTATGCCTTTGACTTCCAAATCCACCCGATCACGGTCGCGGTCGTCATAGACTTTGATCGTCAGCGAAGCATCTTCGGCTTTGGTGCATTCACACCGTTTGGGCAGGAAACTTCCTTCAATAATGCTGCGAAGTTCTAATTCCGAAAGCATGGTCAACCTCTCCTTTCTTGCGACTGCCAACAGATTGTTGTGAATCCAGCGAGCGCCTGCTCGCCGCGCCTTACCGACCTTGGAAGACGCTTATGACACCCAAGCCTACTCGGCAAAATCCGACCTCGTTGTAACGATTCCTCATAAGCAGGCGTCGATTTCATATAACTAAAACTTGAACTGATAGAGGCTGTTAAATAATCATCGAACAGCTTCGATTAAACGTTTAACCCGCTACGTTGTGGAAGACAGCACCGTGCGCGATCACCCTTTCAGCAACATATCGCAAACTATCAAAGTTGATATTGGCTCCAGAATTAATCGCCACCAGCGTCTGCCCGCGCACGCCACGTTCAGCAACGTGCTTGCAAATCCCCGCTACCGCCAAAGCGCCTGAAGGCTCGGTGATAGAGCGCGTATCGTCGTAGATCAGCTTAATTGCGCTGCAGAGTTCGTCATTACTCACGGTGATGACCTCATCCACCCAGTCCCGGCAGATTTCAAACCCATAGGCGCCGACCTGCGCCACTGCCGTGCCGTCGGCGAACCCGTCAACGCTGGGCAGCACCACCCGCTCACCGGCCCGCAGCGCCGCCAACAAGCAACTGGAGCCCTCGGGCTCGACGCCGATGATGCGCACTTCGGGGCGCAGGTATTTGACGTAGGCCGCCACGCCGGCGATCAAGCCACCGCCCCCAACCGGCACGAAGATCGCGCCCAACGAGCCTTGCTGCTGGCGCAGGATTTCCATGGCCACGGTGCCCTGGCCGGCGATCACCTCCGGGTCATCGAAAGGCGAAACGAAGGTGCACCCGGATGACTCGGCCAACTGCAGCGCGTGGGCCAGGGCAAAGGGAAAATTCGCCCCGTGCAGCACCACTTCGGCGCCCCGTGAACGTACGCCCACTACTTTCAACTCCGGCGTGGTGCTCGGCATCACGATCCGCGCCTGGATCCCCAACGCCTTTGCTGCCAGCGCTACGCCCTGAGCATGATTGCCTGCGGAGGCCGTGATCACGCCACGCGCCTTTTGCTCAGGCGTGAGCTGCACCAACTTGTTGTAGGCGCCACGGATTTTGAAGGAAAAGGTCGGTTGCAGGTCTTCACGCTTGAGTAGCACCTGGTTACCCAACAACGCTGACAACGCCGGGGCGGCCTGCAAGGGCGTACGCACCGCCAAGTCATACACCGGGGCGGCGAGAATCTTCTTCACATAGTGTTCAAGCAGGCCCGGGTCGGCGGTGTGAGGCGCGGTACAGGTGCTCATAGGTATCTCCTGGCTTCTTGTAAAGGGCCCGGGAGACGGAAAAACAAAACCCGCCTCTAGGGCGGGTATGGGTACAGCCGTGCGCTATCCCGCCAAATGAGGAATGGCGGTAATAATAATGTTCTGCTGGCTGCACACGGTTTGAAAGGTCATGTGACGAAACTAACCGGCGGCCCGTGACTTCGTCAATGATGAAGCACCATTTAGCATCCGGGGCTTTACGATGGATATACGAAACGTATACGATTTGTATATTCATACCGCACAGTGAACATCATGGGCATCGTCAAGATCACCGACCAACTGCACGAACAACTGCGCCTGGCCAGCGCCGCGATGGACCGCTCCATCAACGCCCAGGCCGAGTTCTGGATCAAGATCGGCCTGCTTGCCGAACTCAACCCCAACCTGCCCTACAACGCGTTGATCAACAAACTGTTGCTCGACAAGCCCGACCTGATACGGGGGCGCACTTGATGATCAAGACTGCCCCGCAACTGGCCGTGATGCGTGAAGCCGGACGCCTGCTGGCACAGGTCTTCTGCATGCTCGACGGTTTTGTCGCCGCCGGCCGCTCTACCCTGGAGCTGGACAGCGCCGTCGAAGCCTTCATTCGCCATGAGCTCAAGGCCCGCCCTGCCAGCCTTGGCCAGTATGACTACCCCTTCTCCATCAACACGTCGATCAACGAGGTGGTGTGCCACGGCATGCCCAGCGCCAAGGAGATTCTCAAGGACGGCGACATCATCAACATCGACGTCACCCTGGAAAAAGGCGGTTTTATCGCCGACTCCAGCAAGATGTACATGATCGGCACCGTCGCCCCCAAAGCCCGGCGCTTGGTGGAAATGACCTTTGAGGCCATGTGGGCCGGCATCCGCCAGGTCAAGCCCGGCGCCCGCCTGGGCGATATCGGCCATGCCATCCAGAGCCACGCGCAAGCCAACGGCTACAGCGTGGTCCGCGAGTACTGCGGCCACGGCATTGGTCGGCAGATGCATGAAGAACCGCAGATCCTGCACTTCGGCCGCCCCGGCACCGGGTTGGAACTGCGCGAAGGCATGGTGTTTACCATTGAGCCGATGCTCAACCAGGGCAGCAGTAAAGTGCGCAGCCTGAAGGATGGCTGGACCGTGGTGACCAAGGACAACAGCCTGTCAGCGCAGTGGGAGCATACCGTGGCGGTGACAGCGAATGGCTTCGAAGTCCTGACCCTTCAACCCCCCTCCTGAACCAAACGGGCGGCGCTTGCCATCGGTCAGCTCAAAACGCTGGATCATCGCCGGGTCACCAGCCCTGGTTCTGTTGAACGCAAGGGTTACCGGCGATTTGCGCTGACCAACGACTATTACGAAGACCACACTGCGGCCCAGCGCGCGGCAGCCCGCTCATTACAAAAGCCTGCGTACCCTGAAGGATTCGTTAAGCCACCTGCTTGAGTGCAGCCTTGGCCTCCAGCTCGCGCACCAAAGGCAACACGCGTTTGCCGAAGTACTCGACTTCTTGCTGGAAGTGCAGGAACCCCGCGAGCACCAGGTCCACACCGACCGCCTTGAGCGCAACGATGCGTTCGGCGATCTGCTGCGGGGTGCCGATCAGGTCGGTTTTGAAGCCGTCGTTGTACTGCACAAGGTCTTCAAAGCTGGACTTGGCCCAGTTGCCCTCGCCTTCGGGTGAAGCCTTGCCGGCCTGTTTGGCCGCGTCGCCAAAGGCATTCACCGCTTCCGGGTCGGCCTTGTCGATGATCTCCGCCAGCACCGCGCGGGCTTCTTCCTCAGTGTCACGGGCGATCACGAAAGCGTTGACGCCGACCTTGACCGAATGGTTATTCGCCGCTGCCTTGGCGCGGATGTCATCGACCTGGGCCTTGATGCCTTCTGGGGTATTGCCATTGGTGAAGTACCAGTCCGAGACCCGCGCGGCCATGTCCCGCGCCGCCCGTGAACTGCCGCCCTGAAACACCTCCGGCTGACCGATGGGCTTGGGCTTGAGGGTGTAATTGTTGAAGCGGTAAAAGTCGCCCTTGAAGGTGAAATCGTCCTGGGTCCAGATGCCTTTGAGGGCGCGAATGAATTCTTCGGAGCGGCGATAGCGCTCATCGTGCTCCAGCCAGTGCTCGCCGATGGCCTGGAACTCGCCCTTGAACCAACCGCTGACGATATTTACCGCGATACGGCCGTTGGTGAGCTGGTCGATGGTCGCCAGTTGCTTGGCCGCCAGCGCCGGCTGCCACGGGCCGGGCAGGATCGCGGCGATCACTTTGAGTGTGGTGGTCGCGGCCAGCAGCGCATGGCTGAACGCCACGGATTCGTGCTGGTTCTCGGCGCCGTAGCCGGCGGTGAAGCGGATCTGGGTCAGGCCATACTCGAAGCCCGCGGCTTCGGCCAGTTGCGCCAGTCTGCGGTTGTAGTCGATACCCCAATCGGTACGTTGCTCGATCTTGCTGACCACTAACCCACCACTGACGTTGGGCACCCAATAGGCAAATTTCACGGCTTGCTGACTCATCAATCGGTACCTCGCACAAAAGGATGTACCGAACGCTTGAGCAGCAAGCGTGCCAGGCCGGGGAAACGCCCAGGCCAAGGGGGTTGCCGCCAATGCTGGGGGCAGAGGCCGATGTTGCGGATTGCGCAGGTTTGTCGATCAGCTGTTGCCAGGGCAACAGTGCATCAGGGCTTTTTTCAGCAAATACGGGCGCCGGCACCCGGCACGGAGTGTGCAATCACCCCGGTACTGATCACTGCCCAGGAACCTTGCCCATGAGCGACCACCACGTCATCAACCCACTGTCCATTGGCGTCGACTACCCCACGTTAGCCGCGCGATTCCGACCGATCTTCCAGCGCATCGCCGATGGCGCGGTAGAGCGCGAACACACGCGCACCCTGCCCCATGACCCCATCCAGTGGCTCAAAGAGGCCGGTTTTGGCGCGGTACGGGTGCCGGTGGAATACGGCGGTGGTGGTGCTTCCCTGCCGCAGTTGTTCGAATTGCTGATCGAGCTGGCCGAAGCCGACTCCAACGTGCCCCAGGCCCTGCGCGGGCATTTCGCCTTTGCCGAAGACCGCCTGAACGCGCCCCCCAGTGCTGGCCGTGACCTGTGGTTCAAGCGCTTTGTGGAAGGCGATATCGTCGGCTGCGCCTGGACCGAAATCGGTAAGGTGGCCATCGGCGATGTAGTCACCCAAGTCAGCCCCGACGGTGACACTTGGAAACTCAACGGCGAAAAGTTCTACAGCACCGGCAGCATTTTCGCCGACTGGATCGATGTGTACGCCCAACGCAGCGACACCGGCGGCGATGTGATCGCGGCCACCCGCGCTCGCCAGCTTGGCGTGGTGCACAGCGACGACTGGGACGGCTTTGGCCAGCGCACCACGGGCAGCGGCACGTCGCGCTTTACCGAGGCGGTGGTGGAGGCGGAAAACGTTATCGACTTTTCCAGCCGGTTCAAATACCAGACCGCCTTCTATCAGCTTGTTCTGCTCGCCAGCCTGGCCGGTATTGGACGCGCAGCGCTGAGGGATGTGGCGCATCAGGTGCGCAGCCGCCAGCGGATCTACAGCCATGGCAATGCGGCCCATGTCAGCCAGGACGCACAGGTTCAGCAGGTGGTGGGAGACGTGGCAGCGTTGGTCTATGCCGCCGAGGCGAGTGCGTTGAAAGCCACGCTACCGGCGCAGAGGGCGTACGTGGCGCGGTTTGGAGGGGATGATGCCGTGGAGCGTGAAGCCAATGTGGCCGCCGAGATTGAATCGGCGACGGCTCAGGTGGTGGTGTCGGCGTTGATCCAGCGGGCTACCAGTGAATTGTTCAACGCACTGGGGGCTTCGGATGTGCGTCAGGGTAAAGCGCTGGATCGGCATTGGCGTAATGCGCGGACGGTGTCGTCGCATAATCCGGTGATCTATAAGGCGCGGGTTGTGGGGGACTGGGTGATCAATGGGGCTGAGCCGCCGTTTGTTTGGCAGATTGGGAATGGCCCGGGCCGGGGTTGAGTCGCGGTTTTGGTAGGGGGTATATCCGTTATTTGGGTGATGGCGGAGGGTTCCGCCCTTACGGCGGGGTGATGCCATCACAGGCAAGCCAGCGCCCACAGTTTGACCGAGTCCGGCTTTGAATACCGGTCGGCTTTAAGGGCGCCGAGTGTTGGGGCAAGAGCCCTTTGGTTACTTTGGGCTGGGCCGGCATTCCGGCTTTTCCAACGTGACCCGCTGTAAGAGCGGAACCCTAAGTAGCCGTTACCCAAATAACGGCGATACCCCCCATCGCCGCCCAGCAAAAATCAGAACGCGAGCTTGTAACCAATCGTCATCAACATAACCGCCAAGCACGGCCGCAATACCCCGTCCGGCAGCTTGCCCGTCATATGGCTGCCCACGTAAATCCCCGGCAACGACCCCATCAACAAAAAACCCAACAAATGCCAGTCCATGTTCCCCATGCTGGCATGCCCCAACCCCGCCACCAGGGTCAGAGGCACGGCGTGGGCGATCTCGGTCCCCACCAGCCGCCGCGTGGCCAGGAACGGGTATAGAATAAACAACGCCACAGTCCCCAGAGCGCCCGCGCCGATGGACGTCAGGGCAACCATGGTGCCCAGAACAGCGCCGGTCACCACCGTCAGCATGTTCAGGTTGCGCGGGCTCATGTGATAGTCATCACCGGCATGCCGCTGGGCAAAAGCCAACAGGCTTTTCTTGAACAGAATCGCCAGGGCCGTCAGCAGCAACACCACACCGAGGGCTTGCTTGATCACCGCGTTCATCGCGCTGGGGTCGGTGTGCAGGCTGGCCAGGAACCACAGGGTCAGCAACACCGCAGGCACGCTGCCCAGGGTCAGCCAACCGGTGATGGTCCAGTCGATGTTCTTGTTCTTGCTGTGCACCAGCACCCCACCGGACTTTGTGATGGCGGCGTACAACAAGTCGGTACCCACGGCCGTCGCCGGGTTGATGCCAAACCACAGCAGGATCGGGGTCATCAACGAGCCCCCACCCACCCCCGTCATGCCCACGATAAAACCTACGATCAGGCCGGCAATCACAAAACCAACATTACCCACTTCCATCAACGCTACCTGCGGCCTTGTAAATTTCTGGCCGCAGGATAGCGATTTTTCTTATAACGACTTATATCAATATGATCTGACTTTATGCCTTTTATGGCAGGCGATGACAGGCATAGGCCTGGGTCTGATACGGGAAGGCGATGGTGTCCCGCCCGCGCAAGTCGGGATGGGCGTCGATCAAGGTGCGCAATTGCGCGGTAACGCTGGCCTTTTCTGCGGCTGGGAGCGCCGCGATAAAGCTCACTGACAGAAAGCGATCCATGACCACTTCCTGGGGGCTGCCGACGTGGCTGTACGAAAAACAGGTGACTTCAGGATCGGAAAAATACTTGCCAGTGAAAGCTTCACGCCAACGCCCGCTATGAAAGCGCGGGGTGTCGCCTTCGTACGGTGTGATTATTTCGGTGATTGCCGCCACCCAGCCCACCGATTCGTCGCGTACATTCCAGACCAGCCCCAGGCGCCCTCCGGGCTTGAGTACGCGATGGATTTGCGCCAATGCGGCCTCGGTAGAGAACCAATGGAAGGCTTGCGCACAGACCAGTGCATCGGCGCTGGCGGACGCCAGGGGGATGGCTTCGGCAGTGCCGTTCACCAGGCGCACGCCCGGTAGCAGCTTAGCCAGTTGCGCGCCCATCGCCGCCAGCGGCTCGACGGCAATCAGCGTTGGCGCCAGGGTGCTGAGCAAGCGCGTGAATTTGCCGGTGCCGGCACCTAGGTCAATCACTGTCGACTGGGCATCAATGCGCAGGGTTTGCGTGAGCCAGCCAGTGAGTTGCCTGGGATAATTCGGCCGGCCCTGAGCGTAAGTGACGGCCTGGGTGGAGAAACCTTGTTGAGCAGACGCGTGGACACCAGTCATTGCCAATCTCTCCTCAGGGGTAAAGCGGGGGCACAGTGTGCGCCCTCAAACATTTATTTTCTAATCCGTGCATCCAATCCTAAGCACCCTGGGTAGTCCTTTCAGTCACCCCGCTGTTTTACTGAAATGGAGAAACACCCATGAACGCTAAAGCACTGTTCTGCCTCACCACCCTGCTGGCTGCCGCACCCGCTGCCTTCGCCCAGACCGGCTTGCCGGACAGCATCAAGGTACCGGACGGCCACAAGGTAGCGCTGGAAACTACCGGTGTCGGCGAAATCACTTACGAGTGCCGCGACAAAGCCAACGCCGCCGGCCAGACCGAGTGGACCTTCGTCGGCCCCAAGGCCGTGTTGAATGACCGCAGCGGCGAGCAAGTCGGCACCTATTTCGGCCCGCCTGCCACCTGGCAAGCCAAGGACGGTTCAAAAATCACCGGCACTCAGTTGGCCGTGGCGCCGTCGGGTGCGGGCAACCTGCCGTACCAATTGGTCAAGGCCAACCCGGCTGAAGGCAAGGGCGCGATGAGCGGCGTGAGTTACATCCAGCGGGTTGCCCTCAAAGGCGGCGTGGCACCGAGCAGCGCGTGCACGGCGGCCAACAAGGGCAAGCAGGAAGTGGTGAAGTACCAGGCCGACTACATTTTCTGGGCGGCCAACTGAGCAAAGTCGGCTACGCTGCCCCCAATGCTGATCGTTGGGGGGAGCACCACGTGTTTGATTACGAAGCCTGTCTGCAATCCTGCGCCCGTGGCGATCAACGCGCCTTGCGCCAGCTCTATGAGCAGGACAGCAGCCGTTTGCTCGGCGTGGCGTTGCGCATCGCCAGGGACAAGTCCCTGGCAGAAGACATCCTGCATGACGCGTTTATCAAGATCTGGCGCGGTGCCGGCAGTTTCGACCCCAGTCGCGGTTCGGCGCGTGGCTGGGTGTTCAGCGTGACCCGGCACGTGGCGCTCAACGTTGTGCGTAACCAGTACCGCGAAGTACCGTTGGGCGAAGAACACGAGCAAGTCGCTGCAACCGACACCTTTGAATTCAGCGCACGCACCGGGCGGGTTCACCTCTGCCTGGAGCAGCTCGACCCGGCCCGTCGCACCTGCATCCTGCATGCCTACGTCGACGGTTATTCCCACAGCGAAATCGCCCAGAAACTGGACACCCCACTGGGGACCGTCAAAGCCTGGATCAAACGTAGCCTCGCGGCGCTGCGGGAGTGCATGGCATGAGCAACCCACTGGACGAACTGGCCAGCGAATACGTACTGGGCACCCTGCCCGCCGAACAACGCGCCGAGGTGGAACAACGGCTCATGCACGACGCCGAATTACGCGCCGCAGTGGACGCCTGGGAACAGCGTCTGTTGCCGCTGACCGCCTTGGCGCAGCCCGTGCCACCCTCCTCTGAGTTGTGGCGGCGTATCGAACGCAACATCGCCAGCGCCCGCACGCACTGGTGGGACCTGCTGGCCGTGTGGCGCGGCCTGGCCGGCGCCGGGTTGCTGACTACGCTGGTCCTCGCCGGACTGCTGCTGACCCGCCCGCCCGCCGCCGAGCCGACTTTTGTGGTGGTGCTGGTGGCGCCGCAAAGCCAGGCCCCGGGCTGGGTGATCCAGGCCAGTGACAATCAGCAGATTCAGTTGATCCCGCTGGGCGTGATGGAAGTGCCAACGGACAAGGCCCTGCAGTTCTGGACCAAGGGTGACGGTTGGCAGGGGCCGGTATCCCTGGGGCTGGTCAAACCCGGGCAAACGCTGTCGGTGCCGCTGGACAAGCTGCCGCCGCTTACGCAGAACCAGCTGTTCGAACTGACCCTGGAAGACCCGCGCGGCTCGCCGACCGGCAAACCCACCGGGCCGATCCAGGCGATTGGCCGCGCGGTCAAGGTGCTCTGATCAGGCGACGCTGGGCAACCACACGCGAAAGCGTGCACCGCCCAGCGGCGAAGCCAATGCCGTCAAGGTGCCGCCCTGGGCTTCCAGGGCGCGTCGGCTGATGGCCAGGCCCAGGCCAAAACCACCGGTGGCGCGGTCACGGCTGCGGTCCAGGCGGTAGAACGGCTCGAAGATGCGGTCGCGCTGGTCCGGCGGGATGCCGATGCCGTCGTCGTCCACCCAGATTTCACAGCCCTTGGGGCAGATCTTCACGCCGACCTGAATGCGTTTGTCGCAGTAACGCGTGGCATTGCGCAGCAGGTTCTGCAGCGCGCGGGCGGTGAGGCGCGGATCGAGGCTGAAGCGCTCCACGGCGCAGTCGAGCGCTACATCGATGACGATCTCGGGGTTTTCCAGTTCGTCATCGACACTGCCCAGCACGCTGTCGATAAACTCGTCGAGCACCACCTCCACCCGCTCCGGCAATTGCGCCGGGTTTTGCAGGCGGCTGTAGGACAGCAGTTCCAGCACCAGTTCATCCAGCTCGCGGATATGCGCCACCAGGCTTTGCAAGCGTTCGCGGCTGGCCTCGGGCAAGTCTTCGGAGAGCGCCAGGGCCAGGCCGAAATCCAGGCGCGTGAGCGGCGTGCGCAATTCATGGGAGACGGCGTTGAGCAGGTCGCGTTGCTGATTGAGCAGGTGTTCGATGTCGTCGGCCATGGTGTCGAACACCGAAGCCAGGCTGCCGATACTGGAGCTGGCCGGAATGCGCGTGCGTTCCGCCATATTGCCCTGGCCCAATTGCCCCGCGGTGCTTTTCAGGCGTTCCAGGTCGCGCCAGTGCGGACGCAGCCACACCAATAGGCAGGCCAGCAGCGCCGCAACAATCAACACGTTGATCGCCCAATACAGCACGTTCATGTCCATCGGGTCAGGCGGTATCGTCAGCTTGACCACAAATTGCTCATTGATCGGAGTGCTGATTTGCTCCATCCAGCCCCATTCGCCCAGGCGCACTACCGACTTGCCCTGTTCCAATAGCTGTTCCTCAGCCGGGGTGTAGCTGGCGTCCTGGCGCAGCAGCAATTGAACGTTGAGTGGCGCGAATTCGCGGCCCAGTTGGTCGGTGACCTGTGACCAGCGCTCCACAGGTGCGCGCAGGTATTGTTTGACAATCAGCTTTTGCTGGCCGCGGGTCTGCTCGATGTTGTAATTCACGTAGCGGTGCTCGAACAGCTGGATCACCAGCGTGGGCACGAGGTAAATCGCTGCACTGTAGGTGACGATGGTGATCAGATAGAGGCGAAACAGTACGCGAACCATCGATCAGCATTCCCACTCGGAACGGCTGAACAGGTAGCCTTTGCCCCACACCGTCTTGATCTTGCGCGCTTCACCGGCGTTGTCGTCAAACTTGCGGCGCAGCTTGGAAATGGCCACGTCCACCGAACGGTCGGTGCCGTTGAACTCGATACCGCGCAGGCGTTGCAGGATCTGGTCGCGGCTGAGCACCTCGCCGGCATGCCGGGCCAGCACCACCAGCAGGTTGTATTCGCCGCTGGACAACTCCACCGCCTGCTCGCGCCAGGTCACGGTGCGCTCCGACAGGTCGATGCACAGGTTGCCCATGACGATCTGGTCGTTGGCCGCCTGGGGTTCGGACAAGCTGCTGCGCCGCAGCAAAGTGCGGACACGGGCCAGTAGCACGCGCGGTTCACAGGGTTTGGTCACGTAGTCGTCGGCGCCCATTTCCAGGCCCAGCACCTGATCGTGGCTGTCATCCCGCGCCGTGAGCATCAGGATCGGCAAGCCCGCCGAGTCGGCGCGCAGCAAGCGGCATACTTGCAGGCCGTCGAGGCCGGGCAGCATCAGATCGAGGATCACCAGGTCCGGCGGATTCAAGCGTGCGCGCTCACGCACATGGTCGCCACGACTGAGCACGCTGACGTGGTAGCCATTGCGCTCCAGGTAGCTGGCAATCAGCTCGGAGAGTGCGGCGTCGTCTTCCACCAGGAGGATGTTGGGCATGAAGGTGTTTCCAGAAAATACATTTATTGGTCGTACATAAATCCAATGTGGGAGCGGGCTTGCTCGCTCCCACATTGGATCTTCGGCGTATGTAGGGCTGTGCAAGGATATACGCCCAACGCTCACAACGCGCCGCACCTTACATTTCTTCACAGACGCGCTACACAGCTTCACAGCACCACGGCGCGGGTGACTTTAGGATGCGCCAGTCAATATTGGGATAAGAGCATGTCGAAGAATCTGTTTGCGCCGTTTTGCCTGCTGGCCCTCACCCTTGCCCTTAGCGCGTGTGACAACTCCGCCACCGAAGCGCCGCAAATGCCCCTGGCCAAAGTGCGCATCGAAACCCTTGAAGCCAAGCCCCTGTCGATCACCAGCGAACTGAGCGGGCGCATTGCCGCGCCGCGTATCGCTGAAGTGCGCGCACGGGTCGCGGGTGTGGTGACGCAGCGGGTGTTCAAGGAAGGTCGTGACGTGAAACAGGGTGATGTGCTGTTTCGCATTGACCCGGCGCCCTTCAAGGCCGACCTCGACAGCGCCCAGGCCAACCTGAGCAAAGCCGAGGCGAATGCCTTCCAGGCGCGCCTGCAAGAGCAGCGCTACAGCCAATTGGTGGAAGGCAACGCCATCAGCGGCCAGGACTACGACAATGCTCGCGCCGCCGTGCGCCAGACGAACGCCGACGTCGCCGCCAACAAGGCGGCCGTCGAGCGGGCCAAATTGAACCTGGGCTACGCCACTGTGACCGCGCCGATTTCTGGGCGTATCGGCCGTGCGCTGGTGACCGAGGGCGCCCTGGTCGGCCAGAATGAGGCCACGCCGCTGGCGATCATCCAGCAATTGGACCCGATCTACGCCGACCTCACCCAGTCCAACCGCGAGCTGAATGACCTGCGCCGCGCCTTCCGCGCCGGCAGCTTGAAGCAGGTCGGCCAGGACCAGGCCAAGGCCACGTTGATCGAGGACGACGGCAGCCTCTACCCGTTGCCGGGCAAATTGCTGTTTGCCGAGATCAGCGTCGACCCTGGCACCGGCCAGATCATCCTGCGCAGTGAATTCCCCAACCCGGACCTCGACCTGCTGCCCGGCAGCTTTGTGCGGGTGCGCCTGGAGCAAGCCATCGACAAGCAAGGCCTCAGCGTGCCGCAACGCGCCATTACCCGTGACAGCGCTGGCATCCCGATGGTGCTGCTGTTGGACGCCGAGCAGACCGTCAGCCAGCAGCCCGTAGAGCTGGGCGCGGTGATCAATGATCGCTGGATTGTCAGCAGTGGCCTCAAGCCCGGTGACCGCATCGTCGTCGAAGGCCTGCAACACGCGCGCCCCGGTGAAAAAGTCGAAGTAGATGACAGCCCGACGCCCGTCGCCCAGGCTCCCGGCCAATAAGGATCATTGACAATGCCGCAGTTTTTTATTGACCGCCCGATCTTCGCCTGGGTGGTCGCTCTGTTTATCCTGCTTGCCGGTTTGCTGGCAATCCCGCAACTGCCGGTGGCGCAGTACCCCAACGTCGCGCCGCCGAAAGTCGAAATCTACGCGGTATACCCCGGCGCTTCGGCCCAGACCCTGGATGAGAGCGTGGTCAGCCTGATCGAGCAAGAGCTCAACGGCGCCGATCACCTGCTGTATTTCGAGTCCCAGAGCAGCTTGGGTTCGGCGACCATCACCGCGACCTTCCAGCCGGGCACCAACCCGGAAATGGCCCAGGTGGATGTGCAGAACCGCCTGAAAGCGGTCGAGCCGCGCCTGCCGCAAGCGGTGACCCAGCAAGGCTTGCAGGTGGAGAAAGTCTCCGCAGGCTTCCTGTTGCTGGTGACCCTCACCTCCAGCGACGGCAAGCTTAATGATGTAGCGCTCAGCGATTACCTGGCGCGCAACGTGATGAACGAACTCAAGCGCCTCGACGGTGTGGGCAAGGCCCAGCTGTATGGCGCCGAACGTGCCATGCGGATCTGGATCGACCCGCAGAAGCTGATCGGTTTCAACCTGACCCCGGCCGATGTGAACGCCGCGATCAGCGCGCAAAACGCCCAGGTATCCGCGGGCAGCATCGGTGACTTGCCGGGCACCAACACCCAGGAAATCACTGCCGCGATCCTGGTCAAGGGCCAGCTGTCCACGCCGGCCGAGTTCGCCGATATTGTGCTCAAGGCCAATCCCGACGGTTCCACCGTGCGCATCGGCGATGTGGCGCGGGTGGAAGTCGGCAGCCAGGAATACCAGTTCTCCACGCGCCTGAATGGCAAACCGTCGACAGCGGTCAGCGTGCAGCTGGCACCTGGCGCCAATGCGCTGAACACCGCAACCCTGGTGCGGGCAAAGATGGACGAACTGTCGCGCTACTTCCCGGCCAATGTTGAGTACAAGATCCCGTACGACACCTCGCCGTTCGTCAAAGTCTCGATCACCAAAGTGGTCTACACCCTGCTCGAAGCGATGGCGCTGGTGTTCGCGGTGATGTTTTTGTTCCTGCAGAACGTGCGCTACACCCTGATCCCGACGCTGGTGGTGCCGATTGCGCTGATGGGCACCTTCGCCACCATGTTGTTGCTGGGGTTCTCGATCAACGTGCTGACCATGTTCGGCATGGTGTTGGCCATCGGTATCCTGGTGGACGACGCGATTGTGGTGGTGGAGAACGTCGAGCGGATCATGGTCACAGAGGGGCTGTCGCCCAAGGAAGCGACGCGCAAGGCCATGGGCCAGATCACCGGCGCCATCATCGGCATTACCCTGGTGCTGGTGGCGGTGTTCCTGCCAATGGCCTTTATGGCGGGTTCGGTGGGGGTGATCTACCAGCAGTTCTCGTTGTCGATGGCGGTATCGATCCTGTTCTCGGCGTTCCTCGCCCTGACCTTGACCCCGGCCTTGTGCGCCACCTTGCTCAAGCCGATCGCCAAGGATGAGCACACTACCAAAGGCGGTTTCTTCGGCTGGTTCAACCAGCGTTTTGAAAGCCTCACCGACCGCTACGAAGGCTGGGTGGCCTATGCCCTCAAGCGCAGCGGCCGTTACCTGCTGATTTACCTGGTGCTGCTGGTGAGCCTGGGGTGGATGTTCACGCGCCTGCCCTCCTCGTTCCTGCCGGTGGAAGACCAGGGTTACACGATCACAGACATCCAACTGCCACCGGGCGCGAGCAAGAACCGCACGGTGCAGGTTGCCGAACAGATCGAAGCGCACAACGCCGAGGAGCCTGGGGTGGGCGATACCACCATGATCATGGGCTTCAGTTTCTCCGGTTCTGGGCAGAACGCCGCGCTGGCGTTTACCACGCTCAAGGATTGGTCGGAGCGCGGCAGCGATGACTCCGCCGCGTCGATTGCCGACCGCGCCAACATGGCCTTTACCGAGCTCAAGGACGCGATTGCCTATGCGGTCCTGCCGCCGCCGGTGGATGGCCTCGGCACATCCAGCGGCTTCGAGTTCCGCTTGCAAGACCGGGGCGGTGTCGGCCATGCCGCGTTGATGGCCGCGCGAACGCAATTGCTGGCCGCCGCCGAGAAAAGCCCGATCCTGGCCAACGTGCGCGAAAGCGCCCTGGCAGAAGCACCGCAAGTGCAGCTGGAAGTCGACCGCAAGCAAGCCAACGCGCTGGGCGTGGCCTTTGCAGACGTGGGCAACGTGCTGTCCTCGGCCATCGGCTCGGCTTATATCAATGACTTCCCCAACCAGGGCCGCATGCAACGGGTGGTGGTGCAGGCCGAAGGCGACCAGCGCAGCCAGGTGGCGGATCTGATGAAGATCCACGTGCGCAACAACGCCGGCAAGATGGTGCCGCTGTCGGCCTTTGTCGAAGCCAAGTGGACCCAGGGCCCGGCGCAGTTGACGCGCTACAACGGCTACCCGGCCATTGCGATTTCCGGCGAAGCCGCACCCGGCCACAGTACCGGTGAGGCGATGGATGAAATCCAGCGCCTGGTCAGCCAATTGCCGGCCGGCCTGGGCCAGGAATGGACCGGCTTGTCGTTGCAGGAACGCCTGTCCGGCTCCCAGGCACCGATACTGCTGGGTCTGTCGCTGCTGATTGTGTTCCTGTGCCTGGCGGCGCTGTATGAAAGCTGGTCGATCCCGACCTCGGTATTGCTAGTGGTGCCGTTGGGCGTACTCGGTGCCGTGTTGGCGGTGAGCTTGCGCGGCATGCCCAACGATGTGTTCTTCAAGGTCGGCTTGATCACCATCATTGGCCTGTCGGCGAAGAACGCGATTCTGATCATCGAGTTCGCCAAGGACCTGTATGACCAGGGTGAAGACCTGATCAGCGCCACGTTGAAAGCCGCGCGGTTGCGCTTGCGCCCGATCATCATGACGTCGCTGGCGTTCATCCTCGGCGTGGTGCCGCTGGCGATTGCAACAGGTGCCAGCTCGGCCAGTCAGCAGGCGATTGGTACAGGCGTGATCGGCGGGATGATCACCGCGACACTGGCGGTGGTGTTTGTGCCGGTGTTTTTTGTGGTGGTGATGAAGCTGGTGCGTAAACGCAGCGACTAGATTTAAGCTTCAAGCGGCAAGTAAGAGCAGACTTGCTTCTAACTTGCCGCTTACAGCTTGAAGCTTGCAGCGGCGCAACCTATGGTGCTCTCAATTCCCGCGATTCGTGAGCGCCATGCCCTTCCTCGCCCGTACCCACCCTCGCCTCTCCGCCGCCGCCGTGTTCGGGCTTGCCGTGGGCATCCTGGCGCCGGCCGATACGTGGCTCAGCAAAATCCTCATCGGCTGGAACGCCGGGGTCTGGACATACCTGGTGCTGATGCTGTGGCTGACCCGCCGTGCCAAGGCCGAGGACGTCAAGCGCATCGCCGAGATCGAAGATGAAAACGCCGGTTCGGTCCTGTTCACTGTGTGCATCGCCGCCATGGCCAGCCTGGCGACCATCACTTTCGAACTGATCGGCAGCAAGGACCTCGCCAACTCTGAGCGCCTGCTGCACTACGGCTTCACCGGGCTGACGGTGATCGGCTCATGGTTGCTGATCGGGGTGATTTTCAGCGTGCATTACGCGCGCCTGTATTACACCTGGGGCGGCAAGGAGCCGGCGTTGCGTTTTGCCGAAGGTTTGCTGACACCCAACTATTGGGACTTTCTGTATTTCTCCTTCACGATTGGCGTGGCGGTACAGACCTCCGACGTAGGCGTCGCCACCCGTGGCATGCGTAAAGTCGTGCTGGGGCAATCGCTGATCGGCTTTGTGTTCAACACGGCGATCCTGGGTTTTTCGATCAATATCGCCGCCGGGCTGTTTGGGTGACGCGGCACAAACCTTCTAGACGCCCATTGATCATTGGGCGGTAATAACGTCACCTACTCCGCCTCGGTGTTTTATGACCGCGCACAGTTTGATGGCTTCAAGGCTGCACTGCCGATCATCCTTGGGGCTTGCCTGGGTGCAGCAGGGATTGTGCTGATAGTGGGCTCGGGTGTCGGCCAGTCGCTGGCGCCGTTACCCGAGGTTCACGCTGCCATGCAAGGGGCCGGCGTGGCTTGGCTGAGTTACCTGGCGTGGCAGATTTTCCGCGCGCCGGCCCAGGCTATGGTGGCGCAATCGACACAAAAACGGCTGGGCATTATCGGCGGCGCCAGCTTGCAGTGGGTCAACCCCACGACCTGGATGAGCGTGCTGGTCTGAACGTAAAAAAAGGGGAAGCCGCAGCTTCCCTCTGTTTAATTGAGCGATTGTCTTAAAAGTCGTAGCGTACGCCGAAGTTGACACCCCACGGCTGATCGATCTTCTTGCCCTGGCTGGTTTCGATGTCCGCATGCAACTTGACGTTCTCCGATACCGACATTGCCACACCGGCCGCCAGCTCGATGCGCGAGCCCGACAGGTCGTTGTTGAAGCTCTGGTCGTTGATGAACACCTTGTTGCTCTGGTCGAACTCATGGGCCACTGCGGTACGCAAGTAAGGCTGCAACACACCGCCGCTTTCCAGCTGGATGTTCTTGCCTGCGGTCACGCCAAGCTTACCCACCACCGAGCTGGAACGATCGCCCTTGGCTTGCAGGCCGTTGGTCAACTCGTAACTCTGCGCCTGAGTGATGGTTGCCGACAACTGCGCGTAGGGTTCCAGATAGAAGTCGTTGTCCAGCTTGATATGACGGCCGAACTCCGCCGAGGCCCCCACGGCATTCTGCGCGTAGTTGCCCTTGGCTTTCTTGCCGTCGCTCATGGTCACGTCGTTTTCCGTGTGCAGGCGGTTGAGCTTGGCCACACCGTCGAAGTACAGCCCGCTTTCGGCGTCCAACCAAGTGGCGTAACCACCTACGTAGTAACTCTTGACCTCGCCGCTGCTGCCGCGGGTAAGGCTGAGGTCGGAGACACTGTGACCGGCCATGACACCGGCGATCCACTGGCCGTCGCCACCCGACAATGGCGCATCGGCACCAATGGTGAAGCCCTTCTGGTTTTGCGTGTAGCCCGCACCGTTCTTGTTCGCCGCCACGTCGAATTTGTTGCCGTAGCTGCGCATCCACATCCCGTTGCCCGCACCCTCACTGAAGCGCAATTCGCCCATGCGCGTACGCAGGATGCTCATCTCGCCATACAGCACGGTTGGCGCACTGTTGAACAGGGCCAGTACCGAGTGGGCACTGGTACTGGTGCCCTTACGGTTCGGGTCGAGAAACCAGTCGGTGCCGTCCTTCTGCAAGCCATAAGCGTAGGCACCCACGTCAACCGTACCGCTCGCCAGGCTGAACTGCGCATCACCGCCTTCGGTGTGGACTACCTTGATCGGCTGGCCGTCAGCCAGGTTCGAGCCGCTGGCGGCCAACATCAGGCTATGGTTGCCATTAGCCTTGCCTTCCACGTTGAGAAAGTCGGTCTGATGGGTCAGAAAGTCGGTGTTCATGATGAACGTACCGTTGCCTTCCAGGCTTTTCACGTCCAACCGATAGAACTCATCCGGCCCACCGAAATGCACGGCGCCGCCGCCCATTTTCAGGGCATCGACATTGCTGTCGCCGACCAGAACCCAATTGGAAGCATCATTGACGCTCAGCTCGGCGACGTTTTTCAACTGGCCAGTCAGCCAGGCGCCGTTGTTCAACTGGACCTTGGCAGTACTGCCGTCTTCGACCACGATGTCGCCGAACAGCTCGCTGTGGTCAACATTGAAGTTGGCGGTTGAGCCATTGGTCACTTCGAGCAGATTGCCGTTGCTACCGAGAAGGCTCGAACCGTTGCGGACCTGGATATCCGCGTGGGTGCCCTCACGGGTGACAATCGCAGCACCGTTCTTGCCTTCAACGCTGGAGCCGTCCAGTAACAAGGCACTGTCCATGACACCAGAGCTGCCATCGATGCCCATCAGCACGCCATTTTTGCCACCCACAATCTGGCTGTTGGTGGCATTGGCCTGGCCGCTGTAGAGGGCCAGCCCCAAGCCACTGGCGCCGGTTGCTTCGACCTTCGTACCGATCAGGTCCAGCACGCTATAGGCGCTGGCAGTGGCGCCGCGTTGAGTGCCGGTGACCGTGCTATCGACAACCTTCACGGAAGAACCCACCGTGCTGCCGTCGGTACGGGCGGCGATCAGCCCGGTGCCGTTGTTGTTGATAATGTTACTGTTGGTGATCAATACCTTGCTGTCGTTAGCATGCACGGCGGCAGGCGCTGTGCTACGCGCAATCACATCAGAACCGTCTATACGAATGTCGGAATCGAACCCAGTGATGTCCTGGGTAGAACTGCCCGGTTCAACCACCAAGGTCGCGGATTGGGCACGAATGTCCTTGGTGACTGCACCTTTGACGGTGAATCCGGAGCCTGGTTGCAACTCATAGCGGTCCGCGGGAGTGCCAGGCAGCACAAAATCATCGGGGGCGGTGATGCTTCGGGCATCGGCGGCGTGTGCCATGAGCATAAGCAACGTGACAGCGTTGGCTTTCAACGCGAGACTTATAGGCGATGGTTTGAAATTGAATACAGATGACATTTGACGTACCTCTGGGTTGGCGTTCCTTTACGCAAGAATCTGGCTGGTTCCAAAGTGCGTGGGAGCCTGCCAATCGAGCGGGTGCCAAGGTATCCAGAGTGATTACCGGTATATGTAGGACTTATCTTAAGTAGTTGCATCTATAGGCGTTTTGCTCCAGGTAAATCCCCCTGCCGCCGACATAGGAAGGTATTTTTTTCAAAAAAAAAGCCAAAGAGCGAATTAACCGCTCTTTGGCATAGCCCCTCAACAATCACTATGGACCGGGTACAGCGCCTCCATCGCAGAAGGTCCCGTTAGTGCCCGACGCTCCGGATTTCTGACCGCGTACGCGCTGGATCGCATCATTGGAGTTCAAGGGCGCTCCACCTGCCTGCGGGATGCTGTAGAAGAGTTTTGCTGAACCTGCAAGCCTTGTCGCAAACGTCGGTTGGATGGTTTTGAAGATCGTCGCATAGGGCCCGAGGTTCATCGTGAATCCAAGGTTGATCTCGGACTGTTGGGTAATTGTGTGAGTTGCAGTACCCACCGCAGCGGGCACCTCCATACCCGCGGTAGCGGCATCATCGCTAAAGCCCTGCCAGTGCAACGTCACTAGCATGTTCAACGCAAACTCAGTGCTTGGCGGGATAAATACCACCAAATCACCGGGTGGAGGTCCTTTGGGTACGAAGCTGTCGCAGTTGATGAAGACGCCCGACGTTAGATTTCGCACCACAGGTTTGTCCAGCGAGACAAAGTTCGCCGTCACGTTCACAGGCGTAAGGGGTGGTTGCTGTGTATTGGCGCTGCCCGTCGCCTCGATGGTGTAGTGCGCCAGTTTGGTGCCGTTTTTTCCGGCGACGATAGCGGCCCAGGGGATGGTCATGTCAATTTCTTGATCAGCTACGCCATTGGGTACAGGCAGGGCGGGAGGTACAAAAAGCCCGTCATAATAAAGCCTGATCGTAAAGGCTCGAGCGTCGGGGGTGGGTGGATCACTCCAAAGCTTAATGCGCGCGACAGCATCGCGCGTGGCATGCTCTGGAGTCAGTTCATTGTCAGGTCCTTCTGCACCTACGAAGTCTTTACCGATCACCCGAACTGGATTCAGATTGATATTGATCGGGTCTGGTCCACCCGGTGTAGGCCCTACCACAAACAGATCCAAATCGGTCGTCGCAGTCAAGACCGCTGGATAGGAAACGGTGCGGCGCTTGATAGAATAAGAAACCGTCAGTGGCAACAGCCCCACCGTTGCACCGTAGAGTGCTACCAGCGTGGGGTAACTGATCTGGATGGGTACCGGGAAGGTTGCACTGCCCACGGGAAAAGGTAACTCAGTGTGCGAACCGAGGCTGGTGGTGAGGGTGACCACCAGCTCATCGTCAGCGCGTAAGACGTCGTCATAGGCAGGGATGCGCACCGTCAAACCGTTGAGTGCCGCTACGTCCGGGCGATTGGTCAACCCATCACCGGGGACAGCCAAATCGATGGTCGGGGCTTTGAAATTGCTGGGGCTGGGAAACAGGCTTACGTCAACGTTGAAGGCACCTGACTGTTTGTACATCGGATTGCCCGCCGCATCCACGATCAGATACCGCAAGCTGTGGACGCCATCCCCAGCCCCTTGAACGACCGATAGCGGCAGGGGGAAAGTGCGATCGGCGGGAATTAGCCAATACGGGTCAGGGTTACCTACGACGGGCAGGTAGGGATCATCCGAATTAGCCCAGAAGAACAGTGCACGATCGCCCGAGGCTCTGCCATAAGCGTCATAGTCCGGAATGGTGAAGACTGCAGATTCATTCGGCTTGGCCAAGAAGTAATCAGCCCCCACGGATGCAGGCAGGTCACTGGGAGGAATAGGTGCGGGAATGGTTCCAACATAAGCCTCATAGGGCCCTTCAAGGTCAGCAATCAATAACTGGGGCAGAGACTCGGTAGTGTTACCCACTTTGAAGACGAAAAACGAATATTTGATCTGGTGAATACCGGGTGCACGCCGAGCTCGCGCGATATTCACATCCAGCCCGGTTGCCGGAAGTGAAGATACACTTTGGGTCAAATAAGGATCACCGAAGTCGGCTGCATCATTTGGCTTGATCCATAATTTGAAAGTGTCGGGTTCAGCTGGGTCCGTACTGAAGTCGTCCGGCCGGGGAACAATAAACTTTGTATTTTCGCTCAATGAGGCTGCGCGTGTAAGCAAGCCGGGAAAACCTGGGACCTGCTCCTCCAGTACGCCATCAGAAAGAGCGGATATTCCGGGATTGGCCCTGCGTGAGTTCTCAAAGCATCGAATGGTGTCCAACGTTTTCTTTTTCATGTTGATCTCCGCGGCTATTCAGATAGCACAGTAATTTCACGGCGTGCGCGGGCGCGCACCAATACCTCATTGAGGTTTAATTATTACAACGACAACCTTGTAACTTCGACTACCCACAACAACGACACTCGGGACCGGAAAGCATTCACTCGCTCGACACACGTGTTGCGACACCCGTGTTTGAACATGAAACAACGTCGCCCGCCTTGCAATAACCACCCGAGCTATAGTTCAGATCAACACGAATTCTTCGGGGCAAAGACTCACCTATCAGTGCGCCCCCTCGCCTAACTTGGTACCACGCTTTCGCAGTACCGAAGTCTTTCATGGGAACAACTTTATCTTCGTAGGGGGCAACAACGAAGTTCAACCCATTCGCCAGATCAGCGCTGTTATTAAAAGCGCCATTTTCTGCAAACATCGATTCAACAATCACCGGCGGCGACCAGTTATTATTGTCGTAACCCTCCCAAAAAAACCTGATCACGTCATTAAGTTCAAAGAGCGGATCAGCCGTGACATGCCAGTGAACACCAAAAAACACTTCAGGCTTGGAGCAACATGACAAGTACCCCGCCCCCCCCACCAAGGTATGGTTAAGCACAGGCGCCGGAAATTGAATCAGCGTGCCAGTATTCACCGTCACGAATGTATTATCAGCTTGTTGGTCATTCACTCCGTTACTGGTGGTGTAATACACCGGCAGTGCAGGATGTATGAAGCCCTCCATCACGGCCCAGGGGATTACCGTAGAAAATACCAACTGGCCTTCCACATCACCGGGCTGGACGGTATAGGAGGCAACCGGCCCAATCCCATTCCAGTAAAAGCGCACTATCTGACCAGGCTGCGGGTCCTGATAAAGCAATACACGCGCACGAGCACCTGCCGGATTGTCATCATGGTTGACTACGTTCTTGGTGTTGGAGACAAGCCCCCACACCTGCGCCAGGGGCAAGTCTTGGTTGAGCAAGGCCGGCGCGTTGGCATGGTCCTGCCCGGCGATCGTCAAGTTGACATCGACAGGTATCGCGAAGGACGGAAATGGCGGCAGGCTGCCGCGAATAATCTCGTAGCGCACCGGCACTGTTTCTGGCGCCAGCGGGTCCGTCAACGGCCCCCGTAGAACCGACCAATCAATCGGTACATCGGTGGGAAAACCAAGCACATCCTGAAGCGGTGCGGGACGGTCTTTCCAGTAAACGCGGACCTGATCCCCTGGCGCCCAATCGGTATAGCCGTTGATCCTGACGTAGATCCCTGCGCGGGCGTCTTCACGATTGATCAGCGCATCACTGTAACGTTCAGGCGGATAGATTTCCGGCAGTGGCCGTGGCCCGGGCAATGGAATCAGCGCCAACTGAAAGGGAAGACCGGCACTGCGGACACTGAAATTACCGGCCCTGTCGAAAATTCGATAGAAGATAAACGCAGCACCATTGATCAACCCACGGAACTTATCCGCCGGCAGATAGACGATCAATGGATCGCCACTCAACACCAACTCATAAATATAATCCGGCCCGGCAACCGGAGGGTTTGCAGCATTGGACAGATAGAGGTGAATTTTGTCGCCGTCGCTGCGGCCAGTATAAGGGAGAAGGTGAAATGCCACCGGATCGTTATTGAGCAGGTACGTTTCATCGACTGCCGGTGATGGCGGCACCACAAACTCAAGATGCTGGGCTGGGTCCACTAACTCTGGGTTGTTCTGGTCGATCGTGAGTGTTCTTTTGGGTTCTAGTTCGCTGCGTCCACCAAATGAGTCTGTGACAACGTAATAGAGCTGAACAGGACCGGACAAGGATTGCATTATAAGGGAGTCAATTGTCAGCACATGCTCAGTCGGAAACGGTGGCGGTGGCGCAGTGACAGTCTTTGATTCCGTGTGAATAACCGCTGCCCCTTGAATCAAAATGAGGTCAAGGATGTGCGGGCTATCCAGCGGCACAGGCCCCGGGCCCCACATGGGAATTTTCACTTCTAGGTCTGCAAGCAATACATTTCTTTTTATCAGACCCGTAGGGTCTAAGGGGTCCACTCCGGTGATACCCATCGGGGCTAATGACAGTGCGCCCTGCGCATTCAAAGAAGCGCTACCCGTGCTAGTGCCTGAACTGGAGGTGCTTGGCATCACAACTTCCTCAACGCTGCAACGAGAGAGAGCCGCCAACAACGGAAATACTGGTCGACGTTTGAAGAAATTAAATACTCAATTTGATGCATCCGAAACTGTCAGAACTCACAGGTAAGGCAGACCGTTGGTCGGTTTACGATCCGTTGGACCGGAGACTTTCACGGATTAGTGCTTGACGGTTCAGGCTGCATGGTGTTTTCTGAAACCGGTTTCAGATTGTGCGCCAGTCGTCTATTCCAATAAGAAAGGCTTGTCTTCATGACTACATTTTCCGCCGCCCAGCGCAGCCGCGTTACCATGCTCGACGTCGCCGAGCGCGCCGGTGTGTCCAAGGCCAGCGTGTCGCGTTTTATCGGCGACGACCGCGCCCTGCTCTCCGATGCCATTGCCCTGCGCATCGAGCAAGCCATCGAACACCTCGGCTACCGCCCCAACCAGATGGCCCGTGGTCTCAAGCGTGGCCGCACGCGCCTGATCGGCATGCTGGTCGCCGATATCCGCAACCCCTATTCCATTGCCGTGATGCACGGCGTCGAAACCGCTTGCCGCCAGCACGGCTACAGCCTGGTGGTGTGCAATACCGACCGCGATGACGAACAGGAGCGCCAGCACCTGGCCGCGCTGCGTTCGTACAACATCGAAGGGCTGATCGTGAACACCCTCGGTCATCACCTCGACCAACTGCTGGAACTGCAACGGGAAATGCCGCTGGTATTGGTGGACCGCAAGGTCGAGCCGCTGCACAGCGACCTCGTCGGGCTGGACAACCCGTCGGCGGTGCGTATGGCGATGGAACACCTGGAGCAACAGGGTTACCGCAATGTGCTACTGGTGAGCGAAGCCACCGATGGCACCAGTTCGCGGTTGGAGCGCCTGGAGAGTTTCAACGCACACATTGCCAGCCGTCCGGCGTTGACCGGTGCGGTGCTGGAGCTCGATAGCGAGTTGGAAACCCATCTGCAAACCTTTCTTGCCAAACCCGGCGCCAAAGCGTTGTTCTGCGCCAACGGCGTCGCCGCATTGGCCTGTACCCGTGCGCTCAAGCGCCTGGGCTGCAACCTGTTCGAGGATATCGGCCTGATCGCCCTGGATGATCTGGACTGGTACCCACTGGTGGGCAATGGCATCACCGCCCTCGCCCAGCCGACCGAGGCGATTGGCGCCACGGCGTTCGACTGTTTGCTCAAGCGCCTGCGCGGCGATACCGAGCCGAGGCGCACGGTGGATTTTGTTCCCGAGCTGATCATTCGCGGCTCAACCCAGCCTCAGCCAGGAACCACCCCGTAGCAGCTGCCTCGCCGGGGCTCGACAGCTGCAACGCCACTCTTATTTCAAGATTTGCATACAAAAATGAAACCGGTTTCAGAGGTAAACAACAATGCACAAATACCCCGTCTCTATCAGCCTTTCCAGCTACGGCGCCGACCTGGTGCGCCAACAGGGCCAATCGAGTTTTGTCGAGGTACTGGCGGCCGCAGGCGCCCAGCGCATCGAGTGGCGTGAAGAGCTTTTAACCCACGAACAGCCCGCCGAACTGGCCCATGCGGCTGCGCAGTATCGGCTGGAGTCAGTGTTCTCATCGCCCCTGGAACTCTGGGTCGCCGGCCGCGCGCAACCGAACGCCGAACTCCCCGCCACCCTGGACCGTGCTCAGGCTTTTGGCTCGCGCTGGCTAAAAGTCTCCCTCGGCTACTTCACCGACACTAACGACCTGCAAAGCCTGCACGCCCTGCTCACCCGCCACCCGGTCCAGCTGCTGGTAGAGAACGACCAGACCCTGCACGGCGGCCGAATCGAGCCAATGCAGCGTTTCTTCACCGAGGTGGAACGCCTCGGCCTGCCGGTAAAAATGACCTTCGATATCGGCAACTGGCAATGGCAGGACCAATCCGCCCTTACCGCCGCACGCCTGCTGGGCCGGCATGTGGATTATCTGCACTGCAAGGCTGTGGCCCGTCGCGCAGATGGCAAGTTGGTCGCCCTGCCGCCTGGCGCCACCGACCTGCATCTGTGGGAACAACTGCTCAAGCACATGACTCCAGGTATTACCCGGGCCGTGGAATTTCCGCTGCAAGGTGATGACTTGATCGACATCACCGCGCAGCAAGTCGCCGCCCTCACCCTGCTGGGCCAACCTCGTGCGGAGAATGCGCATGTCTGAGATCGATATCCTCTCGTTTGGTGAAACCATGGCGATGTTTGTCGCCGAGCAAACCGGCGACCTGGCCCACGTGGCCCAATTCCATAAACGCATCGCGGGCGCCGACAGCAACGTCGCCATTGGCCTGTCGCGCCTGGGCTTCAACGTGGCCTGGCTGAGCCGTGTGGGCAATGATTCCCTCGGGCGTTTTGTGGTCGACACCCTGAAGAAAGAAGGCCTCGATTGCCGGCATGTGGCGGTCGACACGTTGCACCCCACGGGTTTTCAGCTCAAGTCGCGCGAAGAAGCCGGCGATGATCCGCAGGTGGAGTACTTCCGCAAGGGTTCAGCGGCCAGCCATCTGTCCATCGCGGCCATCAGTCCTGCCTTGCTGCAAGCCCGCCATCTGCATGCCACCGGTATTGCGCCGGCGTTGTCTGAGGCGACGCGCGAGCTGTCCATCGAGTTGATGACACAAATGCGCAAGGCCGGGCGCAGCGTGTCGTTCGACCCCAACCTGCGCCCTTCGCTATGGCCCAACCAACACACGATGATCCGCGAAATAAACGCCCTTGCGGGTCTTGCTGACTGGGTACTGCCGGGGCTGAGTGAAGGCCGCTTGCTCACCGGTTTCGATGACCCGGCCGACATCGCCGCGTTCTACCTCGACCAGGGCGCCGAAGCCGTGGCAATCAAGCTCGGCCCGGACGGCGCCTACTACCGTACCCAGATGGACCAAGGCTTTGTCGCCGCCGTGCGGGTGGAAAAGGTCGTGGACACGGTCGGCGCCGGTGACGGTTTTGCCGTGGGCATGATCAGCGCCCTGCTGGAAAACCTCAGCTTCCCCGAGGCGGTTCGGCGCGGCAACTGGATCGGCAGCCGCGCCGTGCAGAGCCGTGGCGATATGGAGGGTTTGCCCACCCGTTCAGAGTTGCACACCCGATCCGTCGCGTAACCCAACACCTGTTGCCACAACTACAACAAGCTCAGGAGCAACTCCATGGAAACCGTGAAACTCGCCACCCGCCGTTGGTGGTACATCATGCCTATCGTGTTTATCACCTACAGCTTGGCGTACCTGGACCGCGCCAATTATGGCTTCGCCGCCGCCTCCGGCATGGCCGAAGACCTGATGATCACCCCGGGCATGTCGTCGTTGCTGGGTGCACTGTTTTTCCTCGGTTACTTTTTCTTCCAGGTGCCGGGAGCGATCTACGCGCAAAAGCGCAGCGTTAAAAAACTGATTTTCGTCAGCCTGATTCTGTGGGGAGGCCTGGCTACACTGACCGGCGTGGTGTCCAACGCCTACATGCTGATCGTGATCCGTTTCATGCTGGGCGTGGTGGAAGCGGCGGTGATGCCGGCCATGCTGGTGTACCTCTGCCACTGGTTCACGCGTGCCGAACGTTCCCGCGCCAACACCTTCCTGATCCTGGGCAACCCGGTGACCATGCTGTGGATGTCGGTGGTATCGGGTTACCTGGTGCAGCATTTCAGCTGGCGCTGGATGTTTATCATCGAGGGTCTGCCGGCGGTGCTATGGGCGTTTATCTGGTGGAAGCTGGCCGATGAGCGTCCAAAGGATGCCAAGTGGCTCAGCGATACTGAGAAACAGGACCTGGAAACCGCGCTGGCCGCTGAACAGGTTGGCATCAAGGCGGTGAAGAACTACGCCGAAGCCTTTCGTTCGCCCAAGGTGATCATCCTCGCGCTGCAATTTTTCTGCTGGAGCATCGGCGTGTACGGTTTTGTGCTGTGGCTGCCGTCGATCCTCAAGGCCGGTTTGCAGATGGACATGGTCGAGGCCGGCTGGCTGTCGGCGATGCCGTATCTGGCGGCGGTGATCGGCATGCTCGTAGTCTCGTGGGGGTCGGACAAACTGCAAAAACGTAAGCGCTTTGTGTGGCCGCCACTGCTGATTGCCTCCATCGCTTTCTACGCATCCTACGTACTGGGCGCCGAACACTTCTGGTGGTCGTACACCTTGCTGGTGATTGCCGGTGCCTGCATGTATGCGCCCTACGGCCCTTTTTTCGCCATCGTCCCGGAGATCCTACCGGCCAACGTCGCCGGGGGCGCCATGGCACTGATCAACAGCATGGGCGCCCTCGGTTCGTTCGGTGGCTCGTACCTGGTGGGTTACCTCAATAGCAGCACCGGCTCGCCCGGCGCCTCGTACCTGTTGATGAGCGGCGCGCTCATGTTTGCGGTGGTGCTGACGATTTTACTCAAGCCCGGCGCCAGCGACCGCTCGCCGGCGCCAACCCTGGAGTTGAAGGTAAAGACCTCATGAAAATGTCTGTCGTGTTGTACAAGAAACTGTCCGCGCCGCTGATGGCGCGCCTGCATGAAAAGGCCGACGTCACGCTGATCGAAGCGCTGGATGACGCTGGCCTGGCCAAGCTGCGTGACGCCCTGCCCGGTGCCCATGGCCTGCTGGGAGCCAGCCTGCGCCTGGATGCAAAACTGCTCGATCTGGCGCCGCAGTTGAAAGCGATCGCCAGTGTGTCGGTGGGTGTCGACAACTACGATATCGATTACCTGACGAGGCGCGGCATTCTGCTCAGCAACACCCCGGACGTGCTCACCGAAACCACCGCCGACACGGGTTTTGCGCTGATCCTCGCGACGGCCCGGCGTGTGGTCGAACTGGCCGATATGGTGCGCGCCGGCCAGTGGAACAAAAACATTGGCCCGGCACATTTCGGCAGCGACGTGCATGGCAAGACCCTGGGCATCATCGGCATGGGCCGCATCGGCGAAGCCTTGGCCCAGCGTGGGCATTTTGGTTTTGGCATGCCGGTGATCTACCACAGCCACTCGCCCAAGCCGGCGGTGGAAGCACGCTTCGGCGCGCAGTACCGCAGCTTGAACGACTTGCTGCAACAGGCCGACTTTGTCTGCCTGACCTTACCGCTCACCGCTGAAACCGAGAAATTGATTGGCGCCGAGGCGTTTGCACTGATGGGCTCGGAGACGATCTTTATCAATATCTCGCGGGGCAAAGTGGTGGATGAGGCGGCGCTGATCGACGCGTTGCAACAGCGCACGATTCGGGCGGCAGGGTTGGATGTGTTCGAGCACGAGCCGCTGAATCACGATTCGCCGTTATTGCGCTTGAACAATGTGGTGGCCACGCCGCATATCGGCTCAGCGACCCATGAGACACGGGAGGCGATGGCCACGTGTGCGGTGGATAATCTGTTGCAGGCGCTGGCAGGGGAAAAGCCCAAGAACCTGGTGAATGCCACTACCTGGAAGCAGTAACCCCTGACACACAAAAACCTATGTGGGAGCGGCGGTGCGAGCAAGTCGAATCGTCGCACCGCCGCTCCCACAGTTTTGACCGTATTCCAAATCAGTTAACGAATCGGGCCACCATCCCATTCAAATCCACCGCTAGGCGCGACAGCTCATGGCTGGCCGCGCGGGTCTGGTTAGCACCCGCTGCAGACTGAGTCTGCCAGGCCTTCGATCATCACGGCGGTATTTTGCACGTCCTGGGTCTTGCCATCGTCTTCGATGGGTTTGCTGAGGTCACCACTGGCGATGATTTCTGCGACTGCCAGGGCCTTGCGCAGCGGCGTGACGATGCTGCGGGTGAGCAGCCAGGCCAGCAGTACGGTGAGCAATGCGGCAGCGACCGAAACGGCAATAACGCCGGTAATCGCACCTTCGTAGCTCTATAAATATTTTTTTACACTTCTGACGACTGTCAGTTTCTGGCATCCTGCGCCTCCATTTTCTGACCCGAGCCCGTATTTTGTCTGACGCTCAAGCCCCCCGCTCGCGCTATAAATCCGACCTGATCTACGGCTTGGAAGATCGCCCACACTTCACCGCGGCGATTTTTGCCGCGTTGCAGCATGTGCTGGCCAGCTTTGTCGGCATCATTACGCCCACGTTGATCGTCGGTGGCGTGCTGGGCCTGGAAAGCGAAGTGCCCTACTTGGTGAGCATGGCGCTGTTTGTGTCGGGGCTCGGCACCTTTGTGCAGGCACGCAAATTCGGCCCGATTGGCTCGGGTTTGTTGTGCCTGCAGGGCACCAGTTTTTCCTTTATCAGTGTGATTCTCAGCGCGGGTTTTATGGTCAAGGCCCGGGGCGGCGGTACGGATGAGATCCTCTCGACGATCTTCGGCATCTGCTTTTTCGCGGCATTTATCGAAGTGGTGCTGAGCCAGTTCATCGGCAAGCTGCGCAAGCTGATCACCCCGGTGGTCACCGGCACCATCATTACCTTGATGGGTTTGTCACTGATCAAAGTCGCGGTGACCGACATGGCTGGCGGCTTTGGCGCCAGCGACCTCGGCGCCGCCAGCAATATGGGCCTGGCAGCGCTGGTACTGCTGACCATCGTGGTACTCAACCGTTTCAACAACCCGTTCCTGCGCCTGGGGTCCATCGTGATCGGCCTGACCCTGGGCTTTGTGGTGGCCTGGCTGATGGGCCGTGTGGACCTGGCGGCACTGCCACAAGTACCGTTGATCAGCGTGCCGGTGCCCTTCAAGTACGGGTTCTCGTTCGACTGGGTGGCGTTTATCCCGGTCGCGGTGATCTTCCTGATTTCGCCCCTGGAAGCGGCTGGCGACCTGACCGCCAATTCGATGATTTCCCAACAGCCGGTCAAGGGCCCGTTGTATATCAAGCGCATCAAGTCCGGCCTGTTGGCCGATGGCCTCAACTCGGCGATGGCGGCCACCTTCAACAGCTTGCCGATGGTGACCTTCGCCCAGAACAACGGTGTGATTCAGCTCACGGGCGTGGCGAGCCGCTACGTGGCGTACTTTATCGCCGGCCTGCTGGTGCTGCTGGGGCTGTTCCCGATGATCGGCGCGGTGCTGCAATTGATGCCCAAGCCGGTACTGGGCGGCGCGACCCTGATCATGTTCGGCACCGTGGCGGTGGCGGGTATCAAGATCCTTGCCGAAGCCGGGTTGCACCGACGCAATGTGTTGATCGTGGCGATCTCGCTGGGCATGGGCCTGGGCGTTGCCGCCGTGCCGGAAGTGCTGCGCGAGCTGCCCAAGGCACTGCACAACATCTTCGAATCGCCGATCACCGTGGGCGCATTCTGTGCAATCCTGCTGAACATTTTCCTGCCGGAAGAGTTCTTAGAGCTGGAAGAAGATGAATTTGATCCGGAGTCATCGACCCTCAAGGTGATGCAGGACCCGGACGTCACGAAATAGGAGCACTGTTATATGCGCAAGCTCATGGTTCTATCGCTACTGCTGCTGACCCTGAGCGCCTGCGCGCTGTTCCCCAATCGCGACCCGGTGAACATCAACGTGGTGGGCATCGAACCGCTGCAAAGCCAGGATCTGGAAGTACGCTTTGCCGTGAAGCTGCGGGTGCAAAACCCCAATGAAACGGCGATTGACTACAACGGCGTGGCCCTGGATCTGGAGGTCAATGGCCGGCCGTTGGCATCTGGGGTGAGTGATCAGAGCGGGTCTATCCCTCGTTTTTCCGAGACGGTACTGATGGTGCCGGTGAGTGTTTCAGCGTTTTCCGTGTTGCGCCAGACCTTGGGCCTGAGCCAGACCCAAAGCTTGAACAACCTGCCCTACGTGCTGCGGGGCAAACTGGCGGGTGGCTTGTTCGGTACGATGCGCTTTGTCGACCGTGGCACGCTGGACCTGCCGAATACGGTGACCTGGTAAACGCCATGCAGCCTGTATTGCTGACTGACCGCCTGATCCTGCGCCCGCTGACCCTCGACGATGCAGAGGGTATCCAACAGCAATTCCCCCATTGGCAAGTGGTGCGCTACCTGAACGCCCTGGTGCCGTGGCCTTACCCGGCCAATGGTGCACGCGCCTACCTGGAACAGATCGCCCTGCCCGCCATGGCCCGTGGCGAGGAATGGCACTGGTCGATCCGCTTGAAAAGCGCGCCGGAGCAGTTGATCGGCAATGTCAGCTTGATGGATGAGCAGGACAACAACCGAGGCTTCTGGCTCGGCCCGCAGTGGCAGGGACAAGGGTTGATGAGTGAAGCCAGCGCGGCGGTGACCGACTATTGGTTTGGTGTGCTCAAGCGCCCTGTGATGCGCGTGCCCAAGGCCGCGCCTAACCGGGGCTCGCGGCGCATCTCCGAACGCACAGGCATGCGTTTGATCAGGACGGAGAAAGGCGAGTTTGTCGAGGGCAGCTTCCCAAAAGACATCTGGGAAATGACCCGCGATGAATGGCTGAAATCCAAATCCCCCAGCCAGCGCCCACCTTTTTCCACCGCGTTTTAGTCCGTGATAAAGCGCACGCCGGGTTTTTCGCGTTCATCCACCGTCAGCTCGAACACATCCGGCCGGGCATAGTGCCCCACCACGTCATAGTCATACCGCGCCCGCACCAAGTCAGCCGTATCGATTTGCGCCGTCAACAACCCCGCCTTACCCAGCAAAGGCCCCGCTAAAATGTCGCCCATCGGCCCGACAATCACGCTACCGCCAGCGATCAACGGGCGATCCGACGGCCAGTTGGCAACCGCCACCCCCAGCGCCTCGGGCGAAGCCTGCACCTGACACGCACTGACCACAAAGCAGCGCCCTTCATGAGCCACATGACGCATGCTCACCTGCCACATCTCACGCTCGTCCACTGTCGGTGCGCACCACACCTCCACACCCTTGGCGTACATCGCCGTGCGCAGCAACGGCATCATGTTTTCCCAGCACACTGCGCCACCGATGCGCCCGACTGCCGTATCGATTACCGGCAAGGTTGAGCCATCGCCCTTGCCCCAGATCAGTCGTTCGGTGCCGGTAGGCATCAATTTACGGTGCTTGGCGACCAAGCCACCCGCCGGTTCGAAGTACAACACCGTGCAATACAACGTGCTGCCACTGCGCTCGATAACGCCAAGCACCAGGCTGGCACCGGTACGCGCCGACAGACCGGCCAGTGCTTCGGTCTCGGCGCCCGGCACATCGATGGCATTGGCAACATATCGGGCAAAAGCTTCCCGGCCCTCGGGCAGGCGATACCCCAGCTGCGTGCCGAAACCCTCGCCTTTGGGATAGCCACCCAGCAGTGCCTCGGGCATCACCACCAATTGCGCGCCGCTGCGCGATATCTCGTCTTCATAGGCCAGGATCTGCGCCAGGGTTTCAGCCTTGCCACCCGGCAAGGAGCCAATTTGCAGGGCCGCCACAGTCGATACAGGCATCACGATCACTCCGAAGTCAGGGGTTGCCCATTGTCCCGCCAGCCTCGATCATGAATAAAGCCCCCTTCACTGCTGAATGATATGAGCCAAATGAATATCGCCCAGGTCGACCTGAACCTGCTGAAAACCTTTGAAGCCCTGCATGATGAGTCCAGCGCCAGCCGCGCGGCATTGCGCCTGGGCGTCACACAATCGGCCATCAGCGCAGGGTTGCGGCGCCTGCGCGAGGTCTATGACGATCAATTGTTCGTGCGTACCGGACGCGGCCTGGCGCCGACCTTGCGGGCGAACCAATTGAAGCCGCTGATCAGTGAAGCGCTGGACCGCTGCCGACAGAGCCTGGCCATGGTTAATCCGGACAATCAGCAGTATCAGGGCCGGTCCGTGGTGCTGGGTTTATCCGATGACTTCGAAATAGCCTACGGCCGACGGCTGATGGATGAAATTACCAGGCGCGCGCCGAGACTGCGGGTGATTTTCCGTCAGACCCACAGCCAGATCGTGGCCGGAGCGCTGCTTGATCGCACGTTGGACCTGGCGATTACCGCAGGCGGCTTCGCGCACAGCAGGCTGAGTCGCCAAGTGCTGGGGGAAGGTGATTATCGCTGCCTGGTGGACGCCGACCAGCCAAGCATGAGCCTGGACGAGTTCGTCACCCGCGAGCATGTGCTGGTGTCATCAGGCGGGTTTATCGGGATCACCGACGAGGGCTTGGCGGCGCAGGGGCTCAGTCGTCAGGTGTGTGCGTCTACCAGCCACTTCGCCGCGCTGCCGTTTTTGCTCAAGGGCAGTCAGGCGGTTGCAACCATTCCCGGCCACGCCGCCGAGGTCATCGGCGCAATGACCGGATTGCGCGTTCTGGCGTGCCCGCTGGCCCTGCCGCGCTACCCGATCGAGCTGGGCTGGCGAACCCAGGCGCAGCTCGATCCACTGTTGCTGAAGGTGCGTGAAGCGATTGTGGCGAGCTTTACTTGGTCGCCGCCATCAACTTGTTAACCTCACTGCGCACCATGTTGGAAAACTCTGGTGGCGACATACCGTCAAGTTCCGCACGTACCCATTCGGCCCACTTGCCTTTGCGCTTGGCGCGCTCGCCGAACAACCGCGCGGCCTCGCCCTTGGCCTTGCCCAGGTTGCTTTGCCACAGGTCATAGAGGCGCGACTTTTCATCTTCCAGCTCGGCACGTTCGGCGAGGGTCTTGTTGGCGAGATTGAAGCTCATGTTGAATTTCCTGCTGCGCAAATAGACGACATCTTACACTGTAGGTCGAAACTTCCTGATTCGGATTTTACGCAGGACAACGCTTCGGAAAAAAACTGCAACTTTTGCCGCAGCCCAATACTCCATTGTTCACTGTCATATTCACTCGCAAGGAGTCACACAATGGCCCGCAAAACCGCCGCCCAAGCTGTCGAAGAGCAAATCAAGGACCAAGCCTTCAGCGAGCTGCAATCGCTGATCGAAGAATCGGACAAGCTGCTCAAGAGCAGTGCTTCACTGGTTGGCGAGGAAGGTGAAACCCTGCGCGAGCAGGTTGCAATCAAGCTCAAGCAAGCGCTGGACTCGGTATCCAACGTGCGTGAACGCAGCAAGCCAGTAGTGGATGCCACCGAAACCTACATCGGTGGCCACCCTTGGCAGACCGTTGCGATTTCCGCAGGCTTTGGCCTGGTGGTGGGCCTGCTGTTGGGTCGTCGCAACTGATGCATTAAAGGCTGCGCCCATGGCGCAGCCTGTTCAGCCGGCGGCCAAAGCCCGCAGGCCTTGCAACTCCTCAGCGTCCAAGACGATCCCTTCCTGCTCGGACCTGAGCCGCGTCCGGTGCCGCCGATCTCCCGGCAGACGCCGCAACCCTGCCGCATGCATCTGTCGCACCAGCTCCTGGCTGCGCTCGGCGAAGCTCTGCCCTGCGGTCTTGCTGGGATCGATCACGATCAACAACTGCCCTGTCCAAGGCGTACGCGCTCCCGGATGATCGGACCAGTTGAATTCAAACGAGAAGTTACCGCCGGTCAACGCCGCGGCCAGCAGTTCGACCATCATCGAAAGCGCCGACCCCTTATGCCCGCCAAACGGCAACAGGGCGCCCCCTTCAAGAATCGCCCTTGGGTCCTGAGTCGGCTGACCCAGCCCATCAACACCCATGCCCGGAGGCAAACGCTCCCCTTTGCGCGCGGCAATCTGCACGTCACCGTGGGCAATAGCGCTGGTGGCCAGGTCAAATACGATAGGTAAACCATCGGCGCGTGGGGCTGCGAAGGCGATAGGGTTGGTGCCGAACAACGGGCGGTCGGCGCCGTGGGGCACCACGCAGGTCATGCTGTTGACCACGCTCAACGCCACCAGCCCCTGCTCGGCGAACGGTTCGACATCCGGCCACAAGGCCGCGAAATGATGGGAGTTATGGATCGCCATTAAGGCGATCCCGGCACTCCTGGCTTTTTCCACCAGTAGTGCACGGGCAGCTTCCAGGGCCGGCTGGGCAAAGCCGTTGGCGGCGTCCACCCGCACAAACCCCGAGGCCACGTCGGTAACCTGCGGCACCGCACGGCCATCCACCCAGCCACTGGCCAGGGTACTGAGATAACCGGGAATACGAAAAATGCCATGGCTGTGGGCGCCGTCGCGTTCAGCGCTGGCGCAATTGTGGGCGAGGATCGCAGCCACCTCAGGCGAGGTGCCATGGCGCTCAAAGACCTGTTGCAACAAAGCCACCAGCGCACTGAAGCTAATGGAAACATTGGAACTCTCAACGACCTTGGACGGCGTAGACATCTGAAGCTCCGAATTATGATTGGAAGGGGCAACAAGACGGGAGACTCGAGCCTGTGATTAAACAACGCGGCGTGCGCCTGCTGTCAATCAGCGTTTGCGAGACCCGTTGTGTTTGCATCAGCTATCTACCGCTGCAACGGCACCATCGCTACCTAATCTGGCGCTCGAGACACCCCCTGGTCCTGAGAGAGCAACCCATGGCAAGCGTAACTCCCGCGTATTTTTTCGATGAATTCCTGCGCCCGATCACTCGCAAATACCCTTCAGACAGAGAGCGCGCGCTGGGCTTGACCCTGAAGGATCTCGAATGGCTGATGACGATCTACACCCCCACCGACGCCGTGCGCCAGAGCCGCGAGTCGCCTATGGCCGTTGAAAAACTGGTGATTGAGAGGCTTGGGAAATCTGCAATACCGCTGGCCGGCGTGTTTATGATGAGCCCGTCCCCTGACGAAAAAAAGGCGCTGCTATACAGTCCTTACGGAGGAATCGAGGTATTCGACAACCGCGCCACCGTAATAGCAGAAATTAGGGAACGCCTCACAAACAATATATTACGCGTTGATTTAGTTAGTTTTTTGTCTATTGATCAGCGTCAGGATGGTGGCTTCGATGGTACTTTTACCCTGACTGCTGCACCCGTTACGGGCATCGTCTTTGTGGACCAGGAACAAACGATTGAGGCAAGCCAGAAACGTAACGTGCAACGCATGCTCGAGGAGTTACGCAAGCTCCCCACCCTGCCCTCAATGCTCGACAAACTGCTGGGCATCATGGCGCGCCCTTACTTTCCCAAGCTCGATCAGCAACAGACGTTGGTCAATAGTTTCCTGGTTCCAGCGCAGGACAGCGGTGATGCCGTGACCCGATGGGTGGGCTCGGCGACCCTCAATGAGACCTTGCTGCAGTACTACCTGAAACAGGGGTGGCCGGCCAACCACACGCGCGCGTTCACCCACCCCAAGCACGATACACGCGCGATGACGGCCAACGCGCTCAAACAGGAACTTGCGCAGTGGGAGCACGTGGTAGAACAAACCGCTGCCGTCTTCTCCACGCTGCTCAGCAGCCTGTTGCAGACGTGGTGGAATGAAAATATCGGCGGCAACCAATCGCGCATGGATTTGTTTGCCCAGGTAATGAGTGACAAATTTCGCGCCGACCTGCTGCTCAAGCGCCAGAACGCTATTCTGACGTCCGACGAAGCTCATCGACTGCGTGCCGTGTTCCTCCCCGACAAGGCGTCACGCAGCGCCTGGCATGCGCCCTTGCGGATCGAAAAGGTCAGCATTCATGCGCCCTATCAACATTATGTTGAGCTGGCTGCAACCTTGTTGATCAGCGACACGCATGCCTACCTCTACACCCAGACGCGCGGGCTGCAGGTGCTCAAGAACCTTGATGACCTGAAGGACGTCCTGCTGAGCATGCTCAAGGCCGCCGGGCATGAGGACGAGTTGCTTAATTTCCTGTCCCTGGACGAGCGCAGCCTGTACCTGGGCATGGATGCGGTGCAAGTCAGCGGGCTGCCAGTGGCCGAAAGTGTGTTCGGTGGGATGGTCAAGGACATTGCCAGCAAGCAATTGAGCAACATGGACCATGCACTCGCGCTCTTTCGCCGCAACGACGGTGCAGCAGACCTGGCAGCGCTGCTCGATTGCGCCCTGGACCTGCGCCACATGCTCGACCACCGGCTGCTGGCCCTGGAAGCCGAAGGACGTTGGAGCCTTCACCCAGCCACCAGCGGCAACGGCCGGCCCTCGACGGTTCAGGCGGAGCGCGCCAAACAACAGCGGGTAGCACTGCGCGCGGCTCAGGAAGCGTTGATGGCGCAACGCCAGAAACATCCCACTCTGCGCAGCTTGGCTTTACATGCCCTGAAGACGGCGTTGGCCCTACACCTACTGGACCTGGACCCCACGGATGTATTCGCCAACACCTACGCCACTGAAGCGCAGCAACAGGAGGACCGTGCCCCTGAATCTTCACGAAGCATGGTCGATCATCTCGTCGAGCGTCTGGCAAAGGTTGCCGACCCTGTCGGCGACTCGCCACGCATCGGTCTCTACAGCGCTCGCCGCAGCGGGACCGCCACGCGTTGGAACAACCTGAACAGCCGTGTTTTCAATACGGTCATCGACCAGGCCATGCGCCCTTTTGTACAGCACGACATACGCACCTTGCCGCGCCTGTTCCTGGAAGGTCATCGCAACGAAATGAACGCTTCCCTGATGCAGGGACTGCGCAGCGAGGCCGAACTGCGGCTGCTCAACAAGACATTGAGCCCCGACCACCAGGCGATTCTCGACGCGGTCCTGCGGCCCGACAGCATGACTCGCGACAAGCGCCATGGGCTCAAGGGTTTTCTGCCGGATGCCTACAGCTTGACGCTGACCCTGGGCGACGACCAAAGAGCCCACCCCCTGGCCAGCTGTTTTGCACTGACGCAGCGCGGCGGTATCGACCCTGAGCTTTCGGGTAACGTCGTGCTCTGGACACCCCAGCAGGGTCTTGAACCCTTCGCCTCAGTGCACGCCTTGCGCCAATCCCTTGAACTGCGCCTGACCCAACCCGACCGGCGCTTGCCGCTGTTGCTTAACCTACCCATGAGCCTTCGCGCGCCCCATCAGGTCTATCGCCTCGGGCCCCTGCAACGCATCGACGAACATTTTTTGAACAACCGCCAGCAGAGCTACCTGGATTACCACCTCGACGCCATCGACTACTGGCTCGCCACGCCACTGGGGCCAACGCCATTGCAAGACCGCCTGGACGAGCAAATGCGACAGCTGGCGCCGTCGAACCTGGAGCGCGCCAGTGCCATCGCCCAGGCAATGGTTCAGCAGCAGGCCTTGCCAGTGTGGCTGGGTATGGCTTCGGCCGAGGATCAATTGCTGCACGCCGAACTGTTGGAGCAGTACCGCCTCAGCGCGCCAGACAATCAGGACTACCTGCACAGCGTGCCTACCTTGCGTGAACACGTTGCCAGCACCTTGACGGGCCTGCTCAAGGCGCGCTTCCCCGACGCCGCCCTGGACCCGGAAAACATCCAGATACCGGCAAGCGTACTGCTCGACGGGCATGCCCAAAGCCTGACCGACTTTGCTCTGCGCCACCTGCCGGAACCGAACGCCGACAACCTCACCCCCACCGCCCGCGACACCACCACCCTGCCGCTAGCACTGGACGGCACGGCAGTGGTGCAGTTGGTCCGCCAGTTGGATATTGCTAAAACCTACCGCGAATGGCTCACCACGCACCTCGCCGCCGATACCGACGATGCCCGACAGCGTCGCGCCCTGTTTTGCCGTCAATTACCCTGGCAGGTGCTGCGCCACGCCCATGAAGAAAAACTCGAAGAGCGCCTGAGTGCTGCGGCCTGGTGCTTGATCCAGCAAATTTTCGACATGCCGGATGCCGAGGCGCGGGATAAGGTCAACGGGGCAGCAGCAAGGATTCACCCCTTAGAACTGATCGCTACCCCGGGCGCGACGCCGGTGACCGTCCCTTGCGTCTACGTGATCGGCCCGCAGGCGCCGGCGACCGGCCCGCTGGTGCTCTACGCGCCATACGCACCTTTGCGCGTGCTCACGGAATACACCAACGAAGAAAGCTTGCGCACTCAGATCAACCGCCCCGGCCCTTTACAGGATTGGATCATCCGGCAGTTGGGCGATCCCGACCAGGCGATATACCGCAACCTGCTCAGGCAACCGGCCGCCCCGGACACACAGGAGGTCAGGCTGGCCTCACACCCGATCAGGCGCAATATTCTGCCGCGGCTATTCGATGACAACACGGCGCAGTTGATCAAAATGCTCGCCTGCCAATTCGAACGCGGGAGTAAAGATCAGTGGGACGGGGTCACCGGCCTGTTACGCAGGGGCATCCCCATGGCAGCGCAGTTTATTGCGGGCAAACTCCAATTCCCGTTGGTCGTGTGGCGCAGTTTCAAGTTGTTCCAGGCTTCGGCCGAGGCCTTGCAGCAACAGCATTTCGGCGCAGGCTTGCTCAGATTCATCCAGGGATTGGGGACACTCGCTTCATTGCGCGAGGAACTCGATGAGCTACTGGCGCCGTTGCTTTCACCGCCAGCCACGGATCTGCCGGACAGTATCCCTGCCCCTGTGACGACCATTGCAACACTGGACGTGACAAACCCGGTGCGTACCCGCATGCAGTACTTTGAAGACGTGACAGTGTCGCTGGCGCAGTTGGAGCAAGATCCGTCGCAGCATGTTTATGTCACACCGAGCGGCAATCATTATGTGCCGGTGGCCGGGCGGGTGTACCCGGTCGAAAGAGCCGGCGCACGCTGGCGGGTGCGCCTGGCGCAGGTGCTGGGCCCGTTTGTCGAGCGCAACGCACAGGGCGGCTGGGTGTTGGACTTTTCTGCACAAGAACCGCGGTTCGGTCCCGCGGTGTCGCGTTTCAAAGGACGGGTCGTCACCTATAGAGTCGAGCGCAGTTCGATCAATATTGAAGCGGTGGGAATGCCGGCGATCCGTGCACTCCATCCTGGAAAAGCCTACTGCATCGACCGCGCGCTCAACGTCGCGATTTACTACGCGGTCATGTGTGAACGCAATCTCGCGGTCTTTGCCCAGCAACGTGATCCGGATTCGCGCGTAGGCCGCTTCTTGACCGAAATGTTCGGTATACGCACTTTGAACGCAGCGCAGGTCACGAAAATTCAGAAACGTGTCGCCGAGATTACCAAGGGTTTGACCCAGCAAAGCCTGATCAGGCCAGATTCAACCCGACTCGTCACGGGCGCGGCCCGTTGGTCGCCGACCAACACCTATGCTTTTGTAATACCCGCAGACCCAGAGCAGAAAATCTACTTGCTCGACTACTTCTTCAATACGCACATGGACGCTTATCGGGGTCATCTCAACGCGCCGTTCGATCTTGACGATCATGCAAGGGCAGCAACCCTGATCCATGAGATAAGCCATATGGTCTCGAAGACTGAAGATATCGCCTACCTGGACTCCATGCGCCCGTTTGCCGACTTGATCAGCCGGGGTACGGCGGACGGCCTGCGACAGCATACCGCGCTGTCCAACCTGCAACGCACCGCGCTGTCAGTGCTGACCCCTGCCACCATGCTGTTTAAAACATGGGACGACCTTTCACTTCAATGGGAAGACGTAGGAAGTTTGGGCTCGACCAAACCGCGTGACAAGATTCTGAATCTCACCGGCGCCAGGACGCTGGACGATGCCCGGCAAATCTTTATGAGCGATGCGGACCGAAGGATGGACATCATTCTGGCCAATGCGGACTCGGTGACCTATTTGATTACGCACCTGGGGCGCAAGCTGGTTCAGGGGGCCTGAATAGGCCCCCGAGGGGTGTATCAGTCTTTCTGGTCGCGCAAGATATTGCCCGAGGCGCCATCAATGCGGGCTTCATATACGGTGCCGTCAGACTTGCGGCCTTTGACTTCCCAGTAGCCATTGTCGTCTGCCTCAGCGGCGTACACCTCGACGTATCCACCTTTGGTCTTGGCAACTTCAATCGCCTTCTCGATCGGGATCCAGCCCGCGCCCGGCTTGTCGGCAAAGGCAGCACCGGCGCCGAGCAGCGCGGAGGTTGCACACAGAGCGACTAAGGTTTTCTTCAGCATTTTCTTACTCCATTGTGGGAAATGTCCTGAATTTCTTAGGTGCTTTCAAACGAGAATAAGTTCCAATTGATGTGCAATCGCCATGATGGCTGTTCTCGCGGCCCATCCTGGGAGGTTAGAATGTACGAAATCAGGATGAGTTAATGAGCGAAAAGTCCATTTCAGAAGCCGAATATGACGCCATCACCGACGCCGCCGCGCATTGGTGCATGCGCCTGCACGCGGGTGATTGCACCGCGAGTGAACGTCAGGCTTTTGCCCAATGGCACGATTCGCACCCGCTGCACGCCTTCGAATACGCGGCAATGCTGGAGATCTGGGACGTTGCGGACCATCTGCCACGCCAAAACACCACACCGACAGAGGTGCCGTTCAAGCCCCGTAGCCGGTCGCGCATCTACGCGGTGGCTGCGGCGATCTGCCTGGGCGCCCTGCCACTGGCCGCCTTCACTGGCTGGGAAGCCGGTTGGTTGCCCAGTTCCTATGAACGCTTTGATGCCGCTAATGGCCTGCGCCAGGTCATCCTCGACGATGGCAGCCAGGTGGAACTCAACCTGGGCACCGAACTGGTCTACAGCAACTACAAGGACCAGCGTCGGGTCACTCTGAAAAAAGGCGAGGCGTTCTTCAAGGTCAGCCATGACAGCGCCCATCCGTTCATTGTGCACGCCGGCAGTGGTCAGGTACGTGTCACGGGCACCCAGTTCAACGTCTGGAAATATGAAGACCAGGTACGGGTGATGTTGCTTGAAGGCTCGGTTCAGATTGCCAGCGATCAGGTCCATGGTAGCGTGCCCCTGACACCCGGCATGCAAGCCAGCTACCAGCAGGGTGATGCCACGCCACGCGTGCGCACGATCAACCCGAATGGCACCGCGCTGGCCTGGCGCCAGGGCAAGCTGGTCCTCGACAACCTGGCTTTGGCCGACGCGTTGCCGCTGATCAACCGCTACCTGAGCAAGCCGGTGATGCTGGCCGACGCCACGACCGGAGCGATACGCATCGGTGGTATCTACAACATCGATGAGGTCAACAACCTCGTTCCCTCCCTGCCCAAGGTTTTGCCGGTATACCTGACCCAGAACCAGGACGGCAACCCCGTACTCAATTCTATTCCGCGTAAAACACCCAAAGGCTGACACCCTGCCTCCTTGCACGGGGGATGTCGCGCCGCAAGTGTCCATTTTTTTAACACTCCTCTGCCTTGAATCGCCCGTGCTCAGCGCATTCACCGTTTTGTCACACGTGTTGTTACAGCGCTGATACAGCCAGTGAAGCGTTTGCGCAGTGGCTAAGTCTGTAGGTTTGGGCAGGGTGCTGTTTCAGGATTGAAACAGCGATGCCATCACTTTGCCCTTCAATGTCCGTAACACATTGAATACCAAGGCCAAATAAAAAGCGGCACGGCTTCTGCTCTATCCCTTACAGCGCTGTTCAGGGTCAGCGCGAAGAATAAGGAATGCCGCCGTGAATACATTCACTCAAGGTTCGATGAACGTGTTGCTGATCAGCTGTGCACTCAGTGTCGGCCTCAGTGTTCCGAGCTATGCGGGTGACGGCGTTATCGTGACGGGTCGAGACGTACAGGGGCACATGTACGGTCGATCTGCATTCGGCAAAGACCCCTACCCCACTACCGCCAATGCCAATCCGAGCCGCGAGATCCTAGGGTCCACCAGCGAGCTCAGTGACATGGACATCGGTGGCATCAGCAGCGGCTCAAGCATCACCCGCGCCATCATCCCAAACGGCAACATCCCTGGTTTGACTAACACCCAAGGCAGCGTGTCGACACTCGGTTCCGGCGCAGCCGTCAGCCATGGTGCAGGCGCCTCCATGGGCGGGCAGATCAGCGATTCAATCCAACGTGGCATGGCCCCCCTGAACAACCTCGGCAGCATGATGGGGGGCAAATAATGAAACGTTCCCTGCTGCTTCTCGCCCTGCTGAGCAGCACGGCGGCCATGGCCGACAACACCGCCGTGATTAACAACAGCGGCAAAGACTACAACGGCAACGTGATGATCAATCAGGCGGCCGGCAACCAGCAACAAATGGCCAATAACCGCGCCGTCACGCTCGGTGGGCAGGCCACCACCCGCAATACCCAGAACATGAACGGCAACGTCGATCCCTCTCTCAACGCGAAGGCCTCGATCGAAGGCGCCTCTTTTACCAATGGCAACGGCATGGTGGGCATCAACCAGTCCGCCGGGGCCAATAACCAATCAATCAATGCCGTGCGGATCAGCATCAACCCTGGCCCGCAAAGCATCGACGACAGCGTCCTGTTGCAACAGAACACGACGACGCTGGCAACCGACTCAGGGCTCACCCCCACCACTGGCAGCCGCCAGGTCGTGACAAGCGACCAGGCCTTCACCGGCAGCCGAGGAGTGATTCAGGTGAACCAGAGTGCAGGGGTGGGGAACCGAGTGGCTAACACCCTGGGCATCACTATCAAGTAACAGCTTGGTAGCACACGTTAGACCGTACCAACACTTAACCCACTAATTAGAAGCAAGGAGAAACACCATGAAACCTCAAATGGCTCTGAAACCAATGGTTTTCGCTCTCGCCGCGCTCATGGCTGCTGCCGCTCAAGCAGGGGGTGGCTGGCACCCTGCGCCTCAACCAACCGGCGTGGTCGCCTCCGTGGTTACGGATGTGCAGAACAGCGCGGGCAACAAATTCGACGACACCAACACCGAAAACAACGCCTCTGCTGATGGCTCGGTAAACGGCAACAGTGGTAGCACCATTGTTAACAATCAGTCAGGCACCGGAAACCAGGCAGACGGTTCCGGCGCCATCTCCAGCGCCAAGGGCGACTTTGCAACCGTGTTTGCCGTGGCCGATGTGAATCAAAACAGCGTGCTGAACAATTATGTCAACAAAGGTACCCAAAACAACGCATCCCTGGATAACGCGGTTAACGGCAACTCCGGTAGCACGATTTATAACGGTCAAGCCGGTCAAGGCAACCAGGCCAAGGGCAACCTGGCAATCACCACGGCTGACGGTAAAAATATCGCAGCGGCGGCCAACACCGAGCAAAACTCGCTCGGTAACAGCTACCTCAACGCGGCCGCCAGCGGGAATGGCCACTACAGCAAACCTCAATACGTGTCGAACAACTCCAGCCTCGACAACGCAGTTAACCGCAACAGCGGCAGCACAATTGTGAACTTGCAATCCGGCTCCGGCAACCAAGCCAGCGGCAGCCTGTCGATCAGCCAAGGTTGCAGCGTATGCGCCAGCGGCGTGCGCTTCTGATCCAACGGGGCCTTGGCAACAAGGCCCTCTTTATTACAGTGCCCAGCAGGTCATACGATCATGCGCCTCGCGACCCTCAGCCTCTTGATGCTGCTCACCGGCCCTACCTGGGCAGGCACCATGGCGATCTCCGCCATGCCTGGTGGTGCAGTCATCTACAAGAAGGTCGAGAGTATCCGTGAACGCCGGTTCGCCAACCTGGTGGAACAGAAAACCGATTTCAGCTGCGGTGCTGCGGCACTCGCCACCATCCTGCGCCAGGGCTACTGGCTCGACGTAGACGAAGACCACGTCATCAAAGGCATGCTGCTCAATGCAGACCAGGACCTGGTACGTACCCAGGGCTTTTCCATGCTGGACATGAAGCGCTACCTCGAAAGCATCGGCATGCGTGCCCGGGGCTACAAAATCGGGCCAGATACCCTGGCGACCGTGAAGATCCCCGTGGTGGTGTTGCTGGAAATTCGTGGCTACAAGCACTTCGTGGTGTTGCAGCGCGCGGACAAGGAGTGGGTCTATGTCGGTGACCCGGTGCTGGGCCACAAGCGCTATTCACACGACGACTTCGTCCAAGGCTGGAATGGCATCGTCTTCGCCGTGCTGGGTGAAGGCTACGACAAGGCCAACGCTTTGCTTGACCCGCCCACGCCACTGACCGCCAAGAACCAGTTGAATGAGTTCAGGCCCGTAGGCGATGCCGAGTTGATGGACTTCGGTTTCATCCAGAGCGACTTCTTCTAAGAAGCGCAAAAAGGAGCAGGACGCTCCAGGAGCAAGAGATGAACACTTCCCGTTGGCTGACGGTCTTGTGCCTGGCAGCCTCAATGCCCGCTTATGCTTCATCGGGGTTCAAGCCGATTGAGCTCAAGGATTCGGAAATGGCCGAACTGCGCGGCCGGTATGTGATGCCGGGGCGGATTATCAGTTTCGGTATTGTCATGAGCAGCACCTGGACCAATGCCATAGGCGACACCATCACCGGCAAGGCCAGCATGCAAGTCGACTCGTCCACCATCACCCCGCAGTTTTACGTACAGACCACCGGCTCGGCTGGCACGGGCACCCACCAGGATACCGGTACCGGTAACGTGGTCGGGGGCGCAGGCCTGGGCACCGGCACGGGCGTGACCCAAAGCGTACGCACCGCCGGCGATGGCAACACTGCCTACAACAATGTCGGTATCAACGTCACAGAGAATGGCTTCGCCCCCTCCAACATCGTGCAATCAGGGCATGTGCTGGTGGCGGGTGGCACAGTCAGCGGCGACAGCGCGGCCGGCCGTGTGAGCGTGTCGGCCAACAATGGCGGCTTGCAGATGGCGATCCAAGGCAATCATAACCAGGGCAACAGCCTCCAGCAGATCGGTGGCGGGCAAGTGCTCCAAGGCACGGTATTAACCGGCGATAGAAACGTCGTCACTAACATGACCCAGCTCAATGTGGTGATGAACAACGGCCTGACCAACCCGGCATTGAACTGCAATCTGGACCCACTCAAAGGCCTACGCACGCTAGGTTATTGAACTACGCTGACCCTCGACACTTTCGCATTAGAAAAGGACGGCTTATTTCATGCATCGATCGTTATCGCTACGTGCGGTGGTTTGTTTAAGTACGCTCTTGCCTGCATCCATGTTGTATGCCGCGCCAGACGCCGATATCGAAGCCCTCAAACAGGAACTTCTGGAACTCAAGCAGCGGTACGACGTACAACAAAAAGCCTTGGCGGTGTTGGAGCAGCGGGTTCGTCAAGTCGAGGATCAACCGGCCACACCGGCGCCCAAACGCCTGGCCAAATCCCCGGCAGACTTCCAGAAAGCCAGCGGCACAACGGTGGCCGGTACCGGCGCGGCAGCGAAATCAGGCGGTGCGGGAGGCGGTGGCAGTTCCTACGGTCAGTCGCTCAAGGACGATTCAGCGCCTGCGCAAAGCGTGAGCAACCTCTACAACGAGGCCAGCGGCTTTTTTGGCAATGGCAAGTTCAGCTTTGAAACCGGTGTGACCTATGCGCGCTACGACGCTCGCCAACTCACGCTCAACGGCTTCCTGGCGCTGGACTCGATCTTCCTGGGCAATATCAACCTGGACCGGATCAAGTCGGATAACTGGACCCTGGACCTGACTGGCCGCTACAACGTCGACAACCGTTGGCAGTTCGACGTGAACGTGCCGGTGGTGTACCGCGAGTCGACCTACCAGTCCGGCGGTGCCGGCAACAACGCCAACGCCACCTCGGAAGAGTCGGTGAGCCGCGACCCAACCATCGGCGACGTCAACTTCGGCGTGGCCTACAAGTTCCTCGATGAAACCCCGACCCTGCCGGATGCGGTAGTGTCGGTGCGCGTCAAAGCGCCTACGGGCAAAGAACCGTTTGGCATCAAGCTGGTGCGGTCTACCGCCAACGACAACTTGTATGTGCCGGAAAACCTGCCGACGGGTAACGGTGTGTGGTCGATCACGCCGGGTATCTCGCTGGTCAAGACCTTCGACCCGGCCGTGCTGTTTGGCTCGCTGTCCTATACCCATAACTTCGAGGAGTCGTTTGACGATATCAGCAGTGACGTCAACCAGAAGGTCGGCGGCAAGGTCAGCCTGGGCGACAGCTTCCAACTTGGCCTCGGCGTGGCCTTCGCGCTGAACGAGAAGATGAGTATGTCGTTCTCGGTGTCCGACCTGATCCAGCGCAAGAGCAAGCTCAAGCCTAACGGTGGGGACTGGCAGTCGGTGACGTCCAGCGACGCCAACGCGGGTTACTTCAACGTGGGCATGACGATTGCGGCGACGCAAAACCTGACAATCGTGCCTAACCTGGCGATCGGGATGACGGACGATGCGCCAGACTTTACGTTTAGCCTGAAATTCCCGTACTACTTCTGACACCAAGCGGCCCAAGTCAATACAGCGCACGCAGCGCACAAGGAAAAGCCCCGCAGCGATAAGGGTCGTTGCGGGGCTTTTCGGTTTACCCGCCCTAGCGGATCTGGTGTTTGTGCAGCAACCGGTAGAACGTGGGCCGGGAAACGCCCAGTACACGGGCCGCCACACTCAAGTTGTCGCTGTGCCGATTGAGCACGTCGCACAGCGCCTGGCGTTCGGCGCGGTGCTTATAGTCTTCCAGTGTAGCCATGGGCGACGAAATTGCCTGCTGGCCGTGCAATCCCAGATCAACGGCTTCGATCTGGCGTCCTTCGGCGAGCACCAGCCCGCGGCGTACGCGGTTGGCCAACTCGCGCACGTTTCCAGGCCAAGCGTGCTCGCCCATCGCGACGAGGGCGTCATCACTGAAACTACGCGGGCGACGACCGGTTTCCTGACTATAGAAACGTGAAAAGTGGTTGGCCAGCATCGCGACGTCGCCATGGCGGTCGCGCAATGGTGCGGTCACCACTTGCAGGACATTGAGGCGGTAATACAAGTCTTCGCGGAAGGTGCCTTTCTCAACGGCGGCTTCCAGGTCGACGTGGGTGGCGGCCAATACCCGCACATCCACTGGGATCGGCTGGCTGCCGCCAACCCGCTCGATCTGCTTTTCCTGGAGAAATCGCAAGAGATTGGCTTGCAGCTCCATCGGCAGATCACCGATTTCATCCAGGAACAACGTGCCGCCGTTGGCCGCCTCGATTCGCCCGACCTTGCGTTGATGGGCGCCGGTGAACGCACCTTTTTCATGGCCGAACAATTCGGATTGAATCAAGTGTTCAGGGATCGCACCGCAGTTGATCGCCACAAACGGCTTGTCATGCCGCTGCGATTGTCGATGCAACGTCTTGGCCACCAGCTCTTTGCCGGTGCCGCTGTCGCCACGAATCAACACGGGAGATTCGGTGGGCGCCAGTTTCGACAATAATCTGCGCAGTTCGCGAATGGGCCGGCTGTCACCGAGCAATTCGTGCTCGGGCTCATCCACCGGGGTATGGCCCTTGCCCCGCAACCGCGCCATGCCAAAAGCACGGCCCAGGGTCACCTGTACGCGGGCGACGTCGAAAGGCAAGGTATGAAAGTCAAAGAACCATTCGCAGACGAAGTCACCGAAGTTCTGCAGCCGCAGCACATCCTGGTCGAGCACGGCGATCCACTCGGTTCCACTGCGGCCGATCAGCTCTTTGACGGCTTCGGGTCGTTCCAGGTGAGCGGGCTGCAAGCGCAGCAGGCCGACGTCGCAGGATCGGTCGCCCACCGCGTCCAAGCTGCAACTGTCGATTTCCCACCCCGCCGCGCGCAAACCGGGCAGCAGCCCGTGGCAGTCATCACAAGGATCAACTACGAGCAATCGACGTTGAACGGGGGGTCCACCCATGACTGTTCCTTGGCGTCAAAATTGGTAAATTTATTTAGAAACAACAGTTTGGAACGTCTGTTGCCAACCGTAGCAAGATATTGACGCAGTCCTTGTACCGTTTCGCTATAAGTTCGGGCAAAAAGCCATTCCCCACGTTCGCGTCGTTAAAAGTTACGCGACGCTGAAACGTTCAATCCGCTTTCAAAACAGCCGCTTACATGACGTTAATCACTAAATGTTGAAAATAGTTGTTCTAATGTGTGACCCGTACCCGGCCATCGTGCATCAGTACAAGTAACCCGCCGCACGGTCAGCCCAACCGCCGGCACTCACTTGAATGGGCAATGAGAGAGAACCCACATGAACGCCCCGCTCCGCATCAACGAAGCTCTTTTGATCGCAGACCGTGCCTTCCAACCCTTTCAGTGCGTGGCCTGGCACGATGGCAACGGCGCCCTGAGCCTGAGCGTCATCGACCGCACCAATACCCGCATCGGCAGTAAACAACTCTCGTCAAGTGCCTATACCGACCCGACGCAGTTGGAAAACTTGCTGTTGCAAGCCCGTGCCGAGCTCGATAAAGATGGCCACCAGTTGCAATCCTGGGCAATGCCGAAGTAATCCAACGCTGTAACTTGCGCTCATCGTTTTAAATGAGCGCACGTTCAGTGTTAGAGCGAAAACCGCTTATCGCTTCGCGAGAATAAACCGCTCAATCGCTTCGGCAGCACCGTCTTCGAGATTGCTGCCAGTGACCACACTGGCCTGGCGCTTGACGGTTTCTTCAGCCTGCCCCATGGCAATCGATAACCCGGCCACATGAAACATCGCCGGGTCATTGCCACCATCACCGATGGCCGCCGTCTGCTCCAAGGGGACCCCAAGGTGCGCCGCCAGGGTTTTCAAGGCCTCGCCCTTGTTGGCCAACATCGCGGTGACGTCCAGGTACACCGGTTGCGAGCGTGACACTTGGGCCACCCCCTGCACCTTGGGCTGCAGCTGCGCTTCCAGCTCCACCAGCAATTGCGTGTTGTGGCTGGCAGCGACGATCTTGTCGATCCGGTCCAGGTACGGCTCAAAACTCTCCACCACTACCGGCCCGTATCCCAGGCCATCGGTTTCGCGCTGCTGCATCGGCCCTGGCGGGTCACGGCGCAGCCAATCGCCATCGGCAAACACCCACACTTCCACCTCCGGCTCCGCTGAAAACAGCGCCAGGGTCACCAGCGCCGCCTCTGCCGGCAGATGGTGGGCGACCAGGATGCTGCCATCCGGGTTGATCAGCGTGCCACCGTTAAAGCCCGCCACCGGCACATCGATGCCGAAGGTTTCGATCAGGTGCAGCATGGCCTTGGGCGGTCGCCCGCTGGCCAGGCTGAAAAATACCCCACTGTCGCGCAAGGCGCGCACGGCATCGGCAGTGCGCTGGCTGAGGCTGTGATCAGGATGCAACAACGTGCCGTCCACATCACTGAGGATAAAACGGATGGGATGAATCGCTGCGTCACTCATCCGAGGCGGTGCCATGCACGGCCATCACGGGCCAGCAACGCATCGGCGGCTGCAGGACCATCTTCACCCGCCTTGTAGGCCTGGATCCCGTCATCTTCCTGCCATGCATCGAGGAAGGGCTGCACAGCGCGCCAACCGTTTTCGATGTTGTCCGCACGCTGGAACAAAGTCTGGTCGCCGGTCATGCAGTCGTAGATCAGGGTTTCGTACCCGGTCGAGGGCTGCATCTCGAAGAAGTCCTTGTAGGCAAAACCCAGCTGGATGTTGGCCATGTCCAGGGTCGGCCCGGGCTTTTTCGCCAGCAGGTCGAACCACATACCTTCATTCGGCTGGATCTGGATTTTCAGGTAGGTGGGCTTGAGCTCATCGACTTCGGTATCGCGAAACTGTGCATAGGGTGCCGGCTTGAAGCAAATCACGATTTCGGTGTCGCGCACGCTCATGCGCTTGCCGGTGCGCAGGTAGAACGGCACGCCGACCCAGCGCCAGTTGTCGATCATCACCTTGAGGGCGACGAAGGTCTCAGTGCTGCTGTCAGGTGCAACGTTGGCTTCTTCGCGGTAACCCGGCAGTGGCTTACCGCCGATTTCACCGGCGGTGTACTGCCCGCGTACCGAGTTGGTCCGCGCATCTTCCAGGGACCAGGGGCGTACGGCGCCAATCACCTTGGCTTTTTCACCGCGCACGGCGTCGGCACCAAAGGCGGCAGGTGGCTCCATCGCCACCATCGCCAGCAGTTGGAACAAGTGATTGGGCACCATGTCGCGCAGGGTGCCGGTCTTCTCGAAGAAATTGCCACGGGTTTCAACGCCGACCGTTTCAGCGGCGGTGATTTGCACGTGGTCGATGTAATGGTTGTTCCAGAACGCTTCGAACAGCACGTTGGAGAAACGGCTGATCAGGATGTTCTGCACCGTCTCCTTGCCCAGGTAATGGTCGATGCGATAGATCTGCTTCTCGCTCATCACCTTGAGCAGGCTGGCATTCAGCGCTTCGGCGGTGGCCAGGTCGGAACCGAAAGGTTTTTCGATCACCACGCGACGGAAGCTGTCATCGGTTTCCGTCAGCAGGCCAGCACTGCCCAGGCGCTGCACCACGTCGCTGAAAAAGCGCGGGGCGGTGGCCAGGTAAAACACCGCGTTGCCAGTGCCGCTGTCGGTGATCTTCTTGCCAATGTCGGCGTAGGTGCTGTCGTCGAGGAAATCACCTTCGACGTAGCTGATGCCCTTGGCCAACTGCGCCCATAATTGTGGGTCCAGGGCGTTATCCGCATTACCCTTGACCTTGCTCGCCGCTTCGGTGCGAATGAAGTCTTCGAGTTTCTTCGCGAAATCGGCGTCGCTGATGGCGTTGTGATCAACGCCGACGATGCGCAAACCATCGCCCAGCAGCCCATCACGACTGAGGTTGTACAGCGCCGGCATGAGCAGGCGCTTGACCAGGTCGCCATGGGCGCCAAACAGAAACAAGGTGGTCGGTGGTGCAGGTTCGGCCTTGGTTTTTTTGCCGTTGGCGGTCATTTTTTGGAAGTCTCCACGTGACCACCAAAGCCGAAGCGCATGGCAGAGAGCATTTTGTCACCGTACGTGCTCTGCTGACGCGAGCGGAAGCGGGCGAACAGCGAGGTGGACAGTACGGGCACCGGCACGGCTTGTTCCATGGCGGCTTCGATGGTCCAGCGGCCTTCGCCACTGTCGGCAACGGAACCGGAGTAACCGTCGAGTTTCGGGTCGGTGGCCAAGGCGTCGGCGGTCAGGTCCAGCAGCCAGGACGACACCACACTGCCACGGCGCCAGACTTCGGCGATATCGGCAACGTTCAGGTCGAAACGCTGGTCTTCCGGCAGGTTTTCCGAATTCTTGGTCTTGAGGATGTCAAAACCCTCGGCGAACGCCTGCATCATCCCGTATTCGATGCCGTTGTGGATCATCTTGACGAAATGCCCGGAGCCCGCAGGGCCCGCGTGGATATAGCCCTGCTCGGCGCGAGGGTCAGCGCTGGCAGAACGGTCCTTGGTGCGCGGAATGTTGCCCTGGCCCGGGGCCAGGCTCTTGAAGATAGGATCAAGGCGCTGCACGGTCCCGACATCCCCACCGATCATCATGCAGTAGCCACGTTCCAAGCCCCAGACGCCGCCGGAAGTACCGACGTCGACATAGTGCAGGCCTTTTTCCGCCAGCGCCTTGGCCCGGCGAACGTCGTCCTTATAGTTGGTGTTGCCGCCGTCGATGATTGCATCGCCGTCTTCCAGCAGTGTGCTCAATTCGTTGATGGTGTCTTCGGTCGGCGCGCCTGCCGGTAACATCACCCACACGGTGCGTGGCTTTTGCAGCCCGGCAACCAGGGCCTTGAGGCCGGCAACGCCAGTGGCGCCCTCTTCGCTCAAGCCTTTTACAAATGCTTCGTTACGGTCGTAAACAACGGTGGTATGCCCATTGAGCATCAGGCGCCGTGCAATATTCCCGCCCATGCGGCCTAGTCCAATAATCCCCAGTTGCATGTGCTGATGCTCCTAACTACTAAAAAATGTGTGACATAGTTTATAGCGCAATGAGGCTAATGAGGGTTAGTCCAGCGCGGATACCTGTAGTTTCATGAGAAAAATTTGCCACCACTTCGGCATCACTGCACAAAAAGTCACACGACCTTCAAAAATAAAAAAGTTCCATTGCTCGCAAAAAGAATTCAGAATTGCCCTGACTGCTGCCGAGAACCTCGACTCAAGCGTTCTGGCACACCGCGACACACTGGCTATTTGCGAGGTAAGCAATGAGCACTGCACAGATGAACCGTCCGCCACAGACCCTCTACGTCACCATTCGACGCGACGAGCTGCGCCAGTTGAAAGACGAACGCGAACAACTGCAGCAGGAAGTCATACGCCTGCGTTCGCACATCATCCAGGCCCAGTTGGATCAGCCTTCCGGCGCCCAGCCAGCGCTCTGCTAAGCCCCGTCATCACTTTGTAAGATTACGCCTACAAAAATCTCACAAAGTTTTCACACCTCCCTCCCGATACTCCCGCCCGAAGGGCCACCCCATGCAAGGGTGGCCTCTGTTGCGCGCAGTCCTGCGCGTCGACTGAAAAATTATCGGGTTGGAGCGCTGGATGGCGATGTTCGAACGCAGCACGAAGTCTGCGAAAAGCTTTGATTGGGCCGGTCTTGGCTGGCTATTCCTGTTTTTCTGGTACTTCTCGGGTATTACCCAACTGCTGATTCAGCTCAGTGGCACCTCTGGTTTCAGTGGTTTTCGCCAAGCGTTCTTCATGAGTGCGATCTGGCTGGCGCCACTGCTGATATTCCCCCGCCGTACGCGCTTGTTAGCCGCCTTGATCGGCGTAGTCCTGTGGGCCTGCTCCATGGCCAGCCTGGGCTATTTCTTCATCTACCAGCAGGAATTTTCTCAAAGCGTCATCTTCATCATGTTCGAGTCGAACATCTCTGAAGCCGGTGAATACGCCACCCAATATTTCGCCTGGTGGATCGTGCTGGCGTTCATCGCCCACACCGCCGTGGCCATTTTCCTATGGACCCGCGTCCGCCCGGTGTATCTGCCACGTGGCCAGGCGCTGCTCGCAGCGACGGCTATCCTGGTGGGCGTCATTGGTTACCCGCTAGTCAAGCAGATCGCCCGCAGCGACACGATGGACGATGCCATCGACCGCTTTGAATCGCGCATCGAACCTGCGGTACCGTGGCAGATGATCGTCGCCTACCGCCGTTACACCGAGCAGTTGGACAACATGCAAGGCATGCTCGACAGCGCCAGCCAGATCCCGCCTCTGACAAACCTCAAGGACAGCATGGCCGGCCAGCCCTCAACCCTGGTACTGGTGATCGGCGAGTCCACCAACCGTCAGCGCATGAGCCTCTACGGCTACCCGCGTAACACCACGCCGGAGCTGGACAAACTGCGCGACCAACTGGCGGTGTTCGACAACGTCATCACCCCGCGCCCCTACACCATCGAAGCGCTGCAACAGGTATTGACCTTCGCTGACGAAGAGAACCCGGACCTGTACCTCAAGACGCCATCCATTGTCAGCGTGATGAAACAGGCCGGCTACAAGACCTACTGGATCACCAACCAACAGACCATGACGAAGCGCAACACCATGCTCACGACCTTTTCCGAACAGGCCGACGAGCAGGTGTACCTGAACAACAACCGCAACCAGAACGCCCGTCAATACGACGGCGACGTACTGGCGCCGTTTTCCAAGGCCCTGGCCGACCCGGCCGAGCGTAAGTTCATCGTGGTGCACCTGTTGGGCACCCACATGAGCTACCAGTATCGCTACCCGCAGACCTTCGATAAATTTACCGACCGCCAGGGCGTGCCGGCGGGCGTGAGTGACGATCAATTGCCGACTTACAACAGCTACGACAATGCCGTGCTGTACAACGACTTCGTGGTGTCGAGCCTGATCAAGGACTACGCCAATACCGATCCAAACGGTTTCCTGCTGTACTTATCGGACCACGGCGAAGACGTGTTCGACTCGGCAGGCCACAGCACGCTGGGACGCAACGAAAGCAAGCCGACGGCGCCGATGTACACCGTTCCGTTCATGGCCTACGCCTCGCCAAAATGGCGTGAAAGCCACGACTGGAGCTTTGCCGGCGACTTGCAACGGCCTTACAGCAGCTCGCAGTTGATTCATACGTGGGCCGACCTCGCCGGCCTGAGTTTCAACGAGTTGGACCGTACGAAAAGCCTGGTGAGCGACCGCTTCACGGCGCGCCCACAGATGATAGGTAACCCATACCTGCGCCAACAAAAACCCCTGATCGACTTCAGCCTGATCAAGCCGAAAAAGGTGAGCCCGACTGACGTGGTGCTCCAGGAACAACCGGCGCCGTAACACAAAGATAACAATCATTCTCGTTTAAGCCTAAAGTTCGCCCGCTCTTTTCGTCTTTGAACCATGGCCTTTCCCGACCGGAAAGGCCAAAAAGACGACAAGGAGTCTTCTGCGATGTTTGCGCCTCTAACCCGTTCCATGACCTTCACCCTCGGCCTCTTCAGCGTGGTCGCGAGCCCGGATCTGTTGGCTGAAACCGACCCCGAACAGAAAACGTTCGAACTGGGCGCCACGAGCATCACCGCCGAGAGCCTTGGCGCCACCACTGAACACACGGGCGCCTACACGACCGGTTCGATGAGTACCGCCACCCGCCTTGACCTGTCCATCAAGGAAACCCCGCAGTCGATCTCGGTGATCACTCGCCAGCAGATGGATGATTTCAATCTCAATACGTTGACAGAGGTGCTGCGCCAGACCACGGGGGTCAACGTTCAGCACAACGATTCCGACCGTGCCTCCTACTCCTCGCGTGGTTATGGCATCAGCAACTACCAGATTGATGGGATGCTCAACACCTTTGGCTACATGAAATCCGATGCCGACACCATCATCTACGACCACATCGAGGTGGTTCGTGGTGCCACCGGCTTGACTACCGGCGCCGGCGACCCCTCCGCCACGGTCAATATGGTGCGCAAGCGCCCTACCGCTCAATGGCAGGCGCAAACCGGGGTAAGAGCCGGCAGCTACGACAACTACTACAGCTACATGGATGTGGGCGGGCCGCTGGCGTTCGACGGCAAGCTGCGCGGGCGCACGGTGCTGGCCTACCGCGACAGCCAATCCTTGCGTGATAACTACGGGCTGCAACGGTCGGTTGGCTACGGCATTCTTGAAGCAGATTTATCAGACGAAACCGTGCTGGCCGTAGGTTTTGATTACCAGAACAAGCAAGTGCAAGGCACGTCCTGGGGCACCGTGCCTTACTGGAATAGCCAGGGTGGCAAGGCCGGGTTGTCGCGCTCGACCAATATGGCGGCGCACTGGAGTTCCTGGCCGCTGACCGACAAGACAACCTTCGCCAGCCTCGATCATCGGCTGGGCGGTGAGTGGCATTTAAAGGCCGCCTATACCCATCGCCAGAGCGACACGGATGGCAAGGTGTACTACGGTGGCGCGGGTTTCCCCAATGACGACCGCAGCGGCATGACCGCCTGGGCCAGCCACATGCGTGGCACCTCAAGAATGGAAGCTGTGGACCTCAACCTTGCCGGCAGCTACGCGTTGCTGGGCCGCGAACATGCACTGATGATGGGTTATGGCGAGGCCACGCAGCGCGACGTGTCCCCTGTGATGCGCAGCAGCATACCGGGTGGCTACTACACGATCGAAGACTGGAAATACATGGGCGGGATTGGCACGTTCGGCGACACCGTTACCGACCTCAAGGGTGAACACAGCAGCAAGCAACAGAAAGCCGGCTACTTGGCCACGCGCTTGAGCCTCACCGAGCGCTTGCACGCCGTACTGGGCAGCCGCTATGGCAGTTGGTCGCTGGAGAGCGCGACGCCCGAATACGGTGACGATGACCAGTTGATCGCGGCCAACAAGACTCACCAGACCCACAACGACCTGTTGACGCCTTACGCCGGCCTGCTCTACGACATCACGCCGGAATACACCGTCTACGCCAGCTACACCGACATCTTCAAACCGCAAAGCCTCAAGGACGTCAACCGCAACTACCTAGAACCGGTGGTGGGCAGCAACTATGAGGTGGGTCTTAAGGGAAGTTTGCTGAAAGAGCGCTTGAACGTGGCAGCCGCGTACTTCTGGAGCACACAGGACAACGTCGCTGAGCGGGATGAATCGGCCCTGCCTAACCCGACCACGGGCGAGGAGTACTACAAGTCCGGCGGCAAAGGCAACAAGGTCAACGGCTTCGAATTGGAGGTTGCCGGCGAAGTGATGCCGGACTGGAACCTGACGGCGGGCTACACCTACACTCACTCCGTTAATGGCTCGGACAAGCGCAACAACACCGGGCAGCCATTGAATTTGCTGAAGGTGTCCAGCGCCTACCGTTTGCCGGGGACGTGGCGAAACCTGACGGTGGGTGGTGCCGTGAACTGGCAGAGCGATATCTATGAGTTCAGCGACAGGCCTACAGGCCAACGTGTCGGTAATCAGCGGGTCACCGAACGGGCGAAAATCACCCAGCAGGCCTACGCAGTGGTCAAACTGATGTCCCGCTACCAGTTCGACGAACACGTTTCGGCGTCGATCAACGTCAATAATCTATTTGATAAAAAATATTACGAACGCGTCGGCTTCTATAACGGCGTTTATTGGGGCGACCCGCGCGCTATCACGCTTGCGCTGGACTGGACGCTTTAAACTACAGCTTATATGACCGCCAACCTTAACAAAATCGTTAAGGTTGACGCCTATCCAATTAAGCTTCGCTTAATCCACCCTGCACATAATCGGCCCCACGAGTCTGATCTAAGAGAACAGACACCGATCACACTTTTTGGGAATACTGACAATGAAAATCTCGACGCTGATGCTGGCTGGCTTAATGACCTTGACTTCCGCCGCTGCCTTCGCCGAAGGCGGCTCAGAGCGTTCTAAAGAGTTTTACGCTAACTTTAATTTCATGCAGGACAAGATGAACGGCCCAGCCGAGGAAACGGCCTCCAGTGATGTTAAAAACTCGAAAACCGATGAAACTCAGCAACCAAAAAGTTGATTTACCGTCATACTCTTTGTCATTCCGCTCCGTTGACAAAGATTAACTTGGCGCCATGTAATGGCGCCTTTTTTATTGCCCGCCATAACACTATTTTTTACAGCGGCTTATTCCAAAACAACATGGTGCCATAAGCGGGATCAAATTTAGCGCCGTCAAACCCGAACTTGCGGTACGCCGCCTTCGCTACTTCATTGCCCTCAAGCACTTCCAAAGTAATCTTGCAGCAACCGCGTTGGCGGGCGATTTCCTCAACCTTCTGCAACATTTTCTGACTCAAGCCCAAGCCACGGAACCGATCCATTACCGCCACATCATGGACGTTGACCAATGGGCGACAGGCGAAGGTCGAGAAACCTTCAAAACAATTCACCAACCCCGCCGGCTCTCCATTCACAAACGCCAACACGCTGAACGCGTGCGCACGCTTGGCTAATTCGCTCGGCAGTTGCGCTAGCAAATCCGGGTCCAGGCTGTGCCCGCCCCCCATCGCGTCTTCGGCGTAATGGTTGAGCACCAGCGCGATGGCTTCGGCATGCACGGTGTTCGTGTAGCTGGCTTGCAGCACCAGGATGTCAGGGGTGTCCATTTCCTTCCTCGATAACGGCAACAAGGGATTCGGTTCCCTTTGAGAGGCCAATTGTAAACGTGGAAGCACCACCTGCTGAAGGAGATTAACTACAAATATGCGTTTGAAAAACGCGAAGGTTGTGCCGGTAAAAAAGCGCGAATCTTTCATTTCCTGATCTTTTCGCACACGCTTGAGCCGTAACGCTGCAACTGCATTTCCTGCAAACGGCTCAGGGTGCGGCGGAAAGGAAACGCCAGGTAACCCTCGGTATAGAGACATTCGAGGGGCACCTGAGCCTCGATGAACAACGGCACCTTGCGGTCGTAGCATTCGTCCACCAATGCAATGAACCGACGCACGCTATCGTCGTGCACCGACAACTGCGGCAATTCGCGATCACCGGCCACCACACGCTGGGCGCCGTCTTCGGTGCCACGGGCTATGCGGCCCGGGCGCTGTTGCGCGCTAAGATTAGGGACTTCGCTCAACAGGATGGCATTGAAAAGATCGCACATCAGCATGAAGTCCATCGCGGCCAGCGGCTGCTCACAGAGATCGGCATAACGGCACCAAAGCACTGTTTCACAGGACTGGACAGCCAGAATAGAACGATGCCCGACGGGAATCGGCCCGCTGCTCACTGCCTGGTCTTCGGCCAATTGCTTGAACACAGCTGCCAACGCATCGGGTTGATTCACCCAATAGCGCTGAAGGCCGGCGCCAGGGTGCAAGCGATGATCCTCAGCGCCATCCACCGCCACCACTTGCAAATGCTGCTCTATCGCCGCAATGCCGGGCAAAAACCGCTCACGGTTGAAGCCATCGGCATACAACTGGTCAGGCGGTTGGTTAGAGGTGCAGACCATTACCACGCCGTCCTCGAACATCACCTGAAACAGGCGACCGAGGATGATCGCGTCACCAATGTCATTGACGAACAGTTCATCGAAGCACAACACGCGCACTTCCTGGCTGAGCTCCCGGGCCAGCGCCTGCAAAGGGTCGTGGGTACCCGTCAGTTGGAACAGACGCTGATGCACCCACCCCATGAAGTGGTGAAAATGCTGGCGCCGCGCGGGCACCCGCAGGCTTTGGTAGAACTGATCCATGAGCCAGGTCTTGCCACGACCCACAGGCCCCCACAGGTACACGCCGGTGATCGGCGCGCGACCTTGATGCAAGGCTTCATGGCAGGCTTGTAACGCATCCACCGCGCGACGCTGGGCGTCGTCGGCAACGAAGCCCTGTTGAGCAATGGCGTATTGGTAGGCAGCGAGGGGTGAGTCAGAAGTCATGCCCGCCATTATGACCTACGGAGAAAGCTACAGCCGTAAAAAAACGGCCCGACAGGCCGTTTTTTACTGCAGCGTAGTGACTCAGGCGAGGCTCTTGCTGACCACCTCGAACACATCGCTCGACAGTTCGCCGGACGCTCGAATGCGCTCCAGCTCCGCTTTCATCAGCGCCTGACGCGCGCTGTCGTATTTACGCCAACGGGTCAGTGGCGCCAATTGGCGCGAAGCGATCTGCGGGTTGAAGGCATTGAGCTCGATCACCAGGTCCGCCAGGAAGCGATAACCCGAGCCGTCCGCTGCGTGGAAGTTGATCAGGTTCTGCCCGGCAAAGGCGCCGATCAAGGCGCGCACCTTGTTCGGGTTCTTCAACGTGAACGCTGGGTGTTCCATCAACGCTTTGACCCGCGCCAGCCCGCCCGGCAAGGTGCTGCCGGCCTGAACGCTGAACCACTGGTCCATGACCAGCGGGTTGTCTTTGAAGTTGTCGGCAAACACGGCCAGCGCCTGAGCCTTCTCCACTTGGAACGGCGAATTCACCAGCACCGCCAGTGCGGTCAGGCGCTCGGTCATGTTGTCGCTGCTGTCGAACTGTTCAAGCGTCGCGGCCAGGACTTCCGGCTTGCCGCTAAGCATCAGGTACGACAGCGCGATGTTCTGCAACGCACGACGGGCAAAATGCTCAGCGGCAGCAACATACGGCGTTTGCTTGGACAGCTCGCGATTGGCCTGGTAGCGCAGCCACAGTTCTTCATGCAGGTTGTCGGCCAGTTGCTTGCGCGCAAACTCACGGGCGGCGTGGATGGCATCCACATCCGCCACTTCGCTGATTTCGGTCAGGTAGGCTTCACCCGGCAACGATAGCATTTCCGCAACCATTGCCTGGTCCAGGCGTTCGTCGCTCAACACGCTGCGCAGCGCGGTGATCAACCGCTGATCCATCTTCAAGGCCTGGCCTTGTTGATACTGACCAACCAGCGCCTGCAACACCTGCACCGAGAGCTGCTGACCGGCATCCCAACGATTGAAGCCATCGCTGTCATGCTGCATCAGGAACATCAGTTGATCGCGGTTGTACGGGAAGCTCAGCTTCACCGGCGCCGAGAAACCGCGCAGCAGCGAAGGCAAAGGCTGCTCGGCGATATCAATGAAGGTGAAGGTCTGCTCGGCCTCGGTCACCGAGATCACACGCGACGTGCCGCCCGCAACCGCTTCACCGGCCAGGCGCAAGGCGATATCCGCGCCCTTCGCGTCCAGCAAGCCCAATTCCACCGGGATCACGAACGGCAGTTTCTCTACCTTGTCCGGGGTTTCCGGGCAGCTCTGGCGGAAGGTCAGGCTGTAGGTTTTGGCCGCTGCGTCGTAGGACTCGCTCACCGCCAAACGTGGCGTGCCGGCCTGGCTGTACCAGCGTTTGAACTGAGTCAGGTCGGCGCCGTTGGCATCTTCCATGGCCTTGATGAAGTCGTCGCAGGTCACTGCCTGGCCGTCATGACGTTCGAAGTACAGGTCGCTGCCTTTACGGAAGCCTTCAGCGCCGAGCAAGGTGTGGATCATACCGACCACTTCCGAGCCCTTTTCGTACACCGTCAGGGTGTAGAAGTTGGAGATTTCGATAAAGCTGTCCGGGCGCACGGCGTGAGCCATGGGGCCGGCGTCTTCGGCGAACTGGTGGGTACGCAGGTACGCCACATCCTGGATGCGCTTGACCGTGGCCGAGTTCATATCAGCCGAGAAGCCCGAATCACGGAACACCGTGAAACCTTCCTTGAGCGACAGCTGGAACCAGTCGCGGCAGGTCACGCGATTGCCCGACCAGTTGTGGAAATATTCGTGGGCAACGATCGCTTCCACCCGCTGGTGGGCGGCGTCGGTGGCGGTTTCGGCGCGGGCCAGCACGGCGCTGGAGTTGAAGATATTCAGGCCTTTGTTTTCCATGGCGCCCATGTTGAAGTCGTTCACCGCGACGATCATGAAGATGTCGAGGTCGTACTCACGGCCGTAGGTTTCTTCGTCCCAGCGCATGGATTTTTTCAGGCTGGTCATGGCGTGCTGGCACTTGTCGATGTTTTCCGGCTCGACGTAGATGCGCAGCGCCACAGTGCGGTCAGTCATGGTGGTGAAGGTGTCTTCAACACACCACAAATCACCGGCCACCAGGGCGAACAGGTAGGCAGGCTTCTTGAACGGGTCTTCCCAGGTTGCCCAGTGGCGGCCGTCTTCGCCGGGGCCGCTGGCGATCGGGTTGCCGTTGGACAGCAGGATCGGATAGCGGTGTTGCTCGGCGATCACCGTGGTGGTGAATGTGCTCATCACGTCCGGGCGGTCAAGGTAGTAAGTGATCTTGCGGAAGCCTTCGGCCTCGCACTGAGTGCAGAACATACTGCCGGACTTGTACAAGCCTTCCAGGGCGGTGTTGGTTTCCGGGTGGATTTTTACCGTGGTATCCAGGGTAAACGTCGCACTCTGCGGATGCACCGTCAGGTGGCTGTCGGTCAGCTGATATTCATCGGCGGTCAACGCCTGATCGGCGAGGTTCACGCTCAACAGCTCCAGCTGCTGGCCATCCAGCACCAGCGGCGGCAAACCTGCGCCGCGCTCCGGGTTGCGGCGCATCACCAGTTGCGCATGGACCAGACTGTGGTCCTCGAACAACTCGAAGGTCAGGTGCGTCTCGTCAATCAGGTAGTCCGGCGCCTGATAGTCCTTCAGGTAAATCATCTTCGGTTGTTCGGTGCGCATGGGTGGCATCCTTTTTACTGATGCACGGCGAGCTGATAGGCCGTGTACTTGCGAATGTTGATTACGCCGGTGTCGAAGATCAGGTATTGGCCCTTGATCCCCAGCAACGTGCCTTCGGCAATCGGGTTCTTGTCCAGGTTGAAGCTGACGATCTTGGTCGGATACTGCTCGACCGGGTAGCGGATTTCGATCGGTTCGATGTCGGCAATCGTTTGGATGGCCTGCAGTCCAAAGCGTTCCTGCAAACTCAGCAGGCCCTCGGCGCAGGAGGCGAACAGTTCATCACGCACGTGCTTGAGGTCGACAGGCTGCGCATCGCCTTTGAGCAGCGCGCGCCAGTTAGTCTTGTCGGCCACTTGGCTACGCAGCACGTCCTCGACGAAACCGGATTGCTGGCGGGTCGCCACGCGCATGATCGGCAGCGCCTGGCTCGCGCCCTGGTCCAGCCAGCGCGTCGGCAGTTGAGTGGCACGGGTGATGCCGACCTTGATCCCCGACGAATTCGCCAGGTAGACCACGTGGTCGGTCATGCAGAATTGCTCGCCCCAGCCTGGGTCGCGGCAGGTGCCGGCGTCGTAATGGCAACGCTCGGGGCTCATGATGCACAGGTCACACTGGGCCAGCTTGGTCATGCACGGGTAGCAATACCCCTGGCTGAAGCTGGTCTTGGTCTTGCGGCCGCAATGGCTGCAATGGATGGCACCGAGGTATTCCAGGCGAATGTGCGTGCCGATCAACGGATTAACCGGCACCTCGGCATCGCCAAGGCGAAACGCGTATTGAACGGTCGGCTCACCGAGTTGCGCCGACATCTTGCTGACTGCACCACGACCAATTTCAATCAATGGATCGCATCCGACTTGAACAGGATGTTCGGCACCGGCGCGGACTTGGACGCGCATTCCTGTGGCCCCATGTAGCCGGTGCGCTGGTCTTCCGGCAAGTTCTGGAGTTCCCAGGCGATCACGGCTTGCAGAGACAGCTCGCGCTGTTCAGGGGACAGTTTGCGCCCATCGGACCACTTGCCGATTTCCACGGCGAGCTTGAGGCTCTCGTAGATGTCCGGGGTAATGTTTTCAATCATTTCAGCAAAAGAGGACATGAGGCTCTTCCTTATCAAATAGACGATTTGCGGCGGCTGTACAACCCGCCCAGCAAGCCGGTCAAGCAACCGATAACCAGGCCGCCGACATGGGCAGCGTTGGCGATTTCGCCGAAGCCGATCATCGAGATCAGCCCCGACATACAGAGCACCAGCCAAATCAGCATCATCGCCAGCACCCCACGGGGCAGGCGATAAGCAGGGTTCGGCGACAGCAGTTGAAAAATCCAGCAATGCCCAAGCAGGCCATATAACACGCCGGACAAACCGCCAAACAGCCCGGGGCCGCCGTAGGCGTATTGAGCGTAGTTGGAGACCAGGCTGAACAAGAGCGTCAGCCCCAGCAGGTTGATACTGCCCTGGCGCGCTTCGATGCGCCGGCCCAGCTCCCAGTACCACATGCCATTCATGGCCAGGTGCAGGATGCCGAAGTGGATCAGCATCGGCGTAACCAACCGCCACCATTGCCCCGAGGCCAGTGTATCGGCCAGCGGCGTGAACTGGATGTACTCACCGAGAATGCGAAACGGCAGGAACGTCAGCCAGCTCATGGCCTGCAGGTTTTCGCCAAGCAAGGTCACCGCGCCAACGATGATGCTCGCCAGCAGCACCAACGCCGTCACAGGGCTATGCCGCAGTTGCTCGACAAAACCCGGGCGCTTGACCGGCGCCTGCTCAGGAATATCCAGTTGCTGGTCCGGATCACCCGCAGGAAAGCGCTGATACAGCACGCGCACATCGTCGCTGATGGTCTCGGGCACCCATAACACTTGCTCGCCCGATTCCTCGCTGATGCGATGGGGCACTTGCATGCGTTGCAGCAGCTTTACGAAGCCACCCAAGTCGACGCTCAGCGGCAGGCGCAATACAGCCACAGTACTCATGTGATGACCTCGGGCCGCTCAACGTCAACCCATACAAATTTACGCGGGTCCAGGCGGGTTTCCTGATCCAGGCGGTACGCCACCAACTTGCCGTACAGCACCGCGCTGTAGTCCAGGCAGGCCAGGTTGTCGCGGATCGGCGCCGGTTTGCCGCTGCGCCAGTAATGGCCGACGAACAGCAAAGGCTCGTCGACGCCGTAGCGCAGCAGGGAATTCTTTTCAGTGGACGACAACGGCGTGCGCGCCACCGGCTCCGGCAGTGCGTCGGGCTGGAACACGATGTCGCCGTAGGTCTTGGGGTCGTCTTCCCAGAACTTGGTGCGGAAAAACGAGCGCGTCAGGCCGTCGCCACCGGTCAGCGTCAGGCCATCCGGCAGGCGCATGTCGGTGCCGCGCAGCAGGCGGTCAAACGCATTGCAGGCAAAACTGCCTGGGACGGCGGCGGCCTGCAGGAAGTGCTGGTCGATGCAGCCGTCCGGGAAGGTCGCGCGCAGTGGCTCGATAAACCCGTCATCCCAGCACGCGTGGACCACCCGGAAACGCCCGGCGTCGACAAACAGCGGCATGTCATAGAACCAGCCGAGGAAGTCGTGCCAGTCGGCCGGGTGGTGTTCGAACTGGGTCAGCGTCTCGTGGATCAACCGCGCATGCCGTGGGTTGCGCTCACGCACGAACTGCTTGCCGCTGCCCGGCGGTGCTGGCGTGCTCCAGCCCAGAGCGTTGAATTCGTGGTTGCCCATGATGCACAGCGCCTGGCCAGCCTCGGCCATGTCGTGGACGATATGTAACGCCTCGCGGATACGAGGGCCACGGTCGATGATATCGCCGAGGAACACCGCCATACGCGAAGGATGACGCCAGGTGCCGCCCTGCTTGTGGTACCCCAGCCGCTCGAGCAAGTGCTCAAGGGTATGAGCGCAACCGTGCACGTCACCAATCAGGTCGTAGCTACGCGCGGGATCGAGCATCAGTCGCCTCCACCCCCCAAGCGGCTGCCCCAGCCCAACTTGGTGCGGCACACTTCGTAGTAGTTGTGGTCCAGCGGGTGGATCAACCGCAACTTCTGTGCCTTCTTGCTCACGGTGATGGTGTCACCGGGCGCGCAGGTGAAATGGTTCTGACCGTCACAGGACACCTGCGGGTAGATCTGCATGTCTTTGGACACCACGATTTTCAGCTCACTGTTGCCGTCGACCACGATGGGCCTGCTGGACAACATATGGGGGTACATCGGCACGATCACAATGGCATCCAGCTTGGGATGCATGATCGGGCCACCCGCCGACAGCGCGTAGGCGGTGGAGCCGGTCGGCGTGGCGACGATCAGGCCGTCGGCCTTCTGGCTGCACACGAACTGGCCGTCTATATAGAGTTCGAACTCGATCATTCGCGTGGACTTGCCGGGGTGCAGCACCACGTCATTCAAGGCGTCGCCCTGGCCGATGGCTTCGCCGTGTCGGCGCACTTCGGCCTGCAGCAGGAAGCGGTTTTCCACCAGGTAATGGCCGTCGAGCACCTTGGCCACTTCGACTTCCAGCTCATCGGGGCGGATATCGGTGAGGAACCCCAGGCTACCCCGGTTGATCCCCAGTACCGGCACGTTATGCCGCGCCAGGGCCCGGGCGGCGCCGAGCAGGCTGCCGTCGCCGCCAACCACGATAACCATGTCGCAGACTTCGCCGAGCATCTTGCGCGACGAGGTTTGCAGGCCATGGCCTGGGAGGATTTCGGCGATGGTGTCTTCGAGGATCACGTGCAGGTGGCGTTCCAGCAGGAATTTTTTCAGCCGGCGGACGGTGTCCAACACCTGGGTACTGCCCAGGCGACCGATAATGCCGATATTGCGAAATTGCTCCATGGGGCTCCTGCGGGATTTGGGGTGGGGCAAAAAAGAACGATTATGGGCGAAAGGCCGCCCCAGGCAAAATCCTTTGTCGCCATGAACCCTTGATGACAACGGTTCTCAGCCACCTGAGCCCCCGTTAAAAGGCTATGCTCGGACCATGACTGTGTTCCCGGATCTGCAGACCCTGCCCCGCCAGCTGCGCCACCCTGAAGTGCGCGACTTGGCGTGGGTGATGCTCGCCCCGCCAATGCTGGCGCAGACGCCGTGGCCGCAACGCCACCCGTTGGCCGGCAGTGATTGGGTGCAAGCGCCACACCTGCTCGAACAATGGCTACGTGCACTCGATCACGACAGCAGCCCCTTGCAACAGTGGCTGAGCCTGGCCCGTACCCGTCGTCTTGGGCTTTATTACGAGCGGTTATGGCAGTTCGCCGTGCAGCATGCGCCGGGCGTGGAGTTGCTGGCCGCCAACCTGCCGATCCGCCGCGCCGGGCATACCCTCGGCGAGCTGGATATGTTGCTGCGCGACCGCGATGGCGTGCATCACTTGGAACTGGCGATCAAACTCTACCTGGGGCCGCAGGACGGCGACGACCAGGATACAGCGCAGTGGCTGGGGCCGGGTTGTCATGATCGGCTGGACCGCAAGCTGGCGCATCTGGCCCAGCACCAATTGCCAATCTCGGCGCGGGCGGAGAGCCGCGAGGTGTTGGCGGCGCTGGATATCCAGCAGTTCGATGCGCATTTGTGGCTGGGCGGGTATTTGCTGTATCCCTGGCCCGGTGAAGCGCAGGCACCCGTGGGTGCCCACCCGCAGCATTTGCGTGGGCGCTGGTTGCATCAGCGCGACTGGCGGGCATTTGTCAGCGCCAGCGCCCCCGGCCGCTGGCAACACCTGCCCCGGCATGCATGGCTGGCGCCGGCGCATTACCCAGCGGATGAGGTATGGAGTGAGGAGCAGATGCAGGGTTGGCTGGCGGACCTGGATCCGATGGCTCCAGCACAGCTATTAGTTCGGCTGGTTCAGGTGGGTGAGGATTGGGAAGAGGCTGAGCGGCTGTTTCTGGTGGCGGATCTTTGGCCGAATGTGCCGGGGGCGGGCTGATAACCTTGTGGTGTATTTGAGGGCTTGCTCGCGAAGGCGGCGGCCCAGGCGTTACACCTTATCGATATGCTGATAATCCAACTGCAACCCAGCCGCCAACTCCTCAGCCCGGCCCAACCTGATCGGCCCACGCTCGATGTCTATCAATAATCCCGAGCACTCCAGCAACGGCAGTCCTGCGACATCCTTAAGCCGCCCATCGGTGATCACCAACAAGCGCTGCTGCTCAGTCGGAAACCGCTTACGCCGCACCGCCAGCCAATTCCCAGCCTCAGTCAGCGCAGCGAGCAACGGCGTGCCCCCGCCCGCCCCCAACGGGTCCAACCATCCGGCCAAACCCTTCGCAGCTTTCAGTCCCTGTACCTGCCATTTGGGCGATTGCCCACTGGCCGTCAACAAGGCCATCCGCACGCGTTGGCGGTAGGCGTCATCAAACAACTGGGCCAGCAAACCTTTGGCATCGGTGAGCGCACGATGGCGCCGGGTTGACGCCGACGCATCGACAATCACCAGCCACAACTCATGGGCCGAGCGACTGCGCAGGTGAAACCGTAGATCCTCTCGCGATTGCGGCCGGCCATCGAGCAGAGTGCCGGGCCAATTGATCGAACCCTGTTTCGCACTCCGGACCTTACCGTGCCTGCCTCTATCCAGTCGTCCTGCCTTGGGCCGGGCATCCGCCCCCGCGTCAGGTCGAGGGCGAATGCCTAGGGCTTTTTTGGCCAGGTGGGTACATCCCGGCGTGCGCCCGTGGGCAGGGCCGGTGCGGGCATGTCACCCCATTGGCCTTGACCCGGCGACGTGTCGGAGGACGTTGGCGACTGCCCTTTACTCGGCGCATTGGACGGCGGCGATGGTTCCTGGCGGCGATGGCGCAGGGCAAACTCGGCGACGGCTTCGATGTCTTCCTCGGCGATCGCATCCGCCCCGCGCCATGCCGCGTGCGCCCTGGCGCCGCGCAGCCAAACCAGATCCGCACGCAAGCCATCGACACCGGCGGCAAAGCACCGCTCTGTGATCTGCGCCAGTGCCTGGTCATCCAGTGCGATGGTGTCGAGTCGCGCCCGCGCCTGGGTACAGCGCTCGCGCAGAGCGGCTTGGGGCTCTGCCCAATGCGCGCAGAACGCCGCCGGTTCGCTGTCAAAGTCCAGGCGACGACGGATGATTTGCCCACGCTCGACCGGCAGGGTCTGCCCACTCAAGGCCACGTTGAAACCGAAGCGGTCGAGCAGTTGCGGGCGTAACTCGCCCTCCTCCGGGTTCATGGTGCCGATCAGTACAAAACGCGCCGAATGGCGATGGGAGATGCCGTCACGCTCGATCAGGTTGGTGCCGCTGGCCGCCACGTCGAGCAGCAGGTCCACCAGGTGATCGGCCAGCAAGTTGACTTCATCGACATACAGCACGCCGCCGTCAGCCTTGGCCAAGACGCCGGGGGAAAACTGCGCGCGGCCTTCGCCCAATGCGGCGTCCAGGTCCAGCGTCCCCACCAGCCGCTCTTCGGTAGCGCCCAAGGGCAAGGTGACGAATTGACCACTGGCCAGCAGGTCCGCCAACCCCCGCGCCAAGGTGGACTTGGCCATGCCACGCGGGCCTTCGATCAGCACGCCGCCGATCTTCGGGTCGATGGCAGTCAGGCACAGGGCCAATTTCAAGTCGTCGGCGCCGACCACGGCGGACAGCGGAAAATGCGGAGTATCAGTCATCAGCTGTCTTCTTCTATATCCAGCAACAGGTTTTCCAACGCTTCTTTATAAGCCCCCGGCGCCTGCCACTGGCCACGTTGCTGCGCTTCCAGCATGCGCTCGGTCATGTCACGCAGGGCGTCGGGATTGTGCTCTTGCACAAAGGCCCGTGTGTCAGGGTCCAGCAGGTAAGCGTCGGCGAGCAAGGCGTATTGATGATCGTCGATCAACGCGGTGGTGGCATCGAACGCGAACAGATTGTCCACGGTCGCGGCCATTTCAAACGCACCTTTATAACCATGGCGCTTCACGCCGTCGATCCACTTGGGGTTGGCGGCGCGGGAACGGATCACCCGGTTCAGCTCTTCCTTCAGCGTTCGGATCTTCGGCAGGTCCGGCTGGCTGTGGTCACCGTGGTAACTGGCGGCCTTTTCGCCACTCAGTGTTTCCACGGCGGCGAGCATGCCGCCCTGGAATTGGTAGTAATCATTGGAGTCGAGCAGGTCGTGCTCGCGGTTGTCCTGGTTCTGCAACACCGCCTGCACCTGGCTCAAGCGCTGGGCGAATTGCTCGCGGGCGGCGGTGCCCTCATCGGAGCCGCCATAGGCGTAGCCGCCCCAGTTCAAATAGACCTCGGCCAAGTCTTCGCGGCTTTGCCACAGGCGACCATCGATCGCGCCTTGCACACCCGCACCATAGGCGCCGGGTTTCGCGCCGAAGATGCGCCAGCCGGCCTGTTTCGCTGCGGCCTCTGCGTCCAGGCCCGACTTGAACAACGCCTCACGTTCACTGCGCACTTTGGCCGCCAGCGGGTTCATGTCGTCTGGTTCGTCCAGCGCGGCCACCGCCTGCACCGCCGCGTCGAACAGGCGGATCAGGTTGGCAAAGGCGTCACGGAAAAAGCCGGACACGCGCAACGTCACGTCAACGCGCGGACGGTCCAACAGGCTGATCGGCAGGATTTCAAAGTCATCCACGCGCTGGCTGCCGGTCGCCCACACCGGCCTCACGCCCATCAGCGCCATGGCCTGGGCGATATCGTCGCCGCCAGTGCGCATGGTCGCGGTGCCCCACACCGACAGGCCGAGCTGGCGCAGGTGGTCGCCATGGTCTTGCAGGTGCCGCTCAAGAATCAGGTTGGCCGACTGGAAGCCAATGCGCCAGGCCGTGGTGGTCGGCAAGTTGCGCACGTCGACGGTGAAAAAATTGCGCCCGGTCGGCAGCACGTCCAAACGCCCGCGACTCGGTGCGCCACTGGGGCCGGCAGGCACGAAGCGGCCGCTCAAGGCGTCCAGCAACCCGCGCATTTCTGCCGGGCCACAGGCGTCCAGGCATGGCGCCACGACTCTGCGCAGGCTCTCGATCACCGCCTTCACCTCCTCCCAACCAGGCGCGTCCAATTGTTCAAGCGGCCCTTCCAACGCCTGTTCGATCAGCCGCGCTGCATACAACTCCAGGCGCTCACGGGTATCGCCGGCGGTGCGCCACAACTGCTCATCGATTTTCAGCAACACGTCGGGCCGGCGCCCTGTCCAGGGTTCGGCCAGGGCGCAGTCGAGTGGGTCGAAGTCCAGCTCGAAAGCCTTGGCCAACACTCGCAGCACACTCGATTGCGGACCTCGGCCGTCACCACGCGGGATGCGCAGTAAGGCGAGCAAGGTGTCGATACGCAAGCGGCCTTCAGGCGACTCGCCAAAGATGTGCAGGCCGTCGCGGATCTGCGATTCCTTTAAGTCGCACAGGTAGGTATCGAGGCGCGGCAGCCAGATGGCGGCGTCGGCGTCCTTGTCCAGCTCAAGCTCCTGGTCGATATGGGTTTCGCGCACCAGCGTGAGGATGTCTTTCTGCAACTCCAGGGCGCGGCGTGGGTCGAGCAGTTGCGCCTCGTAATACTCGTCGGCCAACAACTCCAGGTCACGTAACGGGCCATAGGTTTCGGCGCGGGTCAGCGGCGGCATCAAGTGGTCGATGATCACCGCCTGGGTACGCCGTTTGGCCTGGGCGCCCTCACCTGGGTCGTTGACGATAAACGGATAGATATTCGGCAGCGGCCCCAGCAGCGCATCGGGCCAGCAGTTTTCCGAGAGGCCCACGCCCTTGCCCGGCAGCCATTCGAGGTTGCCGTGCTTACCCACGTGAATCACAGCGTGGGCGCCGTAGGTATGGCGCAGCCAGAAATAGAACGCCAGATAGCCATGGGGTGGCACCAGGTCCGGGTCGTGGTACACCGCGTTGGCGTCGACCTGATAACCCCGCGCCGGTTGGATACCGACGAAGGTCAGTCCCAGGCGCAGGCCGGCGATCATCATCCGGCCGTCGCGGCACATCGGATCGTTATGAGGCGTGCCCCAGCGTTCCATCACGGCTCGACGATTAGCCTCGGGCAAGCGACTGAACAGTGTCTCGTAGTCGTCCAGGCCCAGGCTTTGATGGCACGGACGCAGGTCGAGACTGTCCAGGTCGTTGGTGACACCGCCCAGCAGTTGATGAATCAGCGCAGTGCCGCTGTCGGGCAACGTGTCCGGCAGCGGATAGCCTTCGGCCTGCAGGGCACGCAGGATATTCAGCGCCGCTGCGGGCGTATCCAGGCCTACGCCGTTACCGATACGGCCATCGCGAGTTGGGTAGTTGGCGAGGATCAATGCGATACGCTTGTGCGCGTTCGGCACCCGCGCGAGTTCGACCCAGCGCCGCGCCAGCTCAGCCACGAAATCCATCCGCTCGGGCGCTGCTCGATAGCACACCACATCCGACTGGCTGCGCTCGCTGCGCCAGGCCAGGTCCTTGAAGCTGATCGGCCGGCTGATGATGCGCCCGTCCAGCTCCGGCAACGCGATGTGCATCGCCAGATCGCGCGGGCCGAGGCCTTGCTCGCTGGCCTCCCAGCCGGGCTGATTGTCCTGGGCGCAGATCGCCTGGATCACCGGGATATTGCGGCGAAACGGCCGCAAATGCGGCGCTTCGGGGCTGGATTGGGCAAAACCGGTTGTGTTGAGGATCACCGCCGCGCCGACCTCATCCAGCAAGTCCTCGACCACCGTCAGGCAGCCGGGCTCTTTAAGACTGGCCACCGCCATCGGCAACGGGTTCAACCCCGCCGCCTGCAAGCGCTCGCAGAACACATCAATAAAGCCGGTATTGGCGGCCTGCAAATGCGAGCGGTAGAACAGCACCGCCGCCACCGGCCAATCAGCGTTCCAATCCGCCTGCCAATCATTCAGGCGGGCAGTGGCGTTGCGCGGGTGATAAATCGCCGTGCGCGGCAGGGTTTGCGGTTCGGCCCAGGCGTAGTCTTGGCCTAGGTAGGCACTGGCCAGGCAGCGGTAAAAATCCAGCGCGTTAGCCAGGCCGCCCTGGCGCAGAAAGTGCCACAGGCGGTCACGCTCCTGTGCGCCAACAGTGCTCAAGCCGCTGAGCTCAGGGTCCGGGCGATCACACCCCGGCACCAGGATCAGTTGCACGCCGCGTTCCGCCAACGCCACCAGACGCTCGATACCGTAACGCCAATAACCAATGCCACCATGCAGCGAAATCAGGATGACCTTGGCGTGGCGCAGCACCTCATCGACGTACAGGTCGACCGAGGCATGGTTCTGCACTTGCATCGGGTTGGCCAGGCGAAACGTCGGGTAATCGTCCGGCAAGTGCTGGGCGGCTTCGGCCAGCAGTGCGAGGCTCGAATCACCGCTGCACAAGATCACCAGTTCAGCGGGGGTTTGGCCAAGGTCGGCAATATTGTCGTCTGAGACGAAACCACCGGGCTGGGTCCTGAGCAGGTGCATGGGTTAAACGCTGAGGGCAGCGCGCAGTTGCGCTTCAAGGCCCGCTGCGTCCAGTGCCTGGCCGATCAGCACCAGTCGCGTTATGCGGGCTTCGTCGGCGCCCCAGGCGCGGTCAAAGTGTTTGTCGAAACGCGTGCCCACGCCCTGGATCAGCAGGCGCATCGGCTTGTTCGGGATGGCAGCGAAGCCTTTGACGCGCAGGATGCCGTGTTGCACGACCAATTGGTTCAGCGCATCGAGCAGCAGCGCTTCGTCAGCCTGCGGCAGGTCGATGGAAATGGAGTCGAAGGCATCGTGGTCATGATCGTCCTCGCCCTCGTGATGGTGATCGTGATGGCTGTGACGACCGTCGATGTGTTCTTCAGAGCCAGCGCCCAGGCCAATCAGCACGTCCAACGGCACGCGACCGCTGCTGGCTTCAATGATCTTCACCGCTGGCGGCAGCTCTTCGGCGACTTCAAGGCGCACGCGGGCCAGGTCTTCAGGGCTGATCAGGTCGGATTTATTGAGGATAACGAGGTCGGCGCTGGCCAATTGGTCAGCGAACAGTTCGTGCAGTGGCGATTCGTGGTCCAGGTTCGGATCGAGTTTGCGCTGGGCATCCACTTGATCCGGGAATGCCGCGAACGTGCCAGCGGCCACGGCCGGGCTGTCGACCACGGTAATCACCGCATCAACGGTGCAGGCGCTGCGAATCTCCGGCCACTGGAAGGCTTGTACCAACGGCTTTGGCAGGGCCAGCCCGGAGGTTTCGATAAGGATATGGTCAAGGTCACCGCGACGCGCGACCAGTTCGCGCATCACTGGGAAGAATTCTTCTTGCACGGTGCAGCACAGGCAGCCGTTCGCCAGTTCGTAAACACGGCCGTTGGCTTCTTCTTCGGTGCAACCGATGGAGCACTGTTTGAGGATTTCACCGTCGATGCCCAGCTCGCCGAATTCGTTGACGATCACGGCAATACGACGGCCCTGGGCGTTGTCGAGCATATGGCGCAGCAAGGTGGTTTTGCCCGAGCCGAGAAAGCCGGTAACGATGGTGACGGGGAGTTTGGCCAGTGTTTTCATCGGATGCCCTTTGGGGCGGGCATACGGGACGATAGGCCCTGCGACGGCGCGCAGCAGCGGTTTTCGTCACCGGATCACCCCGCCCGGTTGAATTGAAAATCGGTTGCGAGGCAGGTCTCCTGGCTTGGGGCTTGCGGGTCTTGCGACCGGCGCTGGCTGCGCCTTCCCGCCGTATCGGCAGTGGCGTGGCAGTCAGATAAACCCTTCACAGTTGCGGGGGCAGCCGCGGCTTGGACCGCGTTCCCTTCTTAGCTTTGGCCTGGGCCGAAGAACCTCGAGGGTGCAAGGCTACGCAGTGCTTGGGGGATGGTCAATGATGGGGTTGGGTTGGTGTACATATCCGTTTCTGCGGTTACGGCTGCTATTGGTTCCGCCCTTACGGCGGAACCAATAGCAGCCATTACCCAAATAACGGATATGCCCTCCCCAATTGACTCCCCTCCCACCCCCATGCTCTCCTACACACCTTGTTTCGGGTGCCCTTCACAGGGTGAAACGGGAAACCGGTGAGCCATAACATATGGCAAGTCCGGTGCTGCCCCCGCAACGGTAAGCGAGTGAAGCGTCAGATCCACTGTGCCTCTAAGGCATGGGAAGGCGATGCTTAATTAGGCACAATGCCCCTCGCAAGCCCGGAGACCGGCCCGAAATATCAGATAACAAACCCGCGGTGGGCGGGCGCTGTTCAAAACCCTGCGAGCCTGGCTCGCGGGGTGTTCATGCGCTCGTTTCACCCTGATACCTGAAAGGGACGCGCCATGTCGATCATCAGCAGCACTTCGCACTCCGCCAGCAGCACCTCTACCTTGAGCCAACGCCTGACCGCCGCAATCGGCGCGTCGATCCTGGGCGCGTGCCTGGTGTATTTCGCCGGTTTCTCGCACATCGAGGCGGTGCACAACGCTGCCCACGATACCCGCCACAGCGCCGCGTTCCCGTGCCACTGAGACCTGCCGACATGATCAAGCGTATTGCGCAAACTGCCGGTTTCACCGGTCTTCTGGCTGCCCTGCTGCTGACCCTGCTGCAAAGCTTCTGGGTCGCTCCGTTAATTCTGCAGGCGGAAACCTTTGAAAAGGCCCCGGCAGCGACTGAAGTGATGCATGAGCACGCAGCCGGTGCTGCCGCGCATACCCATGACCTCGAAGCCTGGGAGCCGGAAGACGGCTGGCAGCGCGTGCTGTCTACCACCGGCGGTAATCTGGTGGTCGCTGTCGGTTTCGCGCTGATGCTCGCCGGTCTCTATACCCTGCGCGCACCAACCCGCACTGCCCAGGGACTGCTCTGGGGGTTGGCCGGCTACGCAACCTTCGTGTTGGCGCCGACAATGGGCCTGCCGCCTGAGCTGCCAGGCACTGCTGCCGCTGATCTCGCACAACGGCAGATCTGGTGGGTAGGCACCGCCGCCTCAACCGCTGCGGGCATAGCGCTGATCGTGTTCGGCCGCAATTGGCTGCTCAAAACGCTAGGCGTAGCGATTCTGGTCGTGCCACACGTGATCGGCGCGCCCCAGCCGCAAGTGCATTCGATGCTAGCCCCCGAAGCCTTGGAAGCGCAGTTCAAGGTTGCTTCGCAGTTGACCAATGTCGCCTTCTGGCTAGCGCTGGGCCTGATCAGCGCTTGGCTGTTCCGCCGCAATCGTGATGATCAATACCCAGCATGATTTTAGTGGTCGGCCTGGGGTGCCAGCGGGGTTGTGACGTTCACACCCTGCTGGCCCTGCTCGAGAGCGCCCTCGCCGAGGGCGGTATCGAGCCCCAACGGATCACCGCGCTGGCCAGTATCGACCGCAAGCGCGATGAACCTGGCCTTCGAGCCCTGGCCGATCTGTTGAACGTGCCGTTCCAGTGTTTCGACGCTGATCAGTTGGCGGGCTATGCAGAACAGCTGAGCCACAAATCCGCGATCGCGTTTGCCCATACGGGCTGCTACGGCATTGCCGAAAGCGCCGCCCTGGCCCTGGCTGAACACCTCGCCAACGCCCCTGCCCGGCTATTGATTACCCGCAAGCAAACCGCCCAGGCCACCTTCGCATTGGCTTGCGCCGGCTGAAAACCTGATAATCGCCCGTTCCGATCATGAGCGCTCTTCATGCTCGTGCGTTTTTTCATAGGATATTCCCATGACCGTCTACTTCATCGGCGCAGGCCCCGGCGACCCGGAATTGATCACCGTCAAAGGCCAGCGGCTGATCCGCAGTTGCCCGGTGATCATCTATGCCGGCTCGCTGGTGCCGACGGCAGTGCTCGAAGGCCACCAGGCAGAACAGCTGGTCAACAGTGCCGAATTGCACCTTGAACAGATCATCGACCTGATCAAGACCGCCCATGCGAAAGGCCAGGACGTGGCACGCGTACATTCTGGCGACCCGAGCCTGTACGGGGCGATTGGCGAGCAGATCCGTCATTTGCGTGAGCTGGGCATCCCATTCCAGATCATTCCCGGCGTCACGGCAGTGGCGGCTTGCGCAGCGTTATTGGAAACCGAGCTGACCCTGCCGGACATCGCCCAGAGTGTGATCCTGACCCGTTATGCAGATAAAACCAGCATGCCGGATGGCGAGGACTTCGACAGCCTGGCGCGACATGGCACCACCATGGCGATCCATCTGGGGGTCAATCACTTGGAGAAAATCGTCGCTCAACTGCTGCCGCACTATGGCGCGGACTGCCCGATTGCCGTTGTGCACCGCGCGACGTGGCCGGATCAGGATTGGGTGGTGGGGGCGCTGAGCGATATTGCCGGGAAAGTGGCGGCGAAGGGATTTCGGCGAACGGCGTTGATTGTGGTGGGTCGGGTGTTGGGCAGTGAGGGTTTCAGTGAGTCTTCGCTGTATCGCGCAGGGCATGCGCACCTTTATCGATCTTAATAACCTGAATTAGCCTACAGATTCAAAGCACTGATTTAATTGAATAAATTATGATAAGCCCGCGAGAGCGGGTTTGCTCCCACAGTTGATCTGCTTTCTTAGCTAAGTATCTCAAGCCATTGAATTTAAACAATAAAAAACGGCGCTCACGGGGCGCCGTTTTTTTGTCCGCAGTGAACACCTTACTCAGTAGTAGGCGTTTTCTTTCTGCGTGTGGTCGGTCACGTCACGTACACCCTTGAGCTCTGGAATACGCTCCAGCAGGGTCCGCTCGATGCCTTCGCGCAGGGTCACGTCCGCCTGGCCGCAGCCTTGGCAGCCGCCGCCAAACTTGAGCACGGCAATGCCGTCATCCACCACGTCGATCAGGCTGACCTGACCGCCGTGGCTGGCCAGGCCCGGGTTGATCTCGGTTTGCAGGTAGTAGTTGATGCGCTCGTTCACCGGACTGTCGGCGTTGACGTTCGGCACCTTGGCATTCGGCGCCTTGATGGTCAGTTGGCCGCCCATGCGATCGGTGGCGTAGTCGACCACGGCGTCGTCGAGGAAGGCTTCGCTGAAGGCGTCGATGTACGCGGTGAAGCTTTTCAGCCCCAAGGCGGTGTCTTCAGGCTTCTCTTCCCCTGGCTTGCAGTAGGCAATGCAAGTCTCGGCGTATTGGGTGCCGGGTTGGGTGATAAAGACGCGAATACCGATACCTGGGGTGTTCTGCTTGGACAGCAGGTCAGCCAGGTAATCGTGGGCGGCGTCGGTAATGGTTATGGCAGTCATGGAAACTCCTCACAGGCTTGCCGGCAGTTTACGCCAAATCATTACAGAGGTACAAAGTCCTAGTATTTTTGTCGGGAAAGAGCTGCGGGATCATCAATGCCAAACCAACGCTTAAGCGTGCGATAGGTCGGCTTTTCCAGCCATTGGTAGCTCGCAAAGGCGCAAAGCGCCGTTAATACGATGCAAACAGGCAGCATCGCATAGGGATCTATTCCCGTACGCTTGACCACCCACAGGCCAGCGCACAGAGCCAGCACGTGGATCAGATACACCGAGTAAGAGCAGTCCCCCATCAGCTTCAACACGCGTGAGCCTTGGAAGTAAGGCTCCAGTGCCACGCAACTGATGACCAGGATCGCGCTGGGCACGCCCCATTCAAACGCACGGGGCAGATCCGCCCCGCGATAAAACGCCATTGATGCCGCCACAATCCCCAACAACGGCACCCACGCCCTGGCCCGACACAGGCCGCGGCGATACAGCATGCCGATAACCATGCCCATCAGAAACTCCAGGACAATATCATTGCTGTAAAAACCGTCGGCCAAGTCAAGGGCGGGAGCGATGAGGCAGCACACCAGGTACAACAGCACGGCCACCACCCACAACCGATAGTCCCCACGAACCCACAAGGCGACGGCGAACAGGCCATAGAACAGCATTTCGAAGTTCAGGGTCCAGCCGACATCCAGCAGCGGATAGACGCCGTAGCCTGCCGGGTGCTGGGCAGGGATAAAGAGCATCGACAGGAGCACATGGCCCAGCGCGAGTTGAACATCGGGAAACATCGACGGCACAGCCAGGGTCAGGAGGGCCAGCAGCAAGGTATAGAACCAGTACGCCGGAGCGATCCGTGCCACGCGCATGAGCATGAAGCGCCGAGGTGTCAGGGCGTTGTCTGCGGTCGCAAGGAATATCACCAGGCCGCTGATGACAAAGAACACATCCACCCCTGCGCCGCCTTTTTCGACGAACAGATACTCCAGCGCGTTGTGCACCTCAAAGTTGAAAAACAGCTGCATGACATGGTGACCCACCACCAGCCATGCAGCCAAGGCGCGGAGAAACTGCACTGAAATCAACATTATCGGAGTACCTTTTCGAGCGCCGCGCACTGGATATCCGACTGCTTCAACTTCCGCCTGGAGAGATGACTGGATCAATGAGCGTCGTTATAGGTTCTCATAGCGGTTCATGTCCAATACCCCCTCTTCCACGGGCGCGACTTCGTGGAGGTACTGCGACAGATCGTGGAAGTATTGCCAGAACAACGGATGACTGCGCCGCACGCCCCAGCGGTCGACGATCTTTTCGAAACGATCGGCATCTTTGGCCCGCTCCATTTCAGCCACGAACTCGGGCACTTCCTGGGCGGGTATATTGAACATGAAGTTCGGGTAACTGCTTAGTACGCCGGGGTAAAGGGTCAAGGTGTCGAGTCTCGGCTGGTAGCGATAGGCTTCGCCCAGCAAAAACGCGACATTACTGTGGGCGCGGTTGCGCAGCAGGCTGTAGATCTCGCGCTTGCCGCTGGCAGTTTGAATGCGCAACATCGTGGCTTCGGGCAATTGATCGATCACCTTGAGCCCGGCGGCCGGGCGTGAGGTCAAGCGGCTCAACGCCTGCTCCGCATCCTGCAAGACCGGATCAATACCGCTGCGCGAGCAATACGCACTCACACAACGGTTAAATGGGTCCGGGCTGGCGTTCAAGCTGGCATAACGGGTCAACAATTGGTTGGCGAAATCGCGCTTCGGGTCGTTTTGGTTCAGGTGCAAACCCGTGGGTTTTTCATCATCAATGGCCTCATAGTCCAGCCAGAGCTTGATCTTGCCGCTGTTCTGGTACCAGTCGTCGAGGAAGTCTTCACGGGTATCGGCGGGCATCAGGCGCAGGAAGTTCTGCTCGGCGCCGTTACGGATCAGGTCGAAGTACAACCGGGTCTGGGCCTGGTGCGAGACATTGCCGAACACGTCGAAATTCACCGCCAATTGGTAGTACGTACGCTCCAGCAGCGGATAGTCGAACAACCACATCGTCTGCGGCACATCGCCGATCAGGCCTTTGGTCACCGAGGCGCTGTCGAAGTGGCGGAAAATGCTCAGCAAGGCATCGTCATTGCCCGCCCACAGGCTCGACCAGCTTGGCGGCGGCAGGTCAGCATAGCTGTCACGGCGCAGGGCCTCGTATTCATTGCGTTTATCGCGGTAGGCCCGCCACAGGCTGAGCACGCTGCCCACATCGTCATTCTGTCCCGGCATGGCCAGTAATGGCGTGGCCTGGCCGCGATAGCGCGCATCGGTGATGTAGAGGTCGTGGTCCGGGTCTTGGAACAGGGTCCAGAAGTTATCGCGGATCACATCCGTGGCAATCTGCCCGCGGCACACCGGCCCACGAATGAAAGTGCGTACGAAGTATTCGGCGTTATCCAGCATGAACTGGTAACGCGCCTTGGCGGGGATGGCCTCGAAGGTTTCGAATGGATTGGCGCGACGGGCTGGGCCGTAGCCCGGCAAGGCGCTGACCTGCCAGTCGCCGGCGTAGAACAGCGCCTTGATGCGCGCCATTTTCACAGCACTGAAGGGGTAAGTGATGTGGGTTTTGTGCACGATCACGCCCTGCACTGGCCACAGGCGGTAATACACCTGGGTACCAGGGTCATCGTTAGGGCGACGGGTAGTGATCAGATCAATCGGCTGCCCGCTCGGGGTGCGCGACCGCACCCACTGGAAGAAATGCCCCGGCTCGCCATTCTCGAAGTAAATATGCGCCAGGTACAAATGCTCAAATAACCAGCGTGCCACCAAGCTTTCGCGGGCGCCTGGCTTGTTGAACAGGTTCTCCCACTGCTGCACCTGCACGGCTTCGCTGGCAATCGGCGCCAGGCTTTGTTCATCTATAGGCGCGCCGGACGCGAGCCAGCGTTGCAGCGTCTGGTACTGCTGCTCGGTCAGGCCGGTGACGGCGAGTGGCATGCCTTCCTTGGGGTGGGCGCCGGCGTAGGCGTTGAATTCGCCGGGTATTGCGCACATGTTCGCGCGGTTCAGGCCCAGGACGATGCCTTCAGGCAACTTGGCATTGGGTGCCAGTGCAGCGTTGTGCCCCAATTCGAGCATGCGCGCCATCAATGCAGCCTGGCTGCCCTGCGCGTCCAACACCGAGTAAAAGCCCTTCTGCTGCCAGGCCGCCTTGCCAGAAGCATCTATAAACAGGCGGGTGGTCGGCGCCGCCTGGCTGCGCTCGCCATCATACACCGGCATTTTGCTCGCACCGCGCACCGCGCCTTCGGCACTGCCCAGGTTGAGCTGGCAGGCGGAGTCGTAGCAGGCATGACAGGCCACGCATTTCTCGGTGAAGATCGGTTGAATGTCGCGGGTATACGAAATCGCCGGGGCGGATCCGTCGGCCTGAGCAGTGCAGGTAACCAGTGCCAGGACGGCGCTGGCGATGAGGCGAAATGACATGGATCCGGTCCCGATTCAATGCGTGCGGCGAAAAGTGCCGGTGATTCTACCGGGCCATGCCCCCAGCCAACATGAACGATATTCATGTAAAACCCGTACATGCTCCAAATCGGCACAGGTTTGCTATGATTCACGCCCTCCGAAATGCCTGACCAGAGTAGTCCCATGTCCGATCGTAGCGCTCGTCTGCAAGCCCTTCACCAAGCCCTCAAGGACCGCATCCTGATCCTCGACGGCGGTATGGGCACGATGATCCAGAGCTACAAGCTTGAAGAACAGGACTACCGTGGCAAACGCTTCGCCGACTGGCCAAGTGACGTCAAGGGAAACAACGACTTGCTGGTGCTCACCCGTCCGGACGTGATCGGCGGTATTGAAAAGGCCTACCTGGATGCCGGTGCCGACATCCTCGAAACCAACACCTTCAATGCCACCCGCGTTTCCATGGCCGATTACGGCATGGAAGAACTGGCCTACGAGCTCAACGTAGAAGGCGCACGCCTGGCGCGCAAGGTCGCTGACGCCAAGACCCTGGAGACACCCGCCAAGCCGCGTTTCGTTGCTGGCGTGCTCGGCCCGACCAGCCGTACCTGCTCGCTGTCGCCCGACGTGAACAACCCCGGCTACCGCAACGTGACCTTTGATGAACTGGTGGAAAACTACACCGAAGCCACCAAAGGCCTGATCGAAGGCGGCGCTGACCTGATCCTGATCGAAACCATCTTCGACACCCTCAACGCCAAGGCGGCGATCTTCGCCGTGCAGGGTGTGTTTGAAGAGCTGAATATCGAACTGCCGATCATGATCTCCGGCACCATCACCGACGCCTCCGGCCGCACGCTGTCGGGCCAGACCACTGAAGCGTTCTGGAACTCCGTCAGCCACGCCAAGCCGATTTCCGTGGGCCTCAACTGCGCCCTGGGCGCCAGCGAACTGCGCCCGTACCTGGAAGAATTGTCGAATAAAGCCAGCACCCATGTGTCCGCGCACCCCAATGCTGGCCTGCCCAACGAATTCGGCGAGTACGATGAACTGCCATCGGAAACCGCCAAGGTTATCGAGGAGTTTGCCCAGAGCGGCTTCCTGAACATCGTCGGCGGCTGCTGCGGCACCACGCCGGGTCATATCGAAGCCATCGCCAAGGCTGTGGCCGGTTATGCGCCGCGCCAGATCCCGGACATCCCCAAGGCCTGCCGCCTGTCGGGCCTGGAGCCCTTCACGATTGATCGCAGCTCATTGTTCGTCAACGTCGGCGAGCGCACCAACATCACCGGCTCCGCGCGTTTCGCGCGCCTGATCCGTGAAGACAACTACACCGAAGCCCTGGAAGTCGCCTTGCAGCAGGTGGAAGCCGGCGCCCAGGTGATCGATATCAACATGGACGAGGGCATGCTCGATTCGAAGAAGGCCATGGTGACCTTCCTCAATCTGATTGCCGGCGAGCCGGACATCTCCCGCGTGCCGATCATGATCGACTCCTCCAAGTGGGAAGTGATCGAGGCCGGCCTGAAGTGCATCCAGGGCAAGGGCATCGTCAACTCCATCAGCATGAAGGAAGGCGTCGAGCAGTTCATTCACCACGCCAAGCTGTGCAAGCGCTATGGCGCCGCCGTGGTGGTGATGGCGTTTGACGAAGCCGGCCAGGCCGACACCGAAGCGCGCAAGAAAGAGATCTGCAAACGCTCCTACGACATCCTGGTGAATGAAGTCGGCTTCCCGCCGGAAGACATCATCTTCGACCCGAACATTTTCGCGGTCGCCACCGGTATCGAAGAGCACAACAACTACGCCGTCGACTTTATCAACGCCTGTGCCTATATCCGTGACGAACTGCCGTATGCGCTGACCTCCGGCGGCGTGTCCAACGTGTCGTTCTCGTTTCGTGGCAACAACCCGGTGCGTGAGGCAATCCACTCGGTGTTCCTGCTGTACGCGATCCGCAACGGCCTGACCATGGGTATCGTCAACGCCGGCCAGTTGGAGATCTACGACCAGATCCCGGCCGAGCTGCGTGACGCCGTGGAAGACGTGGTGCTCAACCGCACCCCGGAAGGCACCGACGCCCTCCTCGCCATCGCCGACAAGTACAAAGGCGACGGCAGCGTCAAGGAAGCCGAGACCGAAGAATGGCGCGGCTGGCCGGTCAACAAACGTCTGGAACATGCGCTGGTCAAGGGCATCACCACCCACATCGTCGACGACACCGAGGAATCCCGGCAGTCATTCGCGCGCCCGATCGAAGTGATCGAAGGCCCGTTGATGTCCGGCATGAACATCGTTGGCGACCTGTTCGGCGCCGGCAAAATGTTCCTGCCCCAGGTGGTGAAGTCCGCCCGTGTGATGAAGCAGGCCGTGGCCCACTTGATTCCGTTCATCGAACTGGAAAAAGGCGACAAGCCGGAAGCCAAGGGCAAGATCCTGATGGCCACTGTGAAAGGCGACGTGCACGACATCGGCAAGAACATCGTCGGCGTGGTGCTGGGGTGCAACGGCTATGACATCGTCGACCTCGGCGTGATGGTGCCGGCGGAGAAGATCCTGCAGGTGGCCAAGGAGCAGAAGTGCGACATCATCGGGCTGTCCGGCCTGATCACCCCGTCCCTGGACGAGATGGTGCATGTCGCCCGTGAGATGCAGCGCCAGGACTTCCACCTGCCCTTGATGATCGGTGGCGCCACCACGTCCAAGGCGCACACGGCGGTAAAAATCGAGCCCAAGTACAGCAACGATGCGGTGATCTACGTGACCGACGCCTCGCGCGCCGTGGGCGTGGCCACGCAATTGCTGTCCAAGGAACTCAAGGCCGGTTTCGTCGAGAAAACCCGCCTGGAATACATCGACGTGCGCGAACGGACCTCCAACCGTAGCGCCCGCACCGAACGCCTGAGCTACCCGGCCGCCATCGCGAAGAAGCCGCAGTTCGACTGGAGCAGCTACACGCCGGTGGTGCCGACCTTTACCGGCGCCAAGGTGCTGGACAATATCGACCTCAAGGTGCTGGCCGAGTACATCGACTGGACACCGTTCTTTATCTCCTGGGACCTGGCCGGCAAATTCCCACGCATCCTTACCGATGAAGTCGTGGGTGAAGCGGCCACCGCGCTGTACGCCGACGCCCAGGAAATGCTCGCCAAGCTGATCGACGAAAAACTCATCAGCGCCCGCGCGGTATTCGGTTTCTGGCCGACCAACCAGGTGCAGGACGATGACCTGGAAGTCTACGGCGACGACGGCCAACCGATCGCGAAGCTGCACCACCTGCGCCAGCAGATCATCAAGACTGACGGCAAGCCGAATTTCTCCCTGGCCGACTTCGTGGCACCCAAAGACAGCGGTGTAACCGACTACATCGGTGGTTTCATCACCACCGCCGGCATCGGTGCCGAAGAAGTCGCCAAGGCCTATCAGGACGCTGGCGACGACTACAACTCAATCATGGTCAAGGCCCTGGCCGACCGCCTGGCCGAAGCCTGCGCCGAGTGGCTGCACCAGCAAGTCCGTAAGGACTACTGGGGTTACGCCAGGGACGAGCAACTGGATAACGAAGCGCTGATCAAGGAGCAATACAGCGGTATCCGCCCTGCCCCGGGCTACCCGGCGTGCCCGGATCACACCGAAAAAGCCCAACTGTTCCAACTGCTCGATCCCGAGGCCCGCGAAATGCAGGCCGGGCGTAGTGGCGTATTCCTCACCGAGCACTACGCGATGTTTCCGGCGGCGGCCGTCAGCGGCTGGTACTTCGCCCATCCGCAGGCGCAATACTTCGCTGTGGGCAAAGTCGACAAAGACCAGGTGGCGAGCTACACCGCCCGCAAAGGCCAGGACCTGGCCGTGACCGAGCGTTGGCTGGCGCCGAACCTGGGTTACGACAACTAATTGACCGCCCCCCAGGTTCTGTAGTAGCGGGCTTTCCCCGCGCGGGGCAAGCCCGTTCACTACACATCAAAACATCGTCAGCTATGCTGTCCCTCACACACCTTGTGTCGAGGGATTTATGGACGATCCAGTCAACAACAAGCCCCCTACTTTCTGGCAGATGCTGCACAGCGTCTTGGCGGCCGCCTTTGGCGTGCAGAGTGGCAAGAACCGCGCCCGCGACTTTACCCACGGCAAACCCAGCCACTTTGTGCTGCTGGGCATTCTGTTCACAGCGGTGTTTGCCTTGGCGTTGTTCGGCATCGTCAAGCTGGTGCTGCTGCTGGCCGGGGTCTAGCGCAGCAGCAGTTGCAAGCTGAAGGGATAACGGTAGGACGCCGGCTTGCCGACGGCAGACAGCGCACGAAAGTCAACGAGCGCAGTAGCGCCCAGTAAGCGCTGCGCCTGGGCGGCGTCAATCAGCTGGAATAACGCTTCCTGGCGATCACGTCCGCCGAAGGTGCCAATGTCCACACCCTTGGCATCATCATGAATCAACACCATCGCCCACCCGCCCAGGGTGAAATGCCCGGCGACCAGCGTACTCAGCCGATCGTCCAACCGCGCCTGCAAGATCTCCGGCGAACTGTTGGCCGCACTGAACAACACGTGCTTGCCAGGCATTTGCCCGCTGCCCTGCAGCGCCTGCATCGCACCCAGTGCCATCTCATCGTTGGCCGACCACACCAGCGCCGTCTTCGGGTAGCGCTTGAACAGTTGCGTGGCTTGCTCGAACGCGCGCTGACGGCTCCATTCGCCATAGACCAACTGGCGCAGCCGCACCTCGGGGTGCTCGGCCAGGGCGCGATGCAGGCCCTGTTCACGCAGCTGCGCGGCCGGGGTGTTCTTGACGCCGGAGAAGGCCAACAAATCAATGCTCTCGCCAGGCGCGACAGGGCCGTGCTGGCGCAGTAGATCGCTGAACATCAGGTACCCGGCCTGCTCGTCGTCGGGAACGATGCTGCCGAGCCAATCGACGTCGTGGCCGAGCATTTGCACTTGGTCGGCAGTCAGCGCGTTATTCACGATCAGCAGCTTGACCCCACTGCCCTGGGCCATGCGCAGAATCTGTGGGGCAACGTATTGTTCATTCACCAGCACCAGGTAATCCGGCCGCTCGTTGCCTTGCAGCGCCTCACGGGCCTGGATCAGGGTGATTTGGGTATCGCGCTCGGAATAGCGCACGCGTAAATGCAGGCCGAGGTCCTTGGCACCGGCCTGCATGAATTGCGCGTAGCTGACCCAGAAGGTTTCCGTCGACATGCCCGGGTTGAGAAACACCACCGACGTGGCATGGGCCGTTGCCCCATACGCCGACCCCATCAACCAGACACACGCAATCAACACCTTCAACATGGTTATCAAACCTTGAATATTGACCGCCACAATAGTGGCAATGCGACAGTCAATCGAAGCCGTTTACTGGTGGCTCACCCAGAATACGGCAGTTCCCACCACCAGTATGATCAAAAACAGAATGGCCCAGGCATCAACGGTACTGTCGGGTTTACGGGCTTTTGTAGGATTGCTCATCGCATCGCCTCTTGTCGGTTTTATAGGTGATTGCTAGGGGGCGTTCTCATCGATTTTCCCCGCGGTGCCGGGTCTGCTGCTGTGCAGGGCAAGGCGCGAGAAGCATAGTTTGGTCATTCCAAATAAGCTTCGAGCAACGCAGCCCTGCACAGCGGCGGGGAAAATCGATGAGAACGCCCCCTAAACATGCTCACAGTAAAGTTGACGATTGCCCGCATGACAAATGTGGGTATCGCGATAACGGCTCTCATTAGGCAATTTGGTTATTTGCATATACTCAAACATCACTTTTGCGCATAAACGCAAACTGGTATCGTGCGCCGGCTCCGTTGGGAGTGCGCGGCCGTGCGCGCAGATTTGCCGAGAACAGGACCTATATGTACGTATACGACGAATACGATCAGCGCATCATCGAGGACCGCGTCAAGCAGTTCCGTGATCAGACCCGACGCTACTTAGCAGGTGAACTGAGCGAAGAAGAGTTCCGCCCTCTGCGCCTGCAAAATGGCCTTTATGTGCAGCGCTTTGCGCCGATGCTGAGGGTGGCCGTGCCCTATGGCCAACTGACGTCACGCCAGACGCGCATGATGGCCAAGATTGCCCGCGACTTCGACAAAGGCTACGCCCACATCAGTACCCGCCAGAACGTCCAGTTCAACTGGCCGGCACTGGAAGATGTGCCGGACATCCTGGCTGAATTGGCGACCGTGCAAATGCACGCGATTCAGACCAGCGGTAACTGCCTGCGTAACGTGACCACCGACCAATTCGCCGGCGTGGCCGCTGACGAACTGATCGATCCACGCCCTTGGTGCGAAATCGTCCGTCAGTGGACCACCTTCCACCCGGAATTCGCCTACTTGCCACGCAAGTTCAAGATCGCCATCAATGGCTCGACCTCGGACCGCGCGGCCATCGAAGTGCACGATATCGGCCTGGAGCCAGTGCACAACGCGGCCGGCGAACTGGGCTTCCGCGTACTGGTGGGTGGTGGCCTTGGCCGGACCCCGGTAGTCGGCGCCTTCATCAACGAGTTCCTGCCGTGGCAGGACCTGTTGAGCTACCTCGACGCGATCCTGCGGGTCTACAACCGCTATGGCCGTCGTGACAACAAATACAAGGCCCGGATCAAGATCCTGGTCAAGGCGCTGACCCCTGAGGTGTTTGCCCAGAAAGTCGACGCTGAAATGGAACACCTGCGCGGCGGCCAGACCACCCTGACCGAAGCCGAAGTGCACCGCGTGGCCAAACACTTCGTTGATCCCGAGTACAAGGCCCTGACCAATCAGGACGCCGAGCTCGCGGCACTCGACCAGCAGCACCCAGGTTTCGCCCGTTGGCGTACCCGCAACACCCTGGCGCACAAGAAGCCGGGTTATGTCGCGGTGACCCTGTCGCTGAAACCTACCGGCGTTGCTCCGGGCGATATCACCGACAAGCAGCTGGACGCCGTCGCCGACCTGGCCGAGCGCTACAGCTTTGGCCAACTGCGCACCTCCCACGAGCAGAACATCATTCTCGCGGACGTTGAGCAGAGCCAATTGTTTATCCTGTGGGGTGAGCTGCGCGAAGGCGGTTTCGCCACGCCGAACATCGGCCTGCTGACCGACATCATCTGCTGCCCGGGTGGCGATTTCTGCTCCCTGGCCAACGCCAAGTCGATCCCGATTGCCGAATCGATCCAGCGTCGCTTCGAAGACCTGGACTACCTGTTCGACATCGGCGAGCTGGACCTGAACATCTCCGGCTGCATGAATGCCTGTGGTCACCACCACGTCGGCCACATCGGCATCCTGGGCGTGGACAAGAAAGGCGAAGAATTCTACCAAGTGTCCCTGGGTGGCAGCGCCAGCCGCGATGCGAGCCTGGGCAAGATCCTCGGCCCGTCTTTCGCCCAGGAAGCCATGCCCGAGGTGATCGGCAAACTGATCGATGTGTACATCGAACAGCGCACCGAAGATGAGCGTTTTATCGACACCTACCAGCGCATCGGCATTGACCTGTTCAAGGAGCGCGTCTATGCAGCGAATCATTAAGAACAACGAAGTCCTCGACGAAACCTGGCACCTGCTGCCCAAGGACGCGAGCTTCGACGGCATCTCCAATTGCGACGACCTGATCGTGCCGTTGGCGCTGTGGCGCGAACACGGCCACGCCCTAAAGGCCCGCGACGGCGGCCTGGGTGTGTGGCTGGACGCCGATGAAGAAGCCGAAGAGATCGGCGACGACGTGGAACACTTCCAAGTCATCGCCCTGAACTTCCCGGCCTTCACCGACGGTCGCAACTACTCCAACGCGCGCCTGTTGCGTGACCGTTACGGTTACAAGGGCGAGTTGCGCGCCATTGGCGACGTACTGCGCGACCAGTTGTTCTACTTGCGCCGCTGCGGGTTCGATGCCTTCGCCCTGCGCGCCGACAAAGATCCGTACGAAGCGCTGGAAAGCCTCAAGGACTTCTCCGTGACGTACCAGGCTGCAACGGATGAACCGTTGCCGTTGTTTCGTCGTCGCTGAGTCTTAGCGAAAGAAGAAGCCCTGGCATGCCAGGGCTTTTTTATGGATTGTGCTTAATCGACGCCAGCACCTGCTTCTGCCCCATCGAACATGGCACCCCTTCCGGCTGCGCCCGCACCGCTTCGATCACGCCCAGCAACTGCGCCTTGCTGTGGGCCAGTTGCGCCTGCATCGCTTCGATCTGTGCCACTTTGCGCTCCAGCGCGTCGACCAATTCCTCACGCTTGTGCTCCCCCGGCGCCGGCATTAGCGCTTTGAGTTCCTGCAAGCTGAACCCGGCCTGCTGCGCACTCTGGATCAGTTGAAGAGTCTGCAACGCTTGCGGTGCATAGCGCCGATAGCCGTTGGCCTGGCGCCCCACTTGGCTGATCAGCCCTTCGGCTTCATAAAAGCGGATACGCGACGCCGCCAGCCCGCTCTGTTTTGCCAGCTCACCAATATTCATCGCCACGCCCTGCTTGACATTAAAGTTAACTTTAAGCTTAGCCTGAGGCCTCCCCCGTTCAGGAGTCAACCCATGTCCCCCTTTGAAGCCCTGCAACTGCCCAATGGCCAAGTTCTTTCCAATCGTATCGCCAAGGCGGCGATGGAAGAGAACATGGCGGATACTCGGCAAGCGCCTTCGCGCGAATTGAAGCAGCTGTACAAAGCCTGGGCAGACGGCGAACCGGGCCTGTTGATTACCGGCAACGTGATGATCGACCGCCGCGCTATGACCGGCCCCGGCGGCGTGGCCCTTGAAAACGAGCAGCAACTGGCAAGCTTTCGCGAATGGGCCGATGTGGCTCGGGGCAAGAACGTGCACTTCTGGGTTCAACTCAGCCATCCGGGACGCCAGACTCCAGCCAACCTGCGCCAGCAAGCCGTGGCACCCTCCGCCGTCCCGCTCGACCTGGGCGGTTTCTCGAAGATGTTTGCCAAACCCAAGGCTATGACCGAGGACCACATCCAGGACGTGATCCAGCGTTTCGCCACCAGCGCGCGGCTGGCCGAGAAAGCAGGATTTACCGGGGTGCAAATCCATGGGGCCCATGGCTATTTGCTGAGCCAATTTCTCTCGCCGCTTAGCAACAGGCGCACCGACCATTGGGGCGGCTCTCTGGAGAACCGCGCTCGCCTGCTGCTGGAAGTGATCCGCGCGGTGCGTGCCAGCGTCAGTCCTGGGTTTTGTGTGGCAGTCAAACTCAACTCCGCCGACTTCCAGCGCGGCGGGTTCGAAGAGCGCGAGGCGCGCGCCGTGGTCGAGATGCTCAACCCGCTGCCCATCGACCTGCTGGAGTTGTCCGGTGGCAGCTACGAAGCCCCAGCCATGCAAGGCGAGGCGCGAGACGGCCGCACCCTGGCCCGTGAGGCGTACTTCCTGGAGATGGCCACCGAGCTTGCAACCGTCGCCACCATGCCGGTGATGGTCACCGGCGGCATTCGCCGCTTACCCATCGTGCAGCAAGTGCTGGACAGTGGCATCGCCATGGCTGGCATTGCCACGGCCCTGACATTGGAGCCGCAACTGATCCGGCGCTGGCGCGAAGGCCGCGACCACGACCCGCAACTCAAGCCAATCGACTGGAAGCGCAAACCCCTTGCGTCCCTGGCCACTCTCGCCGTGGTGCGTTTCCAGATGCACCGGCTAAGCCGCGGCCATTTACCCAAGGCCAAGGTCGCTCCGTGCGTCGCGCTGCTACGTGACCAATGGTTCATCGCCCGGCGCACACGGCAATACCGCGCGACCATGACGCAATCTTCACATTAAAGGCGGAGCATTCGCCGTGATCGAACTGTCCCCTATTGATCAGCAGTTTTTAACCTCCCTGACGATTGGAGTTCTCCATGGCGAAAATCAACCTGGCCCAGCAATTGGCGAGCACCCTTGAACAGGCGGGCGTCAAGCGCATCTGGGGCCTGACCGGCGACAGCCTCAACGGCCTCACCGACGCCCTGCGCAGCATGGACAGCATCGAGTGGATGCACGTGCGCCACGAAGAAGTGGCCGCGTTCGCCGCCGGTGCCGAAGCCGCGGCCACGGGTGAGCTGACGGTCTGCGCCGGCAGCTGCGGGCCGGGCAACCTGCACTTGATCAATGGCCTGTTTGACTGCCATCGCAACCATGTGCCGGTACTGGCGATTGCCGCGCAGATTCCGTCTTCGGAGATCGGCCTTAACTACTTCCAGGAAACCCATCCTCAGGAACTGTTCAAGGAATGCAGCCACTTCATCGAGCTGGTGACCAACCCCGAGCAGATGCCCCATGTGCTGCACCGCGCCATGCGCTCGGCGATCCTCAATCGCGGCGTCGCGGTGGTGGTGATTCCGGGCGACGTCTCGCTGCTGGAAGTGGAAGACAAGCTCAAGCCCTGGCCCGCTCTGCACGCGCCGCGCACCTTGCCAGCTGAACAAGACCTGCAACGCCTTACCGAAATCCTTGAAAGCAGCCATAAAACCACCCTGCTCTGCGGCAGCGGCTGTGCCGGTGCACATGACCAAGTGGTCGCCCTGGCCGACGCACTTGGCGCTCCGGTGGTGCATGCGCTACGCGGCAAGGAGCACGTGGAGTGGGACAATCCGTTCGACGTGGGCATGACCGGCCTGATCGGCTTCAGCTCCGGTTACCACGCCATGCTCGACTGCGACACCTTGATCATGCTCGGCACCGACTTTCCGTACCGTCAGTTCTACCCGACTGACGCGAAGATCATCCAGGTTGACCGCAACCCGCAGGCGTTGGGCCGTCGTGCCACGCTGGACTTGGGCATCGCCGCCGACGTCAGTGAAACCATTGGCGCGTTGCTACCGCGCCTGACACGCAAGACCGATCGCAGCTTTCTCGAAGCGTCTTTGAAGCACTACGAAAAGGCCCGCCAAGGGCTGGACGATCTTGCTCAACCGTCGAAAGCCGATCGACCAATCCACCCGCAGTACGTGGCGCGCCTGCTCAGCGAGCTGGCTGATGATGATGCGATCTTCACCGCCGACGTCGGCTCGCCCACCGTCTGGGCAGCACGCTATTTGAAGATGAACGGCAAACGCCGGCTGATCGGTTCGTTCAACCACGGTTCGATGGCCAATGCCATGCCCCAGGCCATTGGTGCGCAGGCAGCCTTCCCGAATCGCCAGGTGATCTCGATGTCCGGTGACGGTGGATTCGCCATGTTGATGGGGGATTTCATCTCGCTGGCGCAGTTGAAGCTGCCAGTGAAAGTCATCGTGTTCGATAACTCGTCGCTGGGGTTTGTCGCCATGGAAATGAAAGCATCGGGTTACCTGGATGCTGGCACCGAGCTGAAAAACCCGGACTTCGCCGCCATGTCCAATGCCATGGGCATCCTCGGCATTCGGGTGGAACACTCCGAGGACCTGGAGCCGGCCCTGCGCCGCGCCTTGGCCCATGACGGCCCGGTGCTGGTGGACGTGATCACCGCGACCCAGGAGTTGGTGATGCCGCCGACGATCAAGCTGGAACAGGCCAAGGGGTTCAGCCTGTATATGCTTAAGGCGGTGATGAGTGGGCGTGGCGATGAAGTGATCGAGCTGGCGCGCACCAACTGGCTACGCTGAACCCAATGTGGGAGCGAGCAAGCCCGCTCCCACATTCTGATCTCATTGCCAAATCAAGCGTGCTGTTTTTCCACCCACTTGCCGTAGGCATCAATGAACGCTTGCAGAAACGGCTTGGTCTTTTCCGAGACCTTGCCTGCGTCATCGAACACGCTCCCCGCCCCCCCCAAGTAGGCTTCCGGCTGCTGCATGCACCACACATCGAGGAACACCAGGGATTGGCGCAGATGATGGTTGGCGCCAAAGCCACCAATGGCCCCCGGCGACACGCTGATGATCGCACCCGGCTTGCCACTCCAGGCACTCTGCCCGTACGGCCGGGAACCCACGTCGATGGCATTCTTCAACGGAGCGGGCACGGAACGGTTGTATTCCGGGGTCACGAACAGCACCGCGTCGGATGAGCTCACCTGTTGGCGGAAAGTGCTGTAGGCTGCGGGCGGTGCAGCGCCGTCGATGTCTTCGTTGTAGAGCGGCAAATCGCCAATTTCCACAATGTTCAACCTAAGGTTGGCAGGGGCCAGTTCGGCCAATGCCAAGGCAACCTTGCGGTTAATCGAGTCTTTTCTCAAGCTGCCAACCAGGACGGCTACCGTGTAGACCTTGCTCATTGGGGTTTCTCGACGTCTGACTAAAGGAACGTGTAGTTATAAAGTCTTCGCGGCGTGTTCACCAGAAGGTTTTGCTCATCCCCCGGACGTTTGCATCGCCCTACAACGTGTAGGAAGCGTCCAAAAAGATCAGCGAATAGTATTTTTATTCCGTAAGTAAACTACCCCGCTCCATAACGGTCTACAGAACCGCAAATCGAGTGTTTATCTCCAGAGGTTCTAAACAGATGGCAGCAGTACTAGTCGGACAGTTTCATGCCAGAGACGCAGAAGGACGCGTGTATTCGGTGCATGAGTTCCAGGAATCCAACCCGGCGCAAGGCGACCTGGCTGGCTCGGCACCTACCACCACCTACAAGCTGGCCATTGGCGACCGTGTAGAGAAACTGGAAGGCGACGAATTCAAGCTGATTCAGTCGGGCACCATTCTCGTGCGCGAATCGCAAACCACCCTCGCTTCATAAGATCTCGCCCTATCCACCTGCTCAGTCCTGGCCATTGATGGCATTGACTGGGCTGGGGTGATCACGGGCGGCGGATCTCCGTGACTTCAATGCCCTGCTCCCCCTCGACCTCTTTCAACGTCACCACTACCCGCCCACGCTCGCCTTCCACCGCAAACATCGAACGCTGGTAACCCGCCGAGTTGTAACCGGGATGCGCGACCACCTGCCTGACCAACTCAATGCCAAGGACTGCCCCCACCTGTTCGGCCACCTGTTCCTGGGAACGGATAAACGTTTCAAGTGCCAGCTTTTCCGGCGTGGTTTCGCTTTGGGTATTGAAGAGATAAGCAGCCACGCACCCTACGGTCACCAGAACCAGCAGTTGCTTGGCCGTTACCCCGAGGAATATCGAGGGTAGAGGCATTTGAGACCAGACCTGTTTTTGTTGTTAATGCCGGTAGCCGGCTGTGGTCGTTGATGATCAGCGTAGCCATTCTATTGAATACGCGGCGCGCTGCACATAGACTCCGGCGATGCGTTTACGTCATATCGAAGTGATTCAGGCCATCTTGCAGACCGGACACCCAGGCTTGGCCGCCGAGTGGTTGCAACTCCCCGTGGGCGACGTGGACGCGGCGCTCAAGGAAGCCGAGGCGCAACTGGGCTTTATGCTGTTCGCCAGCATCCGCGGGCGATTGCAGGCGACGCGGGAAACGCTGGAGCTGCAGGCAGAAATCGCCCATGTGTATGAGGCGCTGGAGCCGGTGCAACGCCTGGCCAGTCGCTTGAAACACCATCACGCCCCGACCCTCCGTGCCCTGTGCACGCCGCCCCTGGCCAACCAACTGTTACCGCACAGCATTGCGGTGCTGCGCCGACGTTTCCAGGACACACCTTGCAACCTGTCGAGCCAGCCGACACGGGAGATCGTCAGGAGCCTGCTGCTGCACGAGGCTGACGTCGGTTTAAGCCTGCATGACCCGGAACACCCACAGATCCACAGCACCGTACTGGCCCAGGGCAAGCTGCAATTGCTCGCGCCCCGTGGCTGGCTAAAGCCCAAGCAAAAGTACATCGCGTTGCAGGACCTGGCCGGGCAATCGATGATTGGCCTGGAGGGCCAGGACCCGCTCAGCCGCCAGTTGGACGCCAAGCTGCAAGCTTTGCGACCGCTGCCTGTGGTGCAGACGCGCGTACAGACCTATCAGATGATGCGCAGCATGGTGGAAGCGGGAGAAGGCTTGGCGGTGGTTGACCCGTTCACCGCGTTTGGCGCGCGTGAAGCCGGGCTGGATGCGTGCCCGGTGTCGCCGCCGATCATGGTCAACCTGTATGCGCTGACCCTCAAGGATGGCGTGACTTCCCCGGCGCTGAATGCACTGCTGGAGATCGTGACGCAGAAGGCTGAAGGCCTGTTGGTGGGCTAAGCCTATTCGACTTCGCTTTTGAATAACCGATACCAGAAGATCGCCACTTCGCGGGTTTGCGGATCGATACCGCGATAGCGCAGCTTGTCGATGCCCCCCATCACGTAACCACAACGTTCATACAAACGGCAGGCGCCGAGGTTGTTGTTCTGGGTTTCCAGCATCAAGCCGGGCAGGTTTTTCTTGCGGCTCCAGAACTGCGCCACATCCAGCAATGCCTTCGCCACCCCATGACGCCGCGCGGGCAAGACCACCGCCAGTTCATCGACATGGGCATAGCCGTTCCAATTGGTACTGACCACGATATGCCCCACCGGGCGGTCGTCCAGGTAGGCCATGAAGATCGCGCTGTCGGGCGCATCGCGAAAACTGGCGAACTCTTCCGGATCGATGCCATAGCACTTGCGGTACGGCACGATGCGCTCCACGGGCCATTGATCGACCCGCGTGCCCATCTGCGGCTGCCCATAGCCGCTGACCTCAAAGCTGAAGTCATTACCCCACACGTAGGCATCAAAACCTTCATCAGCGACCCGCACACTGAGCCCCGGATACTTCGGGTTCATTACAGCTTGCATAAACATTCTTAACCCTTGATGCAATCGACGGTGTAACAACGACCACTGCCGTCATCTTCGTGTTGTAACCCATGAACATCGGCGACAAAACCGGGGAAACTGCTATCGAACGTCCGGGCAAAGGCCAGGTAGTCGATGATCGAGCGCGTCGAATCAGTAAACCGCTCGCCCGGCATAATCAATGGAATGCCAGGTGGATACGGCACCAGCATTACTGCTGCGATGCGCCCTGGCAAGGCGTCAATCGACACCGCTTCGACTTCACCTCTCACCAATTGGTCGTAGGCGTCGGCCGGTTTCATCGCAATTTCCGGCAACACCGTGTACATGCGTTTGAGGTGTTTGGCGGTGGCATTGCGGCGGTAACAGCTGTGCAATTGATCGCACAGGTCGCGCAAACCCAGATCCTGATAGCGCGCCGGCCCTTGTGCGAAGACCGATGGCAAACAATTGGCGAGGCTGACATTGGCATCGTAACTGCGCTTGAACTCAAGCAATTCGGTGAGCAGCGTACTCCATTTGCCTTTGGTAATACCCATGGAGAACAGCACGAGGAAGGAATACAACCCGGTTTTTTCCACTACCAGGCCACGCTCCCACAGGAATTTGCTGACCACCGCAGCAGGAATGCCGCAGTCGCTCAGAGCGCCCCCGGCGGTTAGGCCGGGCATCACCAGTGTCACTTTTATCGGGTCCAGCAGCACGTAGTCCTCGGCCACATCACCAAAGCCATGCCAATCGTCCTCAGGATGCAACAGCCAATCGTCGGTAACCACCTGATCGATACCCGCCACCGACGGCGGCTGCCAGATGGAGAACCACCAGTCCTCGGCAGCAATGTGTTGGCGCAGGTTGGCCAGGGCACGGCGGAAACTCAAGGCTTCGTCGAACATTTCCTGCAACAGCGAGCGCCCGGCCGGGCCTTCCATCATCGCTGAGGCCACGTCCAACGAAGCGATAATGCTGTATTGCGGCGAGGTTGAGATATGCATCATGAACGCTTCGTTGAAACGATCACGGTCCAGCTGCCGCGCACCGCCGTCCTGCACGTGGATCATCGAGGCCTGGCTGAAGGCTGCAAGCAGTTTGTGGGTGGAGTGAGTGGTGAACACCAACGGGCTGTCCGGCGTGCGCGAAGTGCCCATGCCGTAGCGCCCGGCAAAGAACTCGTGAAACGCCGCATAGGCATACCAGGCCTCGTCAAAGTGCAGCACCTCGACACTGCCGCCCAATTGCTGCTTGATCAGCTCGGCGTTGTAACACAGGCCGTCGTAGGTGGAATTGGTGACCACCGCCATCTTCACTTTCGGCACTCGGCCACGGGTAAGCGGGCTGGCGTCGATCTTGGCGCGGATCGACTCGGGGCTGAATTCGCTCAGGGGAATCGGCCCGATAATCCCCAGTTCGTTGCGCTCCGGGCACAGGTACAGTGGAATCGCGCCGGTCATGATGATCGAGTGCAATACCGACTTGTGGCAATTGCGGTCCACCAGCACCAGGTCATCGCGACCGACCATGGAATGCCAGACGATCTTGTTGGCGGTGGACGTGCCGTTGATCACGAAGAAGGTGTGATCGGCGCCAAAATTGTGTGCAGCGCGGGCTTCCGCTTCGGCCAAGGGGCCGGTGTGATCCAGCAGCGAGCCCAGTTCCGGCACCGAGACGGACAGGTCAGAACGCAGGGTGTTTTCCCCAAAAAACTGATGAAACGCCTGCCCCACCGGACTTTTTCGATAAGCCACGCCACCGCCATGGCCGGGGGTGTGCCAGGAATAGTTGGAGTCGGCGGTGTGCTGCACCAGCGCCTTGAAGAACGGCGGCAACAAGCCATCCAGGTAAGTGCGGGCCGCGCGGGCGACTTGCCGGGCGAGAAACGGGACGGTGTCTTCGAACAGGTACAGAATGCCGCGCAGTTGGTTGAGTTCGCTCATGGCGTCGGCCGGCGCGTTTTCCAGGGTGACTTGCTCGCCCAGGGCAAAAATCGGCAGGTTCGGCGCCCGTAACCGTGCGAGGCGGATCAGTTCGACCATGTTTTGCAGCAGGTGGGTGTTCTCACCGGCACCTTCGGCGGCAATCAGCATGCAGGCCAAGCCATGATGGGTAGAAGCAACCAGCCGGCCTTCGGCGTAGTCCACGGCGGAAAAGATACTGAAGCCCTCTTGTTCCAACTCCCGGGCGATGCCACGGACCCGGTCACCGGCGACGGTGTCGGCTTTGATGTCGCGGTGCACGATGAGGATGGGAAACTTCAGGTCTTTGTACATAAGGGCATGGCGTCCTGACGGCTATGCACTCAAGGGTAGAAGCTTGGGGGCGATGACGCGAATGAAGATTTTGAAAGCAATGGAGAACCAGTGTGGGCTGTGTTCAGTCTTGGGGTTATTGCTGGGTCAGCTGGGTCCACAACGCCGGCGCACCCGCCGACTTGGCAATCGCCTCCAACCGCGCCGCATGCTCGGCCAGGTCTTGCTCACTGGCGCGGATAATCGGGGTCGGCTTGCGATCCGCCGGCAGGCGGCGGATTTCCGAAGGGCGGTTACCCGAGCCTTCCGCCGAACCATTGCCATCGGACGCATTGCCGGCCAGGGACAGGCTGGTCTGCCCGCCGGTCATGGTCAGGTAAACGTCGGCGAGGATCTCGGAGTCGAGCAAGGCGCCGTGGAGTTCACGGCCGGAGTTATCGACGCCATAACGTTTGCACAAGGCATCGAGGCTGTTGCGTTGGCCCGGGTGACGCTCTCGGGCCATCATCAGGGTGTCGAGGATCGAGCAGTGCTTGGAGATGTCGGCGCGATCCGTCTGCCCCATCAGGGCAAACTCGTTATTGATGAAGCCGACGTCGAACGCTGCGTTATGGATGATCAGCTGGGCGCCATTGATGAAATCGAAAAACTCATCGGCGACTTCGGCAAAGCGCGGCTTGCCCTTGAGGAATTCGTCAGTGATGCCGTGGACGCCGATCGCGCCTTCGTCACTGTCCCGGTCTGGTTGCAGGTAGACGTGGAAGTGACGCCCGGTGAGGCGGCGACCCATCAGTTCGACACAGCCGATTTCAATGATCCGGTGGCCGTCAGTCACCGGCATGCCGGTGGTTTCGGTATCGAGTACAACAGATCGGATGGCCATCAGGGTTCAGCTCTCAACGGTGTGGTGTGAATCAAAGGGCGCGATGTTAACACGTGAGCCGGCATCAGCTCTGCTTGTAGCCGCGCACTTCGTCCACGCCACGGTTGGCCAGTTGGTCGGCGCGTTCGTTGCCAGGGTGGCCAATGTGACCACGCACCCACTTCCAGGTGATGTCGTGGCGATTGCATTGCTCATCGAGCAGTTGCCACAGGTCAGCATTTTTAACCGGTTCCTTGGCCGCGGTCTTCCAACCACGCTTCTTCCAGTTGACCATCCACTCGTTGATGCCCTTCATTACGTACTGCGAGTCGGTCACCAGCAGCACGTTGCAGCGGCGCTTGAGTTCTTCCAGGCCGCGAATGGCACCCATCAGCTCCATGCGGTTGTTGGTGGTGTTGGGTTCACCGCCCCACAATTCCTTCTCCACGCCCTTGCACACCAGCAATGCGCCCCAGCCGCCAGGGCCCGGGTTGCCCTTGCAGGCGCCATCGGTGAAGAGTTCTACGCTATCGGTCATCGGTTGCTCGGTCTGAATTCAAAAAAGAAGTTACGTATCGACTTGCTCACGGTTGACCTTGGCCAGCGGCATCGGCAGCAGCTTGCCGATAGGCTCGCGACGTACCTGACGCACCGGCCGCAGCCCGACCGCGATCTTGCGTGCGACCAATAAATAGAAGCCGCCGCCCGACAGTTGCCAGGCACCTGCGCGCCGCTCCCAGCCAGCCAGGCGGCCTTGCCACTTGGTCGAAGCAAGCGGCGGACGATAGCATCCGAAGCGGCGTTTCTCCAGCGCGAAGCCCAGCAGGTTCAGCCAGTCCCCCACCCGTTGCGGCGAGATGCAGCGCGCCTGGCGCAGGCCGTCATGCGCAAACACATGGCGCAGCCCCCAACTACTCCAGGGGTTGATGCCCACAATCAGCAAATGGCCACCTGGGCGCACACTGCTCGCCGCTTCGCGCAACAAACCGTGGGGTGACAGGCAGAAATCCAGCCCATGTTGCAACACCACCACGTCGGCGGCGTGCTCGCTCAACGGCCAGGCTTGTTCCTCGCACACGATCTCAACCCCCGGCAACGGTGCGCCCAAGCGTACATTGCGTTGCACTTGGGGCGCGGCGGGTGGCGTTTCGGCTGATGGCCCGTAATGCACCAGGTAGCCGCCAAAGAACCGGCCCAACTCGTCTTCGAGCATGCGCCGTTCTTCGTGCAGCAGAAATTGCCCGATGGGTCCGGACAGCCATTCACGGGCTGCGCTGATCAGGGCCAGCCACTCAGGATCGGCCTGGGCGAACGCTTTATCAGTCATTGCATTCTCCAACTCGCCTAGACGTTCTAAGATGCACCAATGTGTTCAGCTTGGCGAATCGAAGAATGATACAGATCACTGCCCTGCCCGCCTTCACCGATAACTACATCTGGTTGTTACAAGACCCCCGCACCCAGCGCTGCGCCGTAGTCGACCCCGGCGACGCCGCGCCCGCACTGGCCTGGCTCAAGCAAAACCCTGGCTGGGCCCTCAGCGACATCCTGATTACCCATCATCACCATGATCATGTCGGCGGTGTCGAACAACTCAAAGGTGCTACCGACGCCAAGGTCTACGGCCCGGCCAACGAGATGATCCCGGCGCGGGACGTAGCGTTAATCGATAATGACCGCATCACGGTGCTCGGCTGGGACTTCGACATTTATACAGTGCCTGGCCATACGCTGGGCCATATCGCCTTTTATCACCAAGGCGTGCTGTTTTGTGGCGACACCCTGTTCGCCGCCGGTTGCGGGCGCCTGTTCGAAGGCACGCCGGAACAGATGTACGCCTCTCTTGAGCGTCTGGCCTCACTGCCTGCCGATACCTTGGTGTACTGCACCCACGAATACACACAAAGTAACCTCAAGTTTGCCCAGGCGGTGGAACCACACAACGCCGATATCGCCGAACGCGTGGAAAACGTCCTTCAACTGCGGGCCCGCGGCGAGATCACGTTGCCTTCCAACCTGGCCCTGGAAAAGCGCACCAATCCCTTTCTGCGCACCTCTGAAACATCCGTTAAACAAAAAGCGGACGAACGGAATGGGCGCGACAACCGCTCTGGGGCCGAGGTGTTTGCTAGCTTGAGGGCCTGGAAAGATAAGTTCTAACGGAAAACAATCTGATACGTAATTTCTGAATGGTTGACCGGAACCAATGCGCTTTCTAGAATCGCCCGACATTTTTGCCCGGAACTTACTTCCAGCCAATGTCGTCATCTATTCGTAAATCCAACCATTCAGACGCATTGACCCGCCTGGCTCAAGCTGTGGCGGTGGCTGTTTCCGCCACGCTGGCGGGCTGCCAATCAAACAATTTCACCGCACAACCCACCGTGCAACCCAAGCCAAACCTTACCGCCAAGATCAAACAGAAACCCGTCATCTGGCTTTCAGAGAAGCCGGCTCCCGACGTCCCACAAGACGTCTGGGAACGCATGCGACGTGGCTTTCAATTGCAGGACGACGTAGGCGTCAACCCGCGCATCGAGCAACAGCGCCTGTGGTTCGCCAGCAACCCCTCCTTCCTGGAAAACGCCGGCGAACGCGGCAGCCTCTACATTCATTACATCGTCGAACGCCTTGAAGAACGCAACATGCCCCTGGAGCTGGCGCTGCTGCCAGTGATTGAAAGTGCCTATAACCCAATGGCCTACTCGCGCAGCAATGCGGTCGGCCTGTGGCAGTTCATTCCCTCCACCGGGCGCTACTTCAACCTGCGCCAGACCCGCGCCTACGATGGCCGCCGCGATATCACCGCTTCCACCACCGCCGCCCTGGACTACCTGACCCGCCTTCACGACATGTTCAACGGTGACTGGTTGCTGGCCCTGGCTGCCTATAACGCCGGCGAAGGTACGGTGAGCCGGGCAATCGAGCGCAACGAGAAGCTCGGCCTGCCGACTGACTACTGGAACTTGCCCCTGCCCCAGGAAACCAAGGACTACGTGCCCAAGTTCCTGGCGCTGTCCCAGGTAGTGCTGGCGCCGGAAGCCTACGGCGTCAACCTTAACCCGATTGCCAACACGCCGTACTTCAAAGTGGTTGAAGTCAAGCAAAGCATGGACCTGTCACGGGTTGCCGCGCTGGCCGAGATCGACGAAGACGAATTGTTCCAGCTCAACCCGGCCCTGAAACAACGCACCACCTTGGACGGCCCGCAGCATTTGCTGGTGCCAAGTTCCAAAGCGCAACTGCTCACCAGCACCCTTTCGACGATGAAGCCGGAAGAACTACTGGCGATGCGCCCCAAAAAACAGGTGTTCCACGAAGTTGAGACTGCACGGGTTACCGGGCGTACCCGCAGCTACAAAGTGCGTAAGGGTGACAACCTGACGCTGATTGCCAAGGCCAACAAAGTCAATGTGCATGACCTGCAACGTTGGAACCAGCTCAACGGCCAGGCCCTCAAGGTCGGCCAGACCCTGGTGATGCAGGACACCCGCCGCGCGGTAGCCAGTCGCAAGAAGCCGGTGCAGTACAAGGTCAAGAAAGGCGACTCGCTGTACATCGTCGCCAAGCGCTTCAACGTCGAGATGCAACATCTCAAGCGTTGGAACCCACGCACTGGCCAGGCGCTCAAACCGGGGCAGATGCTGGTGGTTTCCGGGCCAAGATAAGCCGCATGAGAGCTGGCTTGTGTGGGAGCTGGCTTGCCTGCGATGCAGACACCGCGGTGTATCAATGACACCCAGGTGATGCTATCGCATGAGAGCCAGCTCCCACATTTGATCTTCACACCATTCAATACCGCGCCAGCCCTCAAAGGGCCTTCCCAACGGCCTTTTTCCAACCGGAACAAGCTGTTACTGTACCGATCATAAAGCCCAAGCCGCCTGGATCGGATCTCTGACTTGAAGCGTCCCCTCCTTCTACTAATAAGTCTGGCCTTGAGCTTTGGTGCGAACGCGACAATTACCGAGAGCCACGGGTATACGCAGTTCGGCAGGCTCAAGTACCCGGCCAAATTCACCCACTTCGACTGGGTAAACCCTGCAGCGCCGAAAGGCGGCACATTGCGGGTGATGGCCTTTGGCACCTTCGATACGCTCAACCCCTATACCTTCAAGGGCTCCAGCCCGGTTTCCACCCCCAATTTCCTGCAATACGGCGTCAATGAGCTGAACGAGCCATTGATGGTCGGTACCGGCCAGTACGCGCCCTCCGGCGACGAACCCACCTCCAGCTACGGGCTGATCGCCCAGTCGGTGGAGTACGGCGAGGATCGCAGTTGGGTGGTGTTCAACCTGCGCCCGGAAGCACGCTTCCACGATGGCAAGCCGATCACCGCCTATGATGTGGCGTTTTCCTATCGCACCCTGCTCACCGAAGGCCACCCGCAATACCGCACCAACCTGCAGGAAGTGGCGCGGGTGGACATCCTCAATCGTCACCGCATCCGCTTTGTGTTCAAGCGCGCCGGCAACCCGCTGCTGATCCTGCGCCTGGGCGAGTTGCCAATATTGCCCCAGCACTACTGGAAAAATCGCGACTTCAAGGCCACCACCTTCGAGCCGCCGCTGGGCAGCGGGCCGTACCGCATCAGCAAAGTCACGCCAGGCCGGCAACTGGTGTTCGAACGGGTCAAGGATTACTGGGGCAAGGACCTGCCGGTCAACCAGGGCTTCTATAACTACGACAAGGTCGAAGTGGAGTTCTATCGCGACAGCGATGTGGCGTTCGAAGCCTTCAAGGCCGGTGAGTTTGATATCTATATCGAACACCAGGCCAAGAACTGGGCCAATGGCTACAACTTCCCGGCGGTGAACCGTGGCGATGTGATCAAAGCGCAGATTGCCCACCAGATCCCAACGCAAAGCCAGGGCCTGTTCATGAACACCCGTCGGCCAACCTTCAGCCAGACCAAGGTGCGCGAAGCACTGGGGCTGATGTTCGACTTTGAATGGACCAACCGCACCCTGTTCAGCAACGCCTACAAGCGCACATTGAGCTACTACCCCAACAGCGAATTCGCCGCTACCGGTGTTCCAACCGGCCGTGAGTGGCTGATGCTCTCACCGTACCGCGAGCAGTTGCCGGCCAGCCTGCTTACCCAGCCGTTCAGCCTGCCGCAGACCGATGGTCGCGGCATCCCCCGCGAGACGATGCGCCATGCGCTCACCCTGCTCGGTGAAGCCGGCTGGAAGCTATCGGGTCAGCGCCTGCTGAACAAGGATGGGCAACCGCTGCGCTTCGAAATCCTGTTGGTCAACCCGAACCTTGAGCGCATCCTGCAGCCCTATGTCGAGAACCTGATCAGCATCGGTATCGACGCGCGCCTGCGCACCGTCGACCGCGCACAGTACAAGCAGCGCCTGGATCAATTCGACTTCGACATGATCCTGATCACCCTCAACCAGACCCTGAGCCCGGGCCTTGAGCAGTGGCAGTACTTCCACTCCAGCCAGGCCGCGATCAAGGGCAGCAAGAATTACGCCGGCATCAATAATCCGATTGTCGATCACCTGCTGGAACAACTGCTGGCGGCGCAGACCCGCGAAGAGCAACTGGCCGCCGGCCGTGCCCTGGACCGTGTGTTGCTGTGGCAGCACTACAGCATTCCCAATTGGTACCTCAACTATCATCGCCTGGCCTACCGCAACCGGTTCGCCTTTGTCACCACGCCGCCCTACAGCCTGGGCCTGAGCGCATGGTGGCTGAAAGCTTCGGAGAAAGCCCAATGATGTATTTGCGCAACGCACTGCTCGGCAGCCTGCTGCTGTGCACCGCAGCCCATGCCGCTCCGCAACACGCACTGACGCTTTACAACGAACCGCCGAAGTACCCCGCCGACTTCAAGCACTTCGACTACGTCAACCCGCAAGCGCCCAAGGGCGGCACGTTCCGCGAGTCGGCCATGGGCGGTTTCGACAGCCTCAACCCCTACATCAGCAAGGGCGTGCCGGCCGACAACCTGGGCCTGATCTACGACACCCTGGCCATGCAAAGCCTGGATGAGCCAATCACCGAATACGGACTGGTCGCCGGCAAGATCGAAAAAGCCCCGGACAACAGCTGGGTGCGCTTCTACCTGCGTCCCGAGGCGCGCTTCCACGACGGCCACCCGATCCGCGCCGAAGACGTGGTGTTTACCTTTCAGGAGTTGATCAAGGACGGCTCGCCGATCTACCGCACCTATTACGCCGACGTCGACGAAGTGATCGCCGAAGCCCCACTGAAGGTGTTGTTCAAGTTCAAGCGCACCAACAACCGCGAACTGCCGCTGATCCTCGGGCAATTGCCGGTATTGCCCAAGCATTGGTGGGCGACCCGCGACTTTGCCAAGGGCAACCTCGAGGTACCACTGGGCAGCGGGCCGTACAAAGTGGCCGAGGTCAAGGCCGGGCGTATGATCCGCTACGAGCGGGTCAAGGACTACTGGGCCAAGGACCTGCCGGTCGCCAAAGGTTTCTACAACTTCGATAACCGCATCACCGACTACTACCGCGACAGCACCGTGTCCCTGGAGGCCTTGAAGGCCGGGCAGTTCGACTACTGGCTGGAATTCAGCGCGAAGAACTGGGCCAACGCCTACAACACACCGGCAGTCAAAGAAGGCCGTTTGATCAAGGAAGAGATCCCCAACGGCAACCCTACCGGCATGCAAGGGTTTGTGTTCAACATGCGCAAGCCGATGTTCCAGGACGTGCGCGTGCGCAAGGCCATCAGCCTGCTGCTGGATTTCGAGTGGAGCAACAAGCAGCTGTTCAACGGCGCCTACACGCGCACCCGCAGCTACTTTGAAAACTCGGAGATGGCGGCCACCGGCCTGCCCGGCCCGGATGAGCTGAAAATCCTCGAGCCCCTGCGCGATAAGATCCCGCCCGAAGTTTTCACCCAGGCGTTTGAGCCGGCCAAAACCGACGGCAGCGGGATGATCCGTAAACAGCAGCGCGAAGCCTATCAACTGTTGCAGGAGGCCGGCTGGCGCATTGTCGATGACAAGATGGTCGACACCACCGGCAAACCGGTGACCATCGAGTTCCTGCTCGCGCAGACCGAGTTCGAACGTATCCTGCTGCCGTTCAAGCGCAACCTGGCCGACCTGGGCATTGAACTGGTGATCCGCCGGGTTGACGTCTCGCAATTCGTCAACCGCATTCGCTCGCGGGACTTCGACATGCTGGTGGGCAGCTTTCCGCAATCCACCTCGCCGGGTAACGAACAACGGGAATTCTGGAAGTCTTCAAGCGCCGACAAACCCGGCAGCCGTAACTACATGGGCCTCAAGGACCCGGCTGTCGACCAATTGGTGGAAGAGCTGATCGACGCCGACTCGCGCAAAAGCCTGGTGGCCCATGCCAAGGCCCTGGACCGCGTACTGCAGTTCGGCTACTACGTGATTCCCAACTGGCACATCAAGACCTTCCGCGTGGCGTACTGGGACCATCTGGGTCACCCCAAAGTCGCGCCTCGCTACGACGTCGGCACCGCCACCTGGTGGGAAAAACCCGATGTCAAACCGGCTGTCACCCTAGACACAAGCACAAACACGAGCGCCGATTCGGCGAGCGGAGGCGATTAAATGCTGGCCTATATTCTTCGTCGCCTGTTGCTGATCATCCCCACGCTGTTCGGAATTCTGCTGATCAACTTCGTCATCATCCAGGCCGCTCCCGGTGGGCCGGTGGAACAGATGATCGCCAAGCTTGAAGGCTTTGAAGGCGCCACCAGCCGCATTGCCGGTGGCGGCGCCGAGGTCTCGGTGGCCGGCTCCAACAGCTACCGCGGCGCGCAGGGCCTGGACCCGGCGCTGATCAAGGAAATCGAAAAGATGTACGGCTTCGACAAATCGGCGCCGGAACGCTTGTGGATCATGGTCAAGAACTACGCCACGCTGGATTTTGGCGACAGCTTCTTCCGTGACGCCAAGGTCATCGACCTGATCAAGGAAAAGATGCCAGTGTCGATTTCCCTTGGGTTGTGGAGCACGCTGATCATGTACCTGGTGTCGATCCCCCTGGGGATCGCCAAGGCCACGCGGCATGGCAGCCATTTCGACGTGTGGACCAGTTCGGCAATCATCGTTGGCTACGCAATCCCGGCGTTCCTGTTTGCGATCCTGTTGATCGTGGTGTTTGCCGGGGGCAGTTATTTCAACTGGTTCCCCTTGCGCGGGCTTACGTCGAACGACTTTGACGAGCTGAGCTGGGGCGGCAAGATCATCGATTACTTCTGGCACCTGGCGTTGCCGATCACAGCGTTGGTGATCGGCAACTTCGCCACCATGACCCTGTTGACCAAGAACAGCTTCCTCGACGAGATCAACAAGCAGTACGTGGTCACCGCCAAAGCCAAGGGCCTGACCAACCACCGCGTGCTCTACGGCCATGTATTCCGCAACGCAATGTTGCTGGTGATCGCCGGCTTCCCATCGGCGTTTATCGGTATTTTCTTTACCGGTTCGCTGTTGGTGGAGGTGATCTTCTCCCTCGACGGCCTGGGTCTGATGAGCTTTGAAGCCGCGATCAACCGCGACTACCCGGTGGTGTTCGGCACGCTGTTTATCTTCACCTTGCTGGGGCTGATCGTAAAACTGATCGGCGACCTCACCTACACCCTGGTCGATCCGCGTATCGACTTTGCCAGCCGGGAGCATTGAGATGAACCTGTCCCCCCTCAATCGCCGCCGGTATGAGCGGTTCAAGGCCAACAAGCGTGGCTGGTGGTCGCTGTGGCTGTTCCTGGTGCTGTTCGTGCTGAGCCTGGGCGCGGAGCTGATTGCCAACGACAAGCCGCTGGCCGTGCACTATGACGGCGGCTGGTACTTCCCGGCGCTCAAGCGTTACCCGGAAACTGCGTTCGGCGGTGAATTCCCGCTAGAGGCCAACTATAAGAGCCCATACATCCAGGGACTGCTCAACGCCAAGGATGCCTGGACCTTGTGGGCACCGATCCCATTCAGCTACCAGAGCATCAACTACGACCTAAAAGTGCCAGCTCCGGCGCCCCCCTCTAGCGTCAACCTGCTCGGCACCGACGACCAGGGCCGCGACGTGTTGGCGCGGGTGATCTACGGCTTTCGTGTGTCGGTGCTGTTTGCCCTGACACTCACCGTGCTCAGCTCAATCATCGGCGTGATCGCCGGCGCGTTGCAGGGCTTCTACGGCGGCTGGGTCGACCTGGCCGGGCAACGTTTCCTGGAGATCTGGTCCGGGTTGCCGGTGCTGTACCTGTTGATCATCCTCGCCAGTTTCGTGCAGCCCAACTTCTGGTGGTTGCTGGGGATCATGCTGCTGTTTTCCTGGATGAGCCTGGTGGACGTGGTGCGCGCGGAGTTCCTGCGCGGACGCAACCTGGAATACGTGCGCGCGGCCAGGGCCTTGGGCATGCAGAACGGCGCGATCATGTTCCGGCATATCCTGCCCAACGCCATGGTGTCGACCATGACCTTCATGCCGTTCATTCTTACCGGCGCCATCGGCACCCTCACCGCGCTGGACTTCCTTGGCTTTGGCTTGCCCGCCGGTTCGCCGTCGTTGGGTGAACTGGTGGCTCAGGGCAAATCCAACCTGCAAGCGCCGTGGCTGGGCATGAGTGCCTTTGCCGTGCTGGCGATCATGTTGAGTTTGCTGGTGTTTATCGGCGAGTCCGCTCGCGATGCCTTCGACCCGAGGAAATGAGATGAATCAGGACAATCTGATCGAAATCCGCGACCTCTCTGTCGAGTTCGTCACGGGCGAACATCACCACCGCGTGGTGAACAACGTCAGCTTTGATATCAAGCGCGGCGAAACCCTGGCCTTGGTCGGCGAAAGCGGCTCGGGCAAATCGGTGACCGCCCACTCGATCCTGCGCCTGCTGCCCTACCCGCTGGCGCGGCACCCATCCGGCACCATCAACTACGCCGGGCAAGACCTGCTGACGCTCCAGGAAAAAAGCCTGCGGCACATTCGCGGCAACCGCATTGCGATGATCTTCCAGGAGCCAATGACCTCGTTGAACCCCCTGCACAACATCGAAAAGCAGATCAACGAAGTGCTCGGCCTGCATAAGGGACTCACCGGCAAAGCCGCCACCCTGCGCACCCTGGAACTGCTGGAGCTGGTGGGCATTCCCGAACCGCACAAGCGCCTCAAGGCCCTGCCCCACGAACTGTCTGGCGGCCAGCGCCAGCGGGTGATGATTGCCATGGCGCTGGCCAATGAGCCGGAGTTGCTGATCGCGGACGAACCGACCACCGCCCTCGACGTCACGGTGCAGTTGAAGATCCTCGAATTGCTCGAAGCGTTGCAGGCACGCCTGGGCATGGCGCTGTTGCTGATCAGCCATGACTTGAACCTGGTGCGGCGTATCGCCCATCGCGTGTGCGTGATGCAAAAGGGCTGCATCGTTGAGCAGGCCGATTGCGAGACACTGTTCCAATCACCTCAGCATCCGTACACCCAGGAACTGCTCGCGGCTGAACCCAGCGGCGGGCCGGCGACCAATGAAGTCGGCCCCCCGTTGCTGGAGGTGGATGACCTGAAAGTGTGGTTCCCGATCAAGAAGGGCTTTTTGCGCAACACCGTCGATTACGTCAAGGCGGTGGACGGCATTAACTTCAGCCTGCCTCAGGGGCAAACCCTGGGCATCGTCGGCGAAAGCGGCTCGGGCAAATCCACCTTGGGCCTGGCGATTCTGCGGTTGATCGCCAGCAAGGGCGGGATTCGCTTCGAAGGCCAGCAACTGGACACGCTGACCCAGCAACAGGTGCGCCCGTTGCGCCGGGAAATGCAGGTGGTGTTCCAGGACCCGTTCGGCAGCCTGAGCCCGCGCATGTGCGTCAGCGAGATCGTCGGCGAAGGCCTGCGCATCCACAAGATGGGCACAGCCGCCGAGCAGGAAGCGGCGATCATCGCGGCGCTCAAGGAAGTGGGCCTCGACCCGGATTCCCGGCACCGCTACCCCCACGAGTTCTCCGGCGGCCAGCGCCAGCGCATCGCCATCGCCCGCGCGCTGGTGCTCAAGCCTCGCCTGATCCTGCTTGACGAACCCACCTCCGCGCTGGACCGCACGGTGCAACGCCAAGTAGTGGAACTGCTGCGCAGTTTGCAGGCCAAGTACAACCTGACTTACTTGTTTATCAGCCATGATTTGGCGGTGGTGAAGGCGTTGAGTCACCAACTGATGGTGGTTAAGCACGGGCAGGTGGTAGAGCAAGGCGATGCACGGGCGATTTTTGCTGATCCGCAGCATGCTTACACGCGGCAACTGCTGGAGGCAGCCTTCCTCGTACCCGCCTGACGTACACAGGCTGACGACCCTGGCGGTCTGTGCAATGATCGTCCCCCGGTCTCTAAAGGGATGGAACCACCGCCATGTCGTTGAACAACACCGCGCAACCCGCACACGCACCACGCTTTTGGCGTGATGAGCGCTTGCCGTTCATTGAAGCACGTACCATCGATGATGGGCGCAAGGTGACCTACACCCGGCACGCGCACGAGCATTTTTCGATTGGCGCAGTGACGACGGGGCGCAGCTACTACCACTACGGCGCGCAAACCTTTGAGATCAGCGCGGGCACCGTGGTGTTGATGAACCCCGGCGACGTTCACGCGTGCAATCCCATCGAGAATGAACCGTGGTCCTACCAGATGCTGTACCTCGACACGCCGTGGCTGGCCGACTTGCAGCACCAGTTGGGTTTCAGCACGGACCAGGGTTACCGGCCCTTCGACACGCCTTACACTCGGGACACGCTGCTGTACAACGGCCTGCTGGCGTTGTATCGAATACTGGTGGACGAACAAGCTGAACACCTGCAAAAACAGAGTGCGCTGGTGAGTTACTTCACTGAGGTGCAACAACGCCTCAACCCCTCCGACACCCCGGTACGCGAGGTCAACCACAAGCTGGAGCGCGCTGCCGAATACATCCGCGTCCACTGCACCCAGGCGTTGAAACTGGAAGATATCTGCGCGGCGGCCGAGTTGTCGCCGTCTTACCTGATCCGCGCCTTCAAGCAGTATTACGGGCTGACGCCCCATGCATTCCTGGTCAACCAGCGCATCCAGTTTGCCCGGACGCAATTGCGTCAGGGCGAGTTGATCGCCGATGTGGCCCAGGCCGCAGGTTTTGCCGACCAGGCGCATTTCCAGCGCACGTTCAAACAGCATTTCGCCGCCACGCCGGGGCAATACCGCGACCGGCTCACGCCATCAGCAAATAACCCACACTGGCCACCAGCAACGCGGCCATTGAGCGGTTGAACAGCCGCACGCCCTGGGGGTTGCTGAGGTAGCGGCGCAGGAACGTGCCGGCGTAGGCCCAGCAAGCGACCGACAGGTAACAGATCACCAGATAAATCGCCGCAAACAGCCAGACCTGTGCGGTATCGCCATCCGCCACAAACAACCCCATCCCCGCCACGCAGGCCAGCCAGGCCTTGGGATTGAGCCACTGCATGATCGCGCCATAGAGCATCGACGGCGCAATGGCCGTGCGGTCGGCGTCCAGCCGGCCGTTGTCCACCGCCAGTTTCCAGGCCATGTACAGCAAAAACGCCACCCCACCCCACTGGATCAACTGGGTCAGGATCGGCCAGCGCAGCAGCACTTGATGCAAGCCGAGGCCAATCAACACCAACAGCAACGTAAAGCCCACGGCGGCGCCGAGCACGTGTTTCTGGCTGGCGGCAAAACCGAAGCGCGCGCCTGTACTGAGCGCGACGACATTCACCGGCCCCGGTGTGATGGAGGTCGCCAGGGCGAAGGCAGCCATGGAAATGATCAAGCTCATGGGGGGTCCCTTTTAGGGTGATGGGTGCAGATGGCTTCACGGTAAAGGGCAAAACGGCGGCGGTATTGAAGAAAATGCCCTCCGCAGGCTTATTTGACAAACAACTCCCAATTCCGGGCTTTCACGTGCCCGGCGCGGCAGTAGGCGTCGAACCAAGGCTGGGGTCCAGGGGCAGCGCGCAATCGGCATGGGGCGCGAAGCACAGTGACACCCTGGAGCCTGGCTCGTCGCGTACCACCCACCACTGTTGCGACAAGGGGTTCTTGCGAAAAGTCGTGGGCTGAGTTGTTCCAAGCGACGCAGGATGTCCGGTTCCTTACTTTCGCCATCAAGCCAGTGCCGTCTGGGCGCCTCAACCGTCGATCAACGAGAAGTGCGCGCCCACGCCGGCACGCACGCCCTCGGCCACGGCCAGCGCGACGGAACCGGCGGCAAGGGAGACATCACCACCAGCAAACACACCGGGCACGGAAGTCTGGCGCATTTCATTGGTGTGCAGATAACGGCCGGCCGGGCCATCGACCCGCTCACCGCGGATGCGCCGTACAGCGCCGTGTTAGACGCTGACCCTACGCTCTTCGAGGCCTTCGATGTCAGGCAAGTCGTCGACCACGCCGGGGGGTGGTGCGGCGCACGCTCGGACGTTGCTGCTGGAACGTCTGGTAGAGGTCACGCTGGCGCAGTTGGCCGAGGATTTTGACGAGCGCTATCGCGTCGCGATGATGCCCTAGCGCTGGGCGGGAATGCGGATATCGCCGTCGCGGCACTGGGTTTTGACGCTGCGCGGGCAGCCGGCGAAGGCCAGGTCCTTGGTCAGGCACACGCGCACTTCCGATAACACGTTGCCTTTGCAGATCACCGCCAGCCCATGGCTGCCCATGCGCGGGTTGCTCTCACGAAACAACGCCTCGATCTCACGGGCTTGTAACGACGGCGGCGTATTGAACGGCTGCAGTTGCTGCGCAATGTTCACCACACCCAGCGCCTCGTCGGTTTTTTCCAGATACGCCAGTGGCTCCAGCCCGCTGCAGGTGCCATGCTTGGCCCATTCGTGCCGAAGCAGTGAACGGGTCGGGAACAATGCAGCACCTTTTTCGATTTCTTCGCGACTCAACTGCGATCGCGCTGAGCACGAAGCCGGCCACCCACCCCGTGCGTACTGCGGCCATAAGCCATGCAGCACAAAGCCGTAGCCCTTGCCCGAACACTGTTCATTGGCCGGGTGCGTGAGGCAGAAGGTTGGCGACCATGACAACGACAGCACATAGAAATCAAACTCTCCAGGCGTGCCTTGGCTACGCGGGGCCGCCACTGCACTTGTGGCGAGTACCAGCCACACCATCATCCAGTATTTCATTGGTCTGTTCCTTGGAAAAAGAAAACCCTATCGCGACTACCCAGGATGATGGGGGTTACGTTGTAGCACCTTGTCCAGGATCCGATCGGTCTTCAACGCTTCGATGGCCAATGACGGATGCTCGGCTTCGCCACGGATATGCGCATTCATGGCCAATACGTGATGCCACTGGATATGCGCGTGACAGGGTACTTCCAGCACCTCATGGGTCTCGCCCTCAAGGTGCAGGGGCTGGTCCTCGAACACCGAGAACCGGATGCGCCCACGACTGCCGATCATCTCGACCACATCTTCACGCCGGTCCGCGACGAAGCTCCAGCAGCCCATACCCAACGCGCCGGAGCTGAACGTCCAGCACGCCGTCACTGCATCCTCGGCCGCATAGCGCCCGGCCTGGCGCGCGGTGAAGCCCGAGACTTCGATGATGTCCCCGGCCAGGTACTGGAACAGGTCGAAGCCATGGCTGGCCAAGTCGGCGAAATAGCCGCCACCGGCAATCGTCGGGTCGGTACGCCAGTTAGCGGCGCTGGCGTCGTCGACTCCCGCAGGTTTGCACAAGGTCCAGGTCAGGTGACGCAGCTCACCGATGCGCCCGTCCAGCAGCCAGTCACGCACTTGCTGGAAGCGCGGCAGCGAGCGGCGGTAGTAAGAAACAAACAGATGCAGCCCGGCACGCTCGAACGTGCGCTGCATCAACGCGCTCTGCTCGGCATTCAGCGACATGGGCTTCTCGACGCAGCAATGTTTGCCGGCTGCGGCCACCATCAGGCTGTATTCAAGGTGGCTGTCGGGCGGCGTGGCGATGTACACCGCGTCAACGTCGGGGTCGTTGATCAGTGCCTGGGCGTCGGTATAGAAGCGCGCGATACCGTGGCGTGCCGCATAATCACGCACAACAGTTTCACGGCGCCCCATCACGGCCACCAGCGCAGAACCTGGCGCTTTGTAGAAAGCCGGTCCACTCTTCAATTCAGTGACACTGCCACAGCCGATCATGCCCCAGCGTACGGTGCTCATCTGCTCTCCTCGTCCGTTTTGATCAATCGGGCAGTATCCACATCCCCACACGTCAGCGCTATAACCACTTAGCATGACAATTGAATTACAATTTTATGACACTCATTCCGCTGCGGGGCTAAACGATGAAAATACGCGCAACGGTCATCTGCGAACACGAGGGGCATATCCTCTTCGTGCGTAAGGCCAGGTCAAAATGGGCCTTGCCGGGCGGCAAGGTAGAACGCAACGAGCGCCCGGTCGGCGCCGCCGAACGCGAGCTGCAAGAAGAAACCGGGTTGAACGTGGACGGCTTGCTCTACTTGCAAGAGCTGAAAGCCCGCGACACCGTTCACCACGTTTTCGAAGCGTCCGTTGTGAACATTGCCGATGCAAAACCTTGCAACGAAATAATCGATTGCCAGTGGTATCCCTATGGCGCGATGGAAGAACTCGACACCACCGACGCTACCCGACACATCGTTAAATCCTTCCTACGTCGCCTGTAGTTCAGCGCTCTGCCCGCTGGCGACCAATCCTCGCTTCACCAAACCATTCTCTTTCTGCCGTTCGACAAAGGATCTGACGAACGCGGCAGCGGCTGCGTGCGCAATCGGTACTGCCATGGCCTGGCGGATGGTCATGAAGTCCTCTACCAGCCGCCATTGCTCGGTAAGCCTGGTTTGCGCAGCACGCCGTTGGGGGCCAGTTGTTGCAGTACCTGGAGGTCAATCATTGAGCGGTCCTTGCGAATCAGGTTTTTAGAGAGTGGCCACGCCGCCCAGGTAATAACCGCGAACCTCTAAAGGAAGCAAGTTTAATGCTCAAGACCGAGGTTTTTTCCCGGCCATCTGCCCACGCACATACAACGCCTCCACCAACGTCTGCCGCTCCTCCCGAGGCAATGTACTGGCAAACTGCGCCAATGTCGTATCCACCAGCGCCCGCAGCGCCATATCCGCCTCACGCGCCTTGGCCAATTCAGTCACCAGCACATCCCGGTCCAACGTCGGCGCTTCCAACTGCTTGATCACCCCGAACCGCGCCTCCCGGCCCGCCATGACCAGCGGCTGGCTGTCAGCGCTGTTACGGCGCAACAGCTGACGCAACTCCCTGCGCCGCTCCGGCGGTAAGTTGACCATGGCCTGGCGCAGGCCGTGCTGGCTGACCATCGCTACGGCGGGCTTGGCGTTGACCCTCCAATGGTAGAGGCCTCCGCCCACGCCGCCGATCAAAAATACATTGAGCAATACCGAGACAAACAACCACGGTTTCAGGGATTTAGCGGTCATTGCTCGGTGTCCTCGGCGTTGACGGTAAAGATGACTTGCGCATCGCCCTGATCGAAGACACTGGGCAACACTTCGGATGACAACATCGGCAGCGGCACGCTCATCGACGCAACCAGCATCCCGGTAACAATGCCGGCAATGCTCACGCCCACCAGGCCCACAGGCGACAACCAGTTGGCGTAGCGCGACCAGAACGACCTGCGGCGCGGCGCGAACTGGCGGATCTGCCTCGCCAGTGCCGGGTCGGTAAGCGCCAGTTGATAGCTGTTCAGCTGGGCGTCGAGCCAACCGGCCTCCTCCAAGGCCGCGCGGGCACTGGGATGAGCACTTTCAAGCAGTGCCTGCGCTGCGCCTTGCTCCGCCAGAGGCCAGCGCTTTAAATCGGCCCCATAGGCGTCGGCCAGATACGCAAATCGTTCGGGTGTCATGTCTTTCCCCTTCCTGGGCGGCCAAGCCCGGGTGTGTCGGCAAGGCTGCTGCGCAACTGGCGTCGGGCCCGCGACAGCAGGCTCTCCAGTGCCTCGACGCTGATGTTCATCAGGGCCGCGGCGTCGATGTTCGACAGCTCCTGGTAGTACTGCAACACAATGGCTTCGCGCTGGCGCTCGGGCAATGCCGCCAAGGCGGCGGCCATGCGTTCGCTGCGGTCGGCGGTTTCCAACTGTTCATCCAAGGACGGTGCGCTGTCGGCCAATTCCAGCGCTTGCGCGTCGCTCAGAGGGCGCTCCTTGCGCCGGCGCAGGCGGTCATGGCAAAGGTTCAGCGCGACCCGATGCAACCAGCTGTCGAAGCGCGCTTCGCCACTGCGCCAACTCGCCGCCTGGCGCCAGATGCGCAGGAAACTTTCCTGGGCCACGTCCCTGGCTTCATCGGCATCCCCCAGGATCCGGCTGGCAAGCGCCAGCAGACGCGGCAGTTTGCGCGTCACCATTTCGTTGACGGCCGCGGGGTCGTTGTTGCCGATGCGTGCAAGCAGTTCAACGTCCGGATCAGTGTCTTTCAATCGGGCAACTCTCAGTCCGGGTGGCTGATTCAGCGGATCCAATGCCCCTCACGCCAGTACCAATTGGGGCCGTGGGCTTCCCAATGGCCAGGCTCCCAGCGCGCATTGCGCATCACAGGCTGCCAGTGGCCGGGCTTCCAAGCGTAGCCGCGTCCCTCCCAGCGCCAGTGTCCACGGTCCCAGACGTAACCCGGGCGCTCCACGGGGATCATTTCCACGCGCTCCGGCGGCGGCGCCTGGCGGATGATGATTTCGGTCTGGGCAAACGTGGGGGTGCTGACAAACGCGGCGAGCGCCAGCGGAGCAAGCAAGGCAACACGCAATTTGGCCAGGGGTCTCATGGCAACTCCTTCATTCAACGCGCGAAAGTGCGGGTTGCTGATGGGTTGAACGGTGGGTGCAAAAAAATCCGTCGAAGAATGTGCAGGTTATTTGCGCAGGCAGTATTGCCCGGGGGATGGCGGCGCTTGATGAAATGTTTGAAAGCTTCGCGACGGATTTACGCCGCTGGCAGCGTTGAAGGATTAACGCCTATCCACCCAAGAGGACACACCATGTACCGTCGACTTTCCATGCTGGTTGCCGCGTTGCTGATCGTCAGCCTCAGCGGCTGCGTAATCCTGCCGGAGCACCGCCATTGCTGCTGGCGCTATTACGGCGCGCTCGATACGCCGACCCACACCGTCAACGGCTAGCCGACCACCGCAAACCCAAGGCGCCCGGCCGTGATCTCGGTGCGCAACTCGCCAATCAGGTTTGAGATGGAGCGGATGCTGTCCAAACCCTCGGGGGACACGCCGGTCAGCAGCAGGTCGACCCGGCCGGAAACCGCTCGAAGATGTCGATTCGCTGACGTCAAAAAACCCTGCCTGCGACCTCTCGTCTGCTGTTTCGGAGGGCACTTGACTCCACGCGTCGATCACAAGAGGCTCTCGGCCTTTCGCCATCATTCTGAGCAAAGCCCCTATGAGCATCGACCCTCCCAGCCAGCCCGACAGCGATGTGTACAAGACATTATTGGAGTCGACCAAGGCCATCCCCTGGCGCATTGATTGGCAGAGCATGGCCTTCAGTTATATCGGCCCGCAGATCGAGACCTTGCTCGGTTGGAGCCCGCAAAGTTGGGTCAGCGTGGACGATTGGATCGAGCGCATGCACCCGGACGACCGTGAATACGTGGTGAATTTCTGCGTGTCGCAATCCCGCGCAGGGGTCGACCACGAGGCGGATTACCGGGCGCTGACCACGAAGGGCGACTACGTGTGGATTCGCGACGTGGTGCACGTGGTGCGCAAGGACGGTGAAGTCGACGCGCTGATCGGCTTTATGTTCGATATCAGCGAGCGTAAGAAGACCGAAGAACACTTGGTGCGCCTGCAAAAACAACTTGAGGAATATTCCTACCAGGATGGACTGACCGGCATCGCCAACCGACGCATGTTCGACACGGTGCTGGAACGGGAATGGGCCAGCGCCCAGCGCAGTCAGTTGCCACTGTCGCTGATCATCCTGGATATCGATTTTTTCAAGCAGTACAACGACCACTATGGCCATATCAAGGGCGACGAATGCCTGCGCCAAGTCGCGCACACCCTGTCACAGGCCGCCAACCGGCCACGGGATTTCATTGCGCGCATCGGCGGCGAAGAATTTGTGTGGTTACTGCCGGAAACCGATGCGGCGTCGGCCAGGCAAGTGGCGCAACGCTGCCTGCACCTGATTCGCCAAAGGCAGATCGAGCATGGTTTTTCGCCGGTATCGAACCTTTTGACCTTGAGCCTGGGCGTCGGCACACACATCGTAAAACCCGATAGCCCGATGCTGGGGTTTGTCGAAGAGGTCGATAAGTTGTTGTACCAGGCCAAACGCAATGGGCGGATGCGTGCAGCGTTCGCCACAGGTGAAGTTTGACGTTGAGGTCAAATTGCAGGCAAAAAAAATCCCAAGTAGCTGATGGAAACTTGGGATTTAAAAATGCATAAACCGTGGGAGGTGAACGCCCGGCTATAGTAGCGACTGTAAAAAGCTGTAACAAGATTATTTTAATCCTTTCGTCGGATTAAAAGCGCTGTAAGTCATTCAATAACCACACATTTTTTAAGGTGGCGGACTCTATGAATGCCACTTTTTGGTGCAAATACCGCCAAAATTCCCCCTTATAAAAAAGGGTTATTGAATTAAGGCGGCGTCACACTTTTCGACATACGCTCGTTCAACGGCTCACATGTCTCGCGTGTATCAAGGCTATTAGGCAGTAGTGAACGCGCGATACTTTCCACCTGCCGACAGAGTGCCAAGCGCTCGTTGGCGGCTTGCCTCGCGCGATCAACCTGGGCGTTGAGCTGGACAAAATAAATCCCCAGCAATACGGCAACGCAAAGCACTCCGAGCACGAAGTAGCGCACGCTGTTAGAAGACGACGGCTCGGGCGCGTTCATTAGACTACTGCGTCCTGCTCTTCTCGTATCGCACATCATCGCCGTCAACCTGACCGACCACGACCCAACCGAGCCGCTGATAAAAACCGTTGGCGCGTATTTCGTCGCGGCCATCGGTGATCAGATACAGCCGGTCATGGTGTTCAAACAGCGCGGCTTCGGCGACCGCCATCAGCTGACGGCCCAGGCCCAGGTTTTCGTGAGTGGGCCGTACGAACATCGCAAATACCTCGCCTTCGGCCAGGTCGACCATGGCAAAGGCGACGGCCCGGCCATCCACTTCAGCGACCCACACGCAGGGCGCTGCCTCGATGCTCTCGGCCAACACCTGCGGCGTGATGCCCAGCCCAGCCATCTGTTCGACACTCAAATGGTTCTGCACCACCGACGTGCGGATGCTGAACAGCGTGTCGATATCGTCCTGCGTCGCCGTGCGGATTAGCGTTTGCATACTGGCCCCCCTGATAGAGGACGCAATTGTATGCAAATAGAAACACAGTGAATGTCGTGGATTTGTAAAGCGCTCTGCAGGCACTTGTCATGCTGCTTTCGCGAATAAGGAGAGCAGCACGGGGACGAAATAGTCCAGGCCAGCGTGCGTTTCAACACTGCCCTGGAAAGCAGCTTTGGCCCGCGAGTGATTACCGCTACCCGCAAGGGCATGGGCGTATCGCCCCTGCTGCGTTCAGTGCTGTATTTCCAGGAAGATGCCAGCCCAGCGCCGTCGCACTAAGCGGTTATTTGCGGGCAACTTTGTAGCGCACACAGTCCTGATAGAAACTCTGGCGAATCGCCTCGGGTTTCAGCCGTGAGCCGCTGTCGTAGGTCTGTTCAGTGATGCCCATGGCCATCATGCGCATCCAGGATTTATTGAATTTGATGGTTTGGATTTTCTGCCGCGCGGCGTACAGCGACACCCCCGACAACTTGAGTTTCTGGGCCCTGGCGGCGGTGCCTGCGCCCCAACTGCACATATACTTGTCACCCTCGCGCAGCTCCCGTGCCTGCACGGCAGCTGCGCCGCCGGCCAGGGAGCAGGCGATCAGCATGATTCCAACAGTGCGCATTTGCATCCCCACCTAACCACCTGAAAATAAACGCGATTCTGGCGAGGATTTTGTTACAAAGGGGCCATTAAATTGCCTTATTGCGTGCCATCACCACTGGTAAGTGGCGCTCGCCTGCACGGTCCGCTGCGAGCCATACCAGCACCACGAGTAGGAGTAGCAGGAGGCGACGTACTCTTTATTCGCCAGGTTGGTTGCGTTGAGCGCCAGGCGCAGGTTGTCCTTAAGGCTGGTGAGGTTTGGGATGTCGTAGTGCACCGCCGCATCGAACAAGGCGTAGCCCGGCACTTTCAGGGTGTTGGCGGTATCGCCCCAGGACGAGCCGATGTAACGTGCGCCCGCACCCGCGCCGAAGCCCTTGAGGTGGCCATCGTGGAAGGTGTAGTCGGCCCACGCCGACGCAGTGTGGCGCGGTACGGCGTAGGTGGTGGTGCCTTCGGCGGCGAGGTTCGGGCCTACGCCGATATCGCCGATGGGCGAATAGCGCACGGTGTTGTTGGACTGGCTGATGCGGTTGTCCAGATAGGCGTAGGCCGCAGTAATGTCCAGATTATCGTTGAGGCTAGCCTTGCCCTCCAGCTCAAAGCCACGCGATTGCACTTCGCCGTCCTGGCTCTGGCAGCGCCCGCTGCCGCACAGGTGGGTGGGGTCCGGGTCGGTGGTCAGTACGTTGGTCTGGCGCAGGTCGAAGATCGCCGCCGTAATAAAGCTGTTGCTCCCCGGCGGCTGGTACTTGATGCCGACTTCATACTGCTTGCCTTCAGTCGGCTTGAACACCGAGCCGCCATACCCGGTACCCGATTGCGGGTTGAAGGACTCCGCGTAGCTGGCATACGGTGCCAGGCCATTATCGAACAGGTAGACCAGGCCGATACGGCCAGTAAACGCCTTGCTGTCCAACGAAGATTTACTCTTGGCGCCGCTGCGCAGGGTCTGGGTGCTGTTATCGGTGCTGGCCCAGTCATAGCGACCGCCCAGCAGCAATACCCACTTGTCCCACTTCATCTGCTCTTGCAGGTAGACGCCGGTTTGTTCGCTGCGCGAGGTGCCGTCGGTGGTATAGGCCGGCACGGGGACCGCCGCGCCGTAGACCGGATCAAAGATATCCAGGGTAGGTCCGGCCTTGTACACGCCTGAGCCGGACAGCGTATCGGTGCTGGTGTTCTGGTAATCGAGCCCCATCAACAAGGTGTGCTGCAACGGCCCCGTCTCAAATTTGGCCTGCAACTGGTTGTCGAGGGTGTAGGCATCCATATCGACATCACTGGCAATGGTCGAACGCTGGATGGTGCGGTAATCCGATAACAGGATGTTGCTGTAGAGGCTGCGGTATTGGCCTTCGGTGCGCAGGTAACGGGCATTCTGGCGCACGGTCCACACGTCATCGACATGATGCTCGAACGCCCAGCCGATCGAGTAATACTCGCGGTCGCTTTTCTCGAACTTCTTTTCGCCATCGTAGAGATCCACATCGATGCTGCGCCCGGTCGGGCTGTGCAGCACCGAGCCCCAGGCCGGCACCGAGCCGTAAGACGCGCCTTTGGGGTCCTTCTGGAAATGCCCGAGCAGGGTCAACGACGTGGCGTCATCCGGGCGCCAGGTAAAGGCGCTGGACAATGACTGACGGCGCGTCTCGGTGTGTTCCACCTGGCCATCGGCATCGTCGAAAAGCCCGGCCACGCGGTACGAATACACACCCTGATCATCCAGCGGGCCGCTCAAGTCAAAAGTGGTGCGCTTCTTGTTGAAGGTGCCGTATTCCACACCCACTTCATGAAACGGCGCGTCTAACGGGCGCTTGCTGACCATGTTGATCACCCCGCTCGGCGTGCCCTGCCCATATAACACCGACGCAGGGCCGCGCAGCACTTCGACGCGCTCCAGGTCAAACGCGTCCTTTTGCGGCAAGGCGTCACGGCTCGAAGGCATGCGCAAGCCATCGAGGTAAGTGGCCGGGGCAAAACCGCGAATGGTCAACTGATCCAGACGCGACGCGGTGGCGCCACGGGTTTCCGGGATAACAGCGGCGCTATAGCGCAGGATCTGGTTAAGGCTCTCGGCGTTTTGCGCACGCATCTGGTCTTTGGTGACGATGGAGATCGACTGCGGGGTTTCGATCAACGCGGTATCCGTTTTGGTGCCCGACAAACTGCGCGTGGCCACATAACCCGACACCGGACCGGTCGGGCTTTCGGCTTGGTACGCACCGCTGATGGTGGTGGCCTGCAGCTCCATGGCCGCGCCGTTATCCGGGATAGCTTCCAGGCGGTAGCGATCGGCGGAGAGTTTCATCGCCTGCAGGCCGCTGCCAGCGAGCAGTTGGTTCAGCGCAACTCCGGTGTCGTATTGCCCGCTCAACCCCTTGCTGCGCTTGCCCCGGGTCAAGCTCGCATCGAAGGCCAACACCAGGCCCGCCTGCTCGGCCAGGCTATTGAGCGCCTGGCTCAGGTCACCGGCAGGAATCGAGAAACCGCGCACGGCGCTGCTGCTTTCTTCGGCGAAGACGGTTTGGGCAGTCAGCAACGGCACGGCGGCAAAAGCCATCGCCACTGACAGGGTCAGTGGGTGCAAGGGACGAGCAAGGCGCGACATGGGAAATCCTGCGTAAGGGAGGTTCTATTAACCATGACGGCCATGTCGGGGAATCGGGCAAGGATGAGAGCGATTTTTATTTGAGAGTGGTTGCTGCAATCAGTTTTATCGCTTTTTTGTGTAGCTCTTGGGGTTGGTATTGCGCGGTTATTTCCCCTTTGTAGTGGGCCTTTTCTGAATTTCTCAACCGTTCATCCAGCCGCTTTTTGCTCCGGCATGCTCCGACGCCTTGCCCTTTGTCGAGCCGTCACGGATGACCCACGCTTCCCACATCAGCCTTATCGAATTTGAGCTCGATGGCTTTCATCAGAGCGTGGAGATTTATCGCCAGCAGATGGGCGCTTGGTATTCGCGTGCGCTGGATTCGGTGAGCCACGGGTTGGACATGCCGTCGTTGCTGGGGATGGATCGGGTGTTGCGGGTCGGGGGTTCGCAGCGGTCGGTGAGCATGGCAGATACGGGCTTTGCGACCGTGGCCCAATGCCCGATGGGCGGCGAGCTGAAAATCGAGAGCCTGTTCGAGTCGGTGTATGACGTGCCGATCGGCGATATCCCGGTGGAGGTGGTCGGGCTGGATGACGGCAGCTCCACCGTGATCATGCTGGATGAACAGGGTAAAGGCTCACACCACTGCGCCGCCGGCGGGCGGTATCAGGTGCGGGTGCAGGGCGGCGTTTCTGCGGAGCAGGTAGACGCGCTATTTGCCTCTTACGCTGGGCTGATGGCGGATCTGGAGCAGTGGCTTCGGTCGCAGTGGGCTGGGTTTAAGCCGCATTGGGAGCGATCTACTGCCAGCGCGATTGGCAGCGGCCTATTGGCGGGCAGTTGGGCGGCGCTCCGTGATGTGTGGGACAGCATCAAGCTGGTGCAGGCAATTCTTGAAGACCCGCTGAAGTTCGTCGAGCAACTGGGTGATCAGGCCGACAAGTTGGCACAAATCGCCACCGACGCCCCCAAGGTCATGGAGCAGGCGATGTTGCTGGCCAGTGATGAGGCGGCGCTGTTCCTGTTGGTGCGCACGGCGATGATCTGGCTGGACGCGTTACCGCCCGGTGAAATGGCCGAGGTGGCGGCTGGGTTCGTGGTGTCGTTGCTGGTTGATCTGGTAATTGGCGTGGTGTTGACCATCGCATTGCCAGCGGCGGGCGTGGCGTATTTGAGCTTGCGGTTGGTCAAGTATGGCGCGCAGATCCTCGAGGCGGCGGTGAGCTTTGTCAGGGGGCTTCTGGCGATTCTGAAGAAGTTTATGCAGGCCATGGATCGCTACAAGGCGGTGGCCGTTCGCGGGGTGGTTGGCGGGCTGAAGCAAGGCACGATGCAGATGCGCTGGAAGGCCCGGCAAAACGCGGTATTGAAGCAGACAGAGCATGTAGATGACGTGCCTGCTGGTTCGAAAAATCCGGCGGGAGATGCGACGCCTGCTTCGGATAAGACCGCGACCAATGGCTGCCCGGTGTCGATGGTCACCGGGGAGGAATTGCTGACGCTGACCGATGGTGCGCTCGATGGGATTTTGCCGTTCGAGTGGACTCGGTTGTACCGCACCAGTGCGGTGGAAGTGGATTGCGGGCTGGGGTTTGGCTGGAGTCATTCGCTGGCGCATCGGCTTGCTGTTTCTGGTGACTCGGTGGTGTGGACGGATCATGAGAATCGGTCGACTACCCTGCCCTTGCCTTCTGTTTCTCGGCCAGCAATCACCAATAGCTTGGCTGAAGTGGCGATCTACCTGGGGTCTTTGCCTGATGAGTTGGTGCTGGCTCAGGCATCGCGTTTCTACCATTTTCGCGACGGTGTGCTGACAGCGATCAGCGATGCGTATGACAACCGGTTACGCATTTTCCGTAACTACCTCGGGCAGATCGAGCGGCTGGACAACGGCGTCGGGCGCTCGTTTTTTTTGCGCTATGCATCGGGCCGCATTGTCGCGGTGGATTACCAAGTTGAACGGGCAGTGGATGACGGTCCGTTTGTCTGGGTGACGGAGCAGAAGGTTGTTTCCTACGCCTATGACGCTGCCGGTCGGTTGGTTTCAGCGA